>NZ_JABUMU010000088.1:0-465 GCF_013336625.1 Myxococcus sp. CA033 | reverse complement strand
GGCTCTCCCGCACTTCGTGTGGCTCCCCTCTGGGGAGTAGGCAGACGCGGCAAGCTGCCAGCGGGGCGAATACACCCAGGGAATGGAAACGCTGTACCCACTTCCAGGGTGTCGGGTGGGCCGGGTGGCCCACGGTAGCGCGGCGGGTGTCGTCCTCGGGGTGCGCATGGAGGGCACGGGAGCACGATGTCCCTCCTGCCAGACGCCCAGTACCGCAGTGCATGGTAGCTACGTCCGACGCCCGGCGGACCTGCCAGCTGCGGGGCGCGTCGTGCAACTCGAGCTGCGTGTGCGGCGCTTCTGCTGCCGAAACCCGGACTGCGCCCGCCGCACGTTCGCGGAGCGGCCGGTGCGCCTGGTGGCCGCTCAGGCTCGGCGGACGCGTCGGCTGGCCACCGCGCAGTGCGCCGTTGCAATCACAGCCGGAGCAGAGGCTGGGGCCAGGCTGCTCAAGCCCCTGGCCAT
>NZ_JABUMU010000087.1:0-486 GCF_013336625.1 Myxococcus sp. CA033 | reverse complement strand
GTCCGTCTCGACCGCTCCGCCGACCTCATCGTCTCCCTCCTCGCCATCCTCAAGGCCGGCGCCTCCTACGTCCCCCTCGACAAGGCCTGGCCCTCCGACCGCCTCGCCTTCGTCCTCCGCGAGTCCTCAGCCGGCGTCGTCCTCTCTCACTCCGACGTCGTCGATGACCTGCCTGCCTTCGGCGCCGTCCTCCTCGTCATCGATGAGGAGGCTTCTCACATCGCTCGCCAGCCATCTGCACCTCTCACGGGTGTCGTGACAGGGGATGACCTCGCCTACGTCATGTTCACCTCCGGCTCCACCGGTGAGCCCAAGGGTGTCTGCGTCCCTCACCGAGGCGTCACCCGCCTCGTCTCTTCTTCCTTCATCTCCTTCGCCGCTTCCGACGTCTGGCTCCACGCAGCCCCCGTCGCCTTCGACGCCTCCACCCTCGAAATCTGGGGCGCTCTCCTCCACGGCTCCAAGCTCGTCCTCGCTCCTCCTCAT
>NZ_JABUMU010000086.1:0-515 GCF_013336625.1 Myxococcus sp. CA033 | reverse complement strand
TGCGGTGCAGCTCCCGCTCGAGCTCCTTCACCCGCTTCTCGGCGGCGGCCAGCCGCTTGCGCTCCTTGGCCGGCAGCGGCTCGCTCGCCGTGCCTGAGAGCGCCCCCGCGGCCGCCTGCTGCCACTCTCGCAGCTGCGCTTCATGCAGCCCCTCTCCACGCAGCAACGCCCCCAACTCCTCGCCTTTGAGCGCCTGGGCCGCCGCCAGCACGCGCAGCTTCTCCTCGGGTGTCCACTTCTTCGGCCCAGCGGGCGGGGCGGACTTCTTCTCGTCGGACGGGGGCGCCATGGCCGCTACCCTATTCGCCGCTCGCAACCACTGCGACAACGTCGGTTGGGACACTCCCACCTGCCGGGCCAGTGTCGAGGCATTCACCGCGCTCGGTCCCACCATCCGCTTCACCATCTGCGCCTTGAATGCGTCTGTGTACGGCACTTCAACCGCCTGCACTCGCCCCCTTCGGGTGGTCAGCTCGGCATCTCAGCCGAGGCGACTTCTTCCCTGACACAGGGGG
>NZ_JABUMU010000085.1:0-552 GCF_013336625.1 Myxococcus sp. CA033 | reverse complement strand
GATGAGGCGAACGAGGTAGGCGGGGTCCTGGTGACCGCCGGGCTTCGCGAGGACGAGGCGAGCGCCCGTCATGAGGGGCCAGAAGAACTCCCAGACGGAGACATCGAAGGAGAAGGGCGTCTTCTGAAGGACGGTGTCGTCAGGGGACAGGCCGTACTGCTGCTGCATCCACAGCAGGCGGTTGACGATGCCCGAGTGGGCGTTGATGGCGCCCTTGGGGCGGCCCGTGGAGCCGGAGGTGAAGATGACGTATGCGGGGGCGTCGGGCCCGGCGAGGAGAGGCAGCGAGTCGCGGGAGTGGACTGCGACGTCGTCCCACTGTGAATCGAGGCAGAGCACGCGAGAGTCGTGCTGGGGGAGGACGGACTTCAGGTGCTCGTGAGTGAGGAGCACGGGGGCCTGGGCATCGTCGAGCATGCCGGCGAGGCGCTCGCGGGGATACGCGGGGTCCAGGGGAACGTAGGCGGCGCCGGACTTGAGGACGGCGAGCAGCGCGACGACGAGGTCGAGCGAGCGCTCCAGGCAGACGCCGACGAGAGAACCCGGGCGAGC
>NZ_JABUMU010000084.1:0-577 GCF_013336625.1 Myxococcus sp. CA033 | reverse complement strand
CGCGAGGAAGAGGCTCGGCTCGCTGAAGAGGAGCGACTCGCTTAAGAGGAGCGACTCGCTGAAGAGGCTCGGGCTCGTGCTGAGGAAGAGCGCCGCGAGGAAGAGGCTCGGCTCGCTGAAGAGGCTCGGGTTCGTGCTGAGGAAGAGCGCCGCGCTGAAGATGCCCGACTCGCCGAAGAGGCTCGGCTGGCGGAAGAGGAGCGCCTCGCTGAAGAGGCTCGACTCGCCGAAGAGGCTCGACTCGCCGAAGAGGTGCGGGTCCGCGCGGAGGAAGAGCGACTCGCTGAAGAAGCCCGACTCGCGGAGGCGGCTCGGGTTCGTGCGGAAGAGACCCGACTCGCCGAAGAGGCGCGACTCCGTGCCGAGGAAGAACGACTCGCGGAAGAGGCTCGGCTGGCTGAAGAGTCCCGGCTCGCTGAAGAGGCTCGGGTTCGTGCGGAGGAAGAGCGACTCGCTGAAGAGGCCCGGCTCGCAGAAGAGGCCCGGCTCGCTGAAGAGGCGCGACTTGCCGAAGAGGCACGGGTTCGTGCGGAGGAAGATCGACTCGCTGAAGAGGCTCGGGTTCGTGCTGAGGAAG
>NZ_JABUMU010000083.1:0-608 GCF_013336625.1 Myxococcus sp. CA033 | reverse complement strand
GAGGCGCGGCTCGCCGAAGTGGCGCGGCTTGCCGAGGAGGCCCGGCTGGCGGAAGAGGCGCGGGTCCGTGCCGAGGAAGAGCGGCGGGCGGAGGCTGCGCGGCTGGCTGAAGAGGCGCGGCTCGCGGAAGAGGCCCGGCTCGCTGAAGAGGCGCGGGTCCGTGCGGAGGAAGAGCGGCTCGCCGAAGAGGCGCGACTTGCCGAAGAGGCACGGGTCCGTGCGGAGGAAGAGCGACTCGCTGAAGAGGCGCGGCTGGCTGAAGAGGCCCGGGTTCGTGCGGAGGAAGAGCGACTCGCTGAAGAGGCCCGGCTCGCCGAAGAGGCCCGGGTTCGTGCCGAGGAAGAGCGACTCGCGGAAGAGGCGCGACTTGCCGAAGAGGCACGGGTCCGTGCGGAGGAAGAGCGACTCGCGGAAGAGGCACGGCTCGCGGAAGAGGCCCGGGTTCGTGCGGAGGAAGAGCGACTCGCGGAAGAGGCGCGACTTGCCGAAGAGGCACGGCTCGCTGAAGAGGCACGGCTCGCTGAAGAGGAGCGACTCGCTGAAGAGGCGCGGGCTCGTGCGGAGGAAGAGCGCCGCGCGGAAGAGGCTCGGCTCGCTGAGGAGGCCCG
>NZ_JABUMU010000082.1:0-620 GCF_013336625.1 Myxococcus sp. CA033 | reverse complement strand
GCCACGACGCCGGCGCCCACCGTGCGGCCACCCTCGCGAACAGCGAAGCGCAGCTCCTTGTCCATCGCCACCGGGGTGATGAGCTCCACCTCGATTGCGATGTTGTCGCCCGGCATCACCATTTCCACGTTCTCAGGCAGCTTCACCGTTCCCGTCACGTCCGTCGTGCGGAAGTAGAACTGGGGACGGTATCCCTTGAAGAACGGGGTGTGGCGACCACCCTCTTCCTTCGACAGCACGTAGATCTGCGCCTTGAACTTGGTGTGCGGCTTGATGCTGCCCGGCTTGGCCAGCACCTGCCCGCGCTCCATGTCCTCGCGCTTCAGACCACGCACCAGCGCGCCGATGTTGTCTCCCGCCCGGCCCTCGTCCAGCAGCTTGCGGAACATCTCCACGCCCGTGACGACGGTCTTCTGCGTATCGCGCAGACCGACGACTTCAACTTCCTCGCCAACCTTGATGATGCCACGTTCCACGCGGCCCGTCGCCACCGTTCCACGGCCGGCGATGGAGAACACGTCTTCCACCGGCATCAGGAAGGGCTTGTCCGTCGCGCGCTGCGGCGTCGGGATGTAGCTGTCCACCGCCTCCATCAGCTTCAGGATGGCGCCCTCGCCGAC
>NZ_JABUMU010000081.1:0-716 GCF_013336625.1 Myxococcus sp. CA033 | reverse complement strand
AGCACGACGTGATGATCGAGGCGGTGGAGAACCACATGCCCGAGGCCATCATCGTGGATGAGATTGGGACCTCGGCGGAGGCGTCGGCGGCGAGGACCATCGCGGAGCGGGGCGTGCAACTGGTGGCGACGGCGCATGGCAACACGCTGGAGAACCTGGTGCTGAACCCCACGCTGTCGGACCTCGTGGGCGGGGTGCACACGGTGACGCTGAGCGACGATGAGGCGCGGCGTCGGCGCACGCAGAAGACGGTGAGCGAGCGCAAGGCGCCGCCCACGTTCGACATCGTGGTGGAGATGGTGAGCCGCGACGAGGTGCGCGTGCACGAGGACACCGCGGATGCGGTGGACCGGTTGCTGGCAGGCAAGGACGTGGGTGGCGAGCGGCGAAGGCAGGACGCGGTGACGGGGCGCGTGGAGGTGGAGCCGGCGAAGGCGTTGCCTCCGGTGGAGATGGGGCGAGGCCCGATGGTGAGACGTCCGGTGGGGACGGGCTCGGGAGCGGAGCGGCCCGCGGCTCGTGCTGTACCGATGGGCGTCACGAGGCCCGCTGGCGAGGGAGGCGCGCGCCGCGAGCCAAGGACAGGACGCATCTCGGAGACGGGCGTCACTCAGTCCGCTGGCACGGAGGAGAGTTCGCACTCGGATGACACACGTCGAAGCGAGCGCCTGGTGGGTGAGGACGACGAAGCCTCGCTGGATGATGAGGAAGCGACG
>NZ_JABUMU010000080.1:0-716 GCF_013336625.1 Myxococcus sp. CA033 | reverse complement strand
CTGAGGGTGCGGTGAGGGTTGAGTTCCTCGACGAGCTTCTCGAAGGGGACGTCCTGATGCTCGTAGGCGCCGAGCGTGGTGCGTTTCACCTGCGCGAGCAGCTCGCGGAAGCGGAGTCCCGGATGGAGCTGCGTGCGCAGCACGAGGGTGTTCACGAAGAAGCCGATGAGCCCCTCTGTCTCCGCTCGGGTGCGTCCCGCGATGGGGGAGCCGACGGAGAGGTCGTCCTGCCCGGAGTAGCGGGAGAGGAGGAGTTGCCAGACGGCGAGCAACGCCATGAAAGGCGTCACGCCCTCGCGCTGGCAGAACGCGAGGAGTCGCTCGTTCACGGAGGGAGGCAGGCGCACGGGGAAGGAGGCGCCCCGGTTCGACTGGACTGGCGGACGCGGCCGGTCGGTGGACAGCTCCAGGAAGGGAGGCGCGCCGGAAAGCTGCTGTCTCCAATAGGAGAGCTGCTGCTCCAACGCGTCGTCACGCAGCCATGAGCGCTGCCAGGCGGCGAAGTCCGCGTACTGCACGGGGAGGGTTTCCAGCCGAGGCGGCTGCCGGGTGGCGTGCGCGGAATAGAGCTCCGCCAGCTCACGGAGCAGGATTCCCGTGGACCAGCCGTCGGAGGCGATGTGATGGACCGTCCCGACGAGGACATGGCGCTGTGCGTCCAGTCGCAGCAGGAGCACGCGGAAGATGGGGCCGTGCTCCAGGTCGAAGGGCCGTGA
>NZ_JABUMU010000007.1:177594-373076 GCF_013336625.1 Myxococcus sp. CA033 | reverse complement strand
GGGTGGAGTTGGGGGAGGTGGAGGCGGCGCTGAGGGAATTGGCGGGAGTGAGGGACGCGGCGGCGGGGGTGCACGAGGACGCGCCGGGGGACAAGAGGCTGGTGGGGTACGTGGTGCTGGGGGAGGGCGTGGAGTGGGAGCCGGAGGTGCTGCGCGAGGCGCTGGCGCGGAAGCTTCCGGAGCACATGGTGCCGCCTGCGCTGATGAAGCTGGAGGCGCTGCCGCTGACGCCGAGCGGGAAGCTGGCGAGAAGCAAGCTGCCAGCGCCGGACGTGGAGAGTCTGCGGGGCGCGGCGCCCTTCGTGGCACCGAGAGACGCGCTGGAGGTGCAACTGGCGGAGGCCTTCGCGGCGGTGTTGAAGCTGCCGCGCGTCAGCGTCACCGACAGCTTCTTCAGCATGGGCGGCCATTCCCTGCTGGCGACCCAGTTGGTGTTCCGCCTCCGGAATCAGCTCAAGGCGGAGGTCCACCTCAAGACGTTGTTCGAGGCGCCCTCCGTCGCGGCGCTGGCCCGGCGCATCGAGTCCACGCCGCGCGAGCCCTTGAGTGTGCTGCCTCCGCTGGTTCGTGCCTCTCGCGGTTCACTCCCTCCGCTGTCCTATTCGCAGGAGCGACTGTGGCGGTTGTTCAAGGCGAACCCCACGTCCACGGCCTACAACCAGCCCGCGGCCTACCGGTTCAAGGGCGCGCTGCAGGTGGAGGCGCTCCGGGCCGCGGTCCAGGGGCTGGTGGATCGCCACGCGTCGCTGCGCACCACCTTCACCGAGGAGGACGGCAGGCCCGTGCAGAAGGTCGCCGCGTCGATGCGAATCGACCTCCCGATGGAGGACTTCCGGGGCCGGGAGGACGCGGAGACGGAGCTGCTCAGGCGCATCGCGGAGGATGCTCGCCGGCCCTTCGACCTCACCCGGGGGCCGCTCGTGCGCGGCTCGCTGATTCGCCTCGCGGACGACGAACACCTGTTCATCTTCAGCAAGCACCACATCCTCTCAGATGGCTGGTCGGAGAGCATCATCACCCGCGAGGTGGTGCACCTGTACTCGGCCTTCGCGCGCGGGGAGACGCCCTCGCTTCCGCCGCTCCACATCCAGTACCCGGACTACGCGGCCTGGCAGCGTCGCTGGCTCTCCGGCGCGGAGCTGGAGGCTCGGCTGGGCTACTGGCGTGGGGCGCTGGCGAAAGCCCCGAAGCTGCTGAACCTCCCCGTCGACAAGCCCCGTCCGACCACGCGCACGTTCAACGGCACGTCGATCTCCGTCGCGCTCGGGCGCGCGCGCAGTGACTCCCTCAACCTGCTCTGCCAGAAGGAGCGGGTGACGCCGTTCATGGCGCTGCTGTCGCTCTTCGGCACCTTGCTCTGCCACCGGGCGCGCCAGGAAGAAATCGTCATCGGCTCGCCCATCGCCAACCGGGCGCTCCCGGAGCTGGAGTCGCTCATCGGCCTCTTCGTCAACACCGTGGCGCTGCACGTGGACCTGCGGGGTAACCCGAGCTTCCGACAGCTCCTGTCACGGGTTCGCGATGTCACGTTGGGCGCCTACGCGCACCAGGAGGTGCCGGTCGACCAGGTGGTGGATGCCCTCGTCCCCCAGCGACAGCCGGATCGAGCGCCGCTCTTCCAGGTGATGTTCGTCCTCCAGAACACGCCCATGGAAGCGCTGGTGCTCCCGGAGCTGACCCTGGTCCCCATGCCCGCGGACCGGGGCGCGTCCATCTATGAGCTGACCTTGTCCTTGCAGGAGCGGGGGGATGGCTTCTCCGGCCTGCTGGAGTTCAACACCGACCTCTTCGAGCCGGACACTCCGCGACGTCTCCGCGACGCCTTCGTCGTGCTCCTCGAGCGCGTGCTGGCGTCGCCGGACCTGGCGGTAGGAATCGATGCGGTCGTCCCCGGATTCGAAGTGCAGGAGTGAGCCGTCATGGAACTCAAGAATCGCTATCGCAACACGGAGTCGATGATTGGCCACGGCAATCCCTCCTTCACCGCCGCCAAGGAGGCGGGGTTGTTGGACTTGTCCGTGCACAACACCGGGCACGGCTCGCTGTCGCTGCCGGATGGACGTGAGTTCTTCAACACCTGCTCGTGCTCCTACCTGGGACTCGACTCGCACCCGGACGTGCTCCAGGGCGCCATCGAAGTCCTCCAGCGAGAGCGGACGATGACCATGTCCATCTCCCGCCTGCGCGTGCGGCTGGCGGACCTGGATGCGCTGGAGGAGGAGCTGACCGCGCTCTGGCGCGCCAAGACGGTCGTCACCAACTCCGCCAGCTCCGCGAGCGCGGGCCTGTTGCCCCTCATCGCCTCCGGGCACCTGCTGCCGGATGGCCAGAAGCCCATCCTCGTCTTCGACAAGTCCGCGCACTTCTCGATGAACCTCATCAAGCCCATCTGCGCCGATGAGACGCATGTCATCACCGCGCCACACAACGACCTGGACTTCCTCGAGGACCTCTGCCGCAAGCACGCGCGCGTCGCCTACGTCGCGGACGGGTTCTACTCGATGGGCGGCGTGGCCATCGTGAAGGACCTGTTCGCCCTCCAGGACAAGTACGGGCTGTTCCTCTACTTCGATGACTCCCACTCGCTTTCCATCTACGGCGGCGCGGGAGAGGGCTACGTGCGCGCGATGATGGGCGGGGAGGTCAACCCGCGCACCATCATCATCGGCTCGCTGGGCAAGGGCTTTGGCACCGCGGGTGGCGCCATCATGCTCGGCCCGGGGCAGCACGCGGACCTCGTGGGCCGCTTCGCGGGACCGCTCGGCTGGTCGCAGAGCCTGGCGATTCCAGCCATCGGCGCGAGCCTGGCCTCCGCGCGCATCCATGGCGGGCCGGAGCTGGCCGCGCGTCAGCAGACCCTGCGCGCCAACGTGCGCTACTTCGACGAGCGCGTTCCCACGCGAACCGCCGGCGAGGACTTCCCCATCAAGATCATCGACGTGGGACCCGAGACGGCCGCGGTGGAGCGCTCGCGGAAGTTGATGGAGCGGGGGTTCTACGCGTCCGCGGTGTTCTTCCCCATCGTCCCGAAGGGACGGGCGGGGCTGCGCATCATGCTGCGCTCCAACATCTCCCCCGAGGACCTCCAGCGGCTCTGCGATGCCGTGGTGGAGCTGTCCTCGCCTGAGTCCTGAGCGATGGAGCCAAGCGCATCATGACCATGCCATTGCAGTGCAGGTCCTTCCTGGTGACGCCCGCCATCGACCCCATTCGCTTCGACAAAGCGGTGGAGGTGGGGGCGGACCTGGGATTGCTGGACCTGGAGGACGGTGTCCCGGAGACCCTCAAGTCCGAGGCGCGTCGACTGGCCATCTCCTATCTGTCCTCGTCGAGGCCCCGCGGCCCCCTGTGCCTGCGCATCAACAGCCTTCGCACCGAGGCGGGTCTTCGCGACGTGCTCGCCCTCCTGGACTCCAACGCCCGGCTGGACGCCTTGCTGCTGCCGAAGGTGGAGTCCCCGTCGGAGCTCCACCAGGTGGAGGCGCTGCTGGGGGATCGCTTCCCGGAGCTGGCGCTGCTGGCCATCATCGAAACGGCGCGCGGCGTGGAAGCGGTGGACGCCATCGCCATGGCCACCCCCCGGTTGCGGGGCCTCATCTTCGGCGCCGCGGACCTGTCCGCGCAGCTGGGGGTGCCCCTGGCCTGGGAGCCGCTGCTCTACGCGCGCTCACGCATCGCCATGGCGGCGGCCATCGCCGGGGTGAATGCCATCGACTCGCCGTTCTTCGACCTGGAGGACCTGGCGGAGCTGGAGGACGAGACGCGCCGGGTCTGCGCGCTGGGCTTCACCGGGAAGATCGTCATCCACCCGGACCAGGTGGGCGTCGTCCACGCGGCGCTGCGGCCCACCGCGCAGATGGTGGCCCACGCGCGTCGCGTGCTGGCGCAGGCGGGGGATGGAAAAGGCGGCATCCACGTCGTCGGAGGGAGCATGATTGGTCCTCCGCTGGTGACGGTGGCTCGGCGCGTGCTGGCCAGCGTCCAGCTCGAGGAGGCTCTGGCACCCGTCCAACTCCGGGCGGGTTCCAGGAGTGGAGACTCATGAAGAAATTGGTGGCTGCCCACAAGAAGGTGGGCAAGCAGCGCTACCGGGAGACCCACGGCCTCTTCTACGAGGACTTCGAGGTGGGGGATGTCTTCGAGCACCGTCCGGGTCGAACCATCACCGACGTGGACAACATGTGGCAGTCCCTGCTGAGCCTGAACACGCACCCGCTCCACATCGACGCCGTCTACGCCAGCAAGACGGAGTGGAAGCAGCCGCTCATCTCCAGCCTCGTCACCCTGGCCATCGTCGGGGGGATGAGTCTCAACAGCACCAGTGCCAAGGGCGTGGCGAACCTCGGGTGGGATCGCATCCGGTTGACGGCCCCCGTCTTCGTGGGGGACACCCTCTACGCGGAGAGCCGGGTGCTGGCGAAGCGAAGGTCCCGCTCTCGCGCGAAACAGGGAGTCGTCACCGTGGAGACGAAGGGCCTCAAGGCGGACGGCACCGTCGTGATGACCTTCGAGCGCTCCTTCCTCGTGCCCTTGCGGCGCCATGGCGTGGACGTGGATGCGAACTACTGAAGTGATGACGGCGGTGGTGGTGCGGCGTCCAGGCGGTCCGGAGCAGCTTCATCTGGCGGAACTTCCTCGCCCGGTTCCGGGCCCTCACCAGCTCCTCGTCAGGGTGCGCGCCTCCGCCCTCAACCGGACGGACACCACGCAGCGCGCTGGGGGCTACGCGCTGCCTCCGGATGTCACCAGTCCGTTGCTCGGGGTGGAGGTCTCCGGTGTCGTGGAGGCCGTGGGAGTGGCAGTTCGTTCCTTCGCGCCCGGCCAGCGGGTCTTCGGGCTGGTGGACGGCGGCGGCTATGCGGAGGCGTGCCTGATGGAAGAGGGCATGGCGGTCCTCATGCCGGAGGGCTGGTCCTTCGTCGAAGCCGCGGCCACGCCAGAGGCGTACTGCACCGCGCATGAGTCCCTGCTGGAGCTGGGCGGTCTGGGCCCGGGCCAGTCCGTGCTCGTCCACGCGGGGGGCAGCGGGATTGGCACCGCTTGCATCCAGGTGGCGCGCGCGGTGGGCGCACGCGTATTCGTCACCGTGGGCAGCGAGGAGAAGAAGCGCCGGTGTCTCGAACTCGGCGCCGACGCGGGCGTGGTGCGCACCCAGGAGGACTTCGCGCCGGTGCTCGCGCGGTGGACGGACGGGCGCGGCGTGGACCTGGTGGAGGACTTCGTTGGCGGCGCGGCGCTGGAGCGCAACCTCGCTTCGCTGCGCCTGGGCGGATGCCTGCTGCTGGTGGGGCTGATGGATGGGATGCGCGGAGACGTGGACCTGAAGCAGGTGGTGCTGCGCCGGCTTCAAATCAAGGGCATGGCCCTGCGCCCGTTGCCGCTCGAGGCCAAGGCGGCCGTCACGCGGCGCTTCCAGGCGCGGTGGCTGCCGGAGTTGGTCGCCGGCAGGGTCCGCCCCATCATCGACTCCACCTTCCCGCTGGCGCGCGTGGCGGAGGCTCACCGCCACATGGAGTCCAACGCGAGCTTCGGGAAGATCGTCCTGGAGGTCTGAAGCTCAGCTCCCCGTGGCGCGGCGGAGGTCGCGCACCGGCGCGGCGTCCGGCTCGCGCAGCAGGGCGTAGGGGTCCAACGCGTCGCCGCCGACCGTCTCCAGGCCCACGGACGTGCCCAGCCCCAGCCGCTCCGCGTGCCGCAGCATCAGCGCGGTGACGACCTGGTCCTCCAGCGCGTAGCCCGTGGAGTCGAACACGGTGGAGCGCTGCCGCCACGACTCGTACACGTCCGGGTTCTTCACCAGGGTGGTGAGGTCCGGGCCCACCTGCTCGGGGCGAATCTGCTGGCACTCGCCCTCCACCAGGCACTGCACGAGGAAGTCCGGGCACACCAGGCTGCGCTCGAGCAGCTCCTTCGGCAGCTCCGTCTTGCCGGGCAGGTCCGAGCCCACGGCGTTGATGTGGACGTGCGGCTTGAGCGCCTTGCCGGAGATGACCGGCCCGCCTCCCACGGCGACGGAGGTCGCGGTGCAGATGATGTCCGAGCGCTCCTCCAGCTCCGCCAGCGTCACGACCTTCACGTCCAGCCCCAGGAACGCCGTGCGGCGCGCGAGTGACTGCTGCGCCTCCGGATTCGTGTCGAAGGCCAGCACCTCGTTGATGGGGAACACGCGCCGGATGGCGTGCAGCTGCGTGACAGCCTGGGCCCCGCAGCCAACCAGGCCGATGACGCGGCTGTCCGGCGAGGCCAGCGCGCGCGTGGCCACCGCGGAGGCCGCGCCCGTGCGCAGCGCCGTGGCGAAGACGCCGTCCATCAATGCAATCAGATGGCCGGTGTGCACGTCGTAGAGGCTGTTGGTCGCGATGATGGTCGGCAGCCCGTGAGCCTCGGGGTTGAACGGGCTGTAGCTCACCATCTTCACCGTCACCGCGCTGCCCCGCTGCATCACCGGCATCCACTCCAGGCAGCCTGGCTGACGCGGGTGATCCAACAGGAAACCGTCACGCTTGCGCACTTCCGTGAGCTCGCCGTCAAACGTGCGCAGCGCTTCGGTCAGTGCACGGATGAGCTCGTCCATCAGCGCGTCCGCGCCCAGCTCCTCCACGATGCAGCGCAGGTCGGACCGAGTCACCAACAGTGTCCGTGTCGCGTCGCTCTTCACTCGTAATACCCCTGGGCTGATTCACTGTTTCAGCAGTTGGCGAGCGAAACAGGGCCTGCTGATAACACAGGTCTGTAGTGGGAGCGCAAACTAGCAGGGCTTTCATGTTCGCGACCAGGGGGTGCCCAAACCGGCGGAAACTGGCGTGTTTGCCGCGGTTCCATCCAACGGCTCGTGGTTTCCGAGGATGCGTCACTTTTCTGGAACACGGACGAGACATCGGAATCCGATGTGTGTGGTTCCACTGTCCACGGCTTGCGGAGAACGTGCGGCGGGTCGGTAGCGCAAGCAGTAGTTGGACGCGCACAGGTGGCTTCCGCCCTTGAGGACGCGGCGCGGAATCTTCACCTGTGGCGTGCAGGGGTCCAGGCTCTTGCCGCTCGACGGAGGGCCCCGTGGATTGACGGGGATGCAGCACGCCTTGCCCCCGTTGCCCTGGTGCCGCTCCTGGAACCAGTCCGTGGTCCACTCCCAGACGTTGCCCGCCATGTCGAACAGGCCGTACCCGTTGGGTGGGAAGGTCCCCACTGGCGAGGTCCCCTCGAAACCATCGGTGTTCAGGTTTTGCCAGGGGAACTCTCCCTGCCAGATGTTGGCCATGTGCTGGCCTCCAGGGGAGAACTCGTCGCCCCAGACGTAGACCTTGCGGTCCAGGCCCGCGCGGGCCGCGCGCTCCCACTCCGCTTCGCTGGGCAGGGCCTTTCCGACCCAGGCGGCATAGGCCTCCGCGTCCTCGTAGGCGACGTGGAGCACGGGATGCGACTCGAGGCCCTTCCAGGTGCTGCCGTGTCCCTCCGGCTGCTTCCAGCAGGCGCCGGGGGTATAGGCCCACCACTGGGACAGGTCCTTCAGGTCCACGCGTTGGGCCGCCTTGCGAAACACGAGCGAGCCGGGCACGAGCAGCTCCGGGGCCGCGCCCGGGAAGTCGTCCGGATTCAGCGGACGCTCGGCCACGGTGAGGTAACCCGTTGCCTCCACGAAGCGCGCGAAGTCGGCGTTCGTCACCGTGTGGCGGTCCATCCAGAAGCCGCTCACCGTCACCTGATGCGCGGGCCGCTCCTCCGGATAGTGGTGGTCCGAGCCCATCCAGTACGTGCCACCGGGGATCCACGCCATGCCCGGGAACGGTGCGTCTCCGGGCGCCGCATCCGTGACGACCTCGTTGCCGGCGCGCGAGACGCGCGCCTCCAGGGGCGTGGCATCACCAACGACCTCCGTGCCGCTCATTCGTCGCCTCGCTCCTTGGAACCCCGCCAGGAGGGAACGTGTCCGGTCCCCATGGGGCAAGCTGGGTGGCGCCGTTCCGGACGACAAGCCGGCCCTCCAGGGCGGGGCTCGCGACGTGCCGCCGCGGTCGAGCACCCGGACCTGCGAGCGCCCGGCGCGAGTCCTCGCGTGGATTGGCGGCCTGTACACGCGTGGACAAAGTCCTCTCGCCAACGTGGTTCGACCCGAACCGACAGCACCCAAGCCGGTGGGGCGTCGCAGGAGCGAGACGGATATGAGCACGGAGACGACGACCGAGACGCAGACGGGCGCCCCACGGGACGCGGATGCCCCCGACACGCAAGAGCTCCGCAAGCTCAGTCCGTTCGAGCTGAAGGACACGCTTATCGAGCTGGCGGATGAATCCGCGAAGACGCGAGCGGCGGTGATGCTCAACGCGGGCCGCGGCAACCCCAACTGGATTGCCACCACGCCCCGCGAGGCGTTCTTCCTGATGGGACAGTTCGCGCTGCGCGAGTCCCGCCGCACGTGGAACGAGCCGGACGTGGGGCTCGCCGGCATGCCGAAGTCCCCGGGCATCGCCGCGCGGCTGCGCAAGTTCCTCGACGAGAGCGAGGACAGCGCGGGCATCCGTCTCTTGCGCGACGCGCTCGACTACGGCGTCTCCACGCTGGGCTTCGATGCGGACAAGTTCGTCTGGGAGCTGACCGACGCGGCCATCGGCGACAACTATCCGGTGCCGGACCGGATGCTCGTCCACTGCGAGCGCATCGTGCGGGCCTACCTGGCCAAGGAGATGTGTGACAGCCGTCCGCCGCCGGGGCGGTTCGACCTGTTCGCCGTCGAGGGTGGCACCGCGGCCATGACGTACATCTTCCGGTCGCTGATGGTGAACGGCCTGCTCCAGAAGGGCGACACCATTGCCCTGGGCACGCCCATCTTCACGCCCTACCTGGAGATTCCGCGCCTGGAGGAGTTCGGCCTGCGCACGGTGGACATCCGCCAGAGCGCGATGACGGAGGAAGGCCGCCACGCGTGGCAGTACCCGGATTCGGAGCTGCGCAAGCTGGAGGATCCGCGCATCAAGGCGTTCTTCGTCGTGCATCCGGGCAACCCCGGTGCGACGGCCATGCGGCGTGAGTCGATGGACCTGCTCGTGGACCTGGTCCGGAAGAAGCGGCCCGACCTGCTGATCCTCACCGACGACGTGTACGGCACCTTCGTCGAGGGCTTCCGCTCCCTGGCGGCGGAGCTGCCGCACAACACGCTCCTGGTCTACTCCTACTCCAAGCACTTCGGCTGCACGGGGTGGCGCCTGGGTGTCGTCGCGCTCCACGAGGACAACATCGTCGACGCGATGATCGCCCGGCTGCCCGAGGCCCAGCGGGAGATGCTCAACGAGCGGTATGGCTCCATCTTGCTGGAACCGGAGCGCCTGAAGTTCATCGACCGGATGGTGGCCGACAGTCGTGCCGTCGCGCTGAACCACACCGCGGGACTGTCCCTGCCGCAGCAGCTCCAGATGTCGCTCTTCTCGCTGTTCGCCTTGCTGGACAAGGACGACACGTACAAGAAGCGCTGTCGGAAGATCTGCCGGGACAGGCTCGCGGCGCTGTATCAGGGGCTGGACATCGACCTGCCCGACGATCCGCTGCGCACGTCGTACTACCAGACGCTCGACCTGGACGTGTGGGCGCGCAAGCACGTGGGGCAGGCCTTCGTCGAGTACGCGGAGTCGCGGCACGATCCGCTCGACATCGTGCTCGCCCTGGCGCGCCAGCACGGCGTGGTGCTGCTCAACGGCAGCGGCTTCGAGGGGCCGGAGTGGTCGGCGCGCGTGTCGCTCGCGAACCTGGATGACGACGACTATCCGCGCATTGGCCAGAGCCTCAAGGACATCGTCATCCGCGCCATCCAGGAGTGGAAGGGCACCCGCCTGGACTCCTGAGCTTCCGTGACGCCAACCCCCAATCGAGGTCCACCATGAACGGTTCCAAGAACACGGTGCGAGGGCTGCTGGCCGCGCTGGGCTTGCTGCTGACAGGCGCGGGAATCGCCGCGCAGGAGGGGCGGCCGCCGACGAACTCCAGCGAGTCGCAGGGCACGTCGGGCTCGAGCGGTGCCCAGGCGACGCCAGGGAAGGCCCCCAAGGAACTGGCGTCCGTGCGCATCCTCGCCACCGGCGGCACCATCGCCGGGGCGCAGGCCAATCCGCAGGGGTATGGCTACAAGTCCGGAGCCTTCAAGGTCGAGGACCTCATCAAGGCCGTCCCCAACCTGGACAAGGTGGCGAAGCTGACGGGTGAGCAGGTGGCGAACATCGGCAGCCAGGACATGAACGACTCGGTGTGGCTGAAGCTCGCGAAGCGCACCAACGAGCTGCTCGCTTCGCCGGACGTGGACGCCGTCGTCGTCACGCACGGCACCGACACGCTGGAGGAGACGGCGTACTTCCTGGACCTGGTCGTCAAGAGCGACAAGCCCGTGGTGCTCGTGGGCTCCATGCGTCCGGCCACGGCCATCAGCGCGGACGGGCCGGGCAACCTCTACAACGCGGTGGCGGTGGCCGCGTCCCCGGAGGCGAAGGGGCGCGGGGTGCTGATTGTCATCAACGACGAAATCCACACCGCTCGCAACGTCACCAAGACGAACACCACCAACGTGGAGACCTTCCGCAGCCCGAACCGGGGCCCCGCGGGGGTCGTCAACACCGGTGACGTCCACTGGTTCGAGAGGATGGACAAGAAGCACACCGTCGACTCCGAGTTCTCCGTCACCGGCAAGGACACGCTCCCCCGCGTCGACATCCTCTACGCCCACGCCAACATGAGCCCGGACCTCATCGACTCCGCCGTGAAGAATGGAGCCAAGGGGCTGGTCATCGCGGGCGTGGGGGATGGGAACATGACCCAGCCGGCGCTCGACACGCTGGCCAAGCACGTGAAGAGGGGCCTGGTGGTGGTGCGCAGCACGCGGCTGCCCAGCGGACTCGTCCTCCGCAACAATGAAATCAACGACGACCAGAAGGGCTTCGTGGCCTCCGGAGAGCTGAACCCGGCGAAGTCGCGCGTGCTGCTGCAGCTGGCCCTGCTGGAGACGAAGGACCCGACCAAGGTGCAGCGGATGTTCGAGGAGTACTGAGGACCGGGGATTGAGCCTCCGGCCCCATTCATCATGGCCGACTCCCACACACTTCCCGACTTCTCCCTGGTGAGGGGTGGGCCGTTCTTCGAACTGGAGCGCGGCCTGCGCATCATCAGGCCGCCGGGGTTCAACGCCGTTTGGGCCGCGGTCTCCGTCACGTTGGTGACGTGGGTGCCCCTGATGCTGCTCGCGCTGCTCCAGGGGCCGGAGAGCACCCGCCTGCTGTTCTCCGAGCTCCAGGTGCATGCGGAGCTCCTGCTGTCGCTGCCCGTCATCGTCGCGGCCGAGCCATACATCGATGGCCGCGTCTGTGTGGCGGCGCGTCAGTTCCTCCGCGCCAACCTGGTGGAGGACCGGAGCCGTGAGTCGTTCGAGGCCTGTGCCCGGAGCCTGACACGCTGGCGCGACGCTCGCAGCATCGAGCTGATGCTGCTGGGCATCGTCATCGCGCTCGCGATCGTGTCCCCGCCGGACCCGGCGCGGGAGTGGTTCTTCGTGTCGGACCCCACGCCCAGGCTTTCCCTCCCGGGAGGGTGGTACCAGTGCGTGAGCCAGCCCCTGGTGCGCTTTCTCGCGTTCCGGTGGGCGTGGCGCGCCATCGTATGGGGCGTCTTCCTCTTGAGGGTCTCACGGCTCCCGCTCCGGCTGGTTCCCACCCACCCGGACCAGTCGGGCGGGCTGGGGTTCCTCTCCATCTGCCAGGGCAGCTTCGCGCCGGTGGTCTTCGCGGTGGCGGTCCCTGTCGCGGCGTATTCGTTCCGGACGAATGCCTCGGCCATCACCCAGACTCCGCTGGAATACATCATGCCGCAGGTCCTCTACGCCGTCCTCGCGTGCATCGCAGTGTTCGCGCCCCTGGGGTTCTTCTCCTGGCAACTGGTGCACGCCAAGCGGCAGGGAGACCCGTGGTTCTCGGCGGTCGCCGCGCACCACTCGCGACGGTTCGAGGATAAGTGGTTCCGTCGGGCGCCGGACGCAGACCCTCTGGGCTCACCGGACTTCTCCTCCCTGGCGGACCTGGGCACGTCCTTCATGGTCGCCCGGAGGATGAAGCTGTTCCCGTGGGACCAGCGCTCGCTCCTCTCGGTGGCCGTGGCGGCGACGGCGCCGCTCATCATCCTGCTGATTTTCGATCGCCAGTTCCTCGCGGTGGTGCACCAGCTCCGTCAGAGCGTGAGCTGAGCGGTCGCGGGCCGGGGCAGGCGCCCGGGTGCCCGGGTGCCCGGGACTCCCTCGACGGGGCAGGGGTGGAGATACCTGTGCGGGGGCCCAGTCACGCGCCGCCCGCAGAGGAGGCGAGCATGCTCAGGTCCGTGGTCGCATTCGTGCTGGGCAACATCGTGACCCTCTTCATGTTCACCGAGGGACTGGCGCGCCGTCCCGGAGAGATTCGACACGTCCTGGAGCGCCCCGCGCTCTACGTGCGCTCCCTGCTGGTGGTGCTGCTGGTCGTGCCCCTTGTCGCCCTGGCGGTGGTGGAGGTCTTCCGACTTCCGACGGTGGTGGCCAGCGCCATCCTGTTGATGGCGGTCTGTCCAGGCGCGCCGCTGCAGGTGAATCAGGCGAAGGCCCTGGGCGCGAATCCCTCTACGTCCATCAACCTGCTGCTCCTGCTCAGCGTGTTCGCGCTCATCTCGGTGCCCGCGTGGGTCCTGGGCGTGGACCGCCTGCTCGGCGTCGAGTTCAAGGCGAACCCGGAGCTGGTGTTCCGCCTGCTGGCGGTGAAGATCCTCCCGCCGCTCGCGGTGGGCATCGCCGTGCGGTACTACGCTCCGAACGTGGCCAAGGCCCTGGCTCCGTGGTGCAGCCGGGTGTTCAGCGTGCTGTTGCTCTGCGTGGCCGTGGTCCTGCTCTTCATCGTCGGACCCCGGCTCATCCACATCGCGTGGCTCGCCATCCTCGCGCTGGTGGTGCTCGTCTCCATCTCCATCGTGCTCGGACACTGGGCCGGGGGACCCCGGCTGGAGGACCGCAAGGCGGTGGCCCTGGCCACGGCCTTCGCGCACCCGGTGCTGGCGATGACCATCATCATCCAGAGCTATCCGAACTACCGGGCCCTGGAGGTCGCGGGCGTGGTGGGGGCCTACATCGTCATCCGCCTGCTCGCGCTGACGCCCTACAAGTTCTGGGTGAAGCGACAGCGAGACACGGAGTCCTCGCGGCGCGTGCCCCCGGGCGGCGTCCCAGCCTGAAGTGTCCCTTCAGCGCTTGAGCCGCGCGGAGTCCTTGGGGTTGATGCTCACCTTCGCCCAGATGAAGCCCAGGTTGCCCCAGTCCTGGACCTCCTTGACGGTGACGTGCTGCCCGACGCCGAGGGCGCCCAGGGGCTTGCCGTACGCCGCCGGCTCTCCCGTCGCGGGCTCGTCCCTCAGGAGCGAGGGGACGGTGCTCTCCAGCGTGCTGCCCACGAACTGCTGCGGCGACAAGGACCACTCCGTCTGGGAGGGCTTGCAGTAGAAGCAGGTGCGCCACGTGTTGGATCCGGGCAGGTACTGGCCCAGGTAGACCCACGCGTCCTTGCGGCCATCCCCCAGGCTGGTGGCGAGGTCCGGTGTGCTCGCGTCGACCTGGGAGAAGACCTGCACGGCCGGGGCGTCGGGATTGTAGAGGCGAGCGGTGCCTTGTCGCTGCAGGGAGACCTGGTCCTCGACGAGCTGTCGGGTGATCTCCGCGGCGAGCTTCCTCGCGAGCGGGTCCTTCAGCTTCTCCATCAACGGATGGGCGTGGATGGCGACGGGGTCCTGGATGGCCCCGAACGCGACGGTGCGCTGCGTCTGGGCCGCGCCCCGGAGGTTCTTGATGTGGCTGGCGATGAGGTTGCTCGCGCTCTCTTCCTGCCAGAGGAACTGGCCCAGCAGGCGCCCCTTGTCCTTGGGCCCCAGGGCCCAGGCCGTCATCACCTCGTCCTGGTTCTCCTCCACGCACTCGCGCTGTGCCTTGCTCGCGTCCTCCGACAGCCGCACGTCCCCGTAGTTGTAGCGGGTCTGCATCATGGGGACCTGCTTGCTCGCGAGGAGGCGACCTATCTCCGCCTTCTGGTAGTCGGCCATGTCGCGCGCGAAGGCATGGCTGGCGCGCGAGAGGGCGGACAGTGGGGTGCCGATGGCATCCACGGAGGCCTCGCGCTCGTCCAGCGACGGCGGCTTCGCGCCCGAGTCGATCTCCACGAAGAGGACGCCGCGGTCCGTGAGCTGCGTGAAGAGCTGGTCGATGGCGGCCCGCGCGGCGGGGTTCGTCTTCCAGCGCTCCGGGTCGGTGAGCCCCCGCAGCAGCAGGACGAAGGTGTCCAGCCCGGTGTTGTCGAAGACGCCGCCGTCGATGAGCGGCTCGCGGTGCTCCTGGGCGTCAACGACCTCCGGAAGGTCGACGACGAAGGGGAAGTTCGCGGAGGCGCGGACCGCGTCGGCGAGCGCGATGTCTCCCGTCGTCGTCAACTCGCTCGTGGATCGCGCCTGGGCCTCCGGCTGGGTGCCGTCACTCACCAGCCGGCCGGGCAGGGGCGGCTTGCCCGTGACGATGCGGCCTCCGGTCCGAGCGCTGGCCGTGTTGATGAAGAGCAGGGGGACACTTCCGTCGTCGGGGAGGCTCGCGGGCCAGCCCAGGTAGTCCGACCAGAAGGACGCGAGCCCTCCGCCACGGCTCACCCCCGGCATCACCACGCCGCGCAGCAGGGGCGCGTTGAAGTCCACGAACATGTCATCCAGGGTGTCGCTGCTCAGCGGCCACAGGCGCTCCGCCTTCAGGCCACACGCCCCGTTCATCAGGTGGGAGGCGAGCTCCTCGCGAGGCGCGTGCTTGAGCGGAACGTCCGCGGGAACGGTCGCCCCCAGGGTGCCCGCGGCCAGTCGGTGGGAGAAGTGCGCGCTGGCGACGCTGCCACCGGAGACGCTGCTGATGAAGAGGACATGGTCGGCCAGGGACTGCGCGCGGCAGCGCTCCGTGGTGGCGTCGGGGGCCTTCACCTGCATCCGGCTCAGGCTCTCCAGCGTGAGCATGGCGAAGATGGCCGCTCGCGAGCCGCCTCCCGCGGCGGAGACGAAGACGACGGGGCCGTCGCACATCAAGTCGAGTCTTCGATTCGCCGTGTCGACCCACCGGGTGAAGAGGGCGTCCTCACTCATGGACTTGCCTTCGGCCAGGGGCAGGGGCTGGAGGGATTCCTGCCGGTCCAGCAGCCCCACGACGACGACTCCGGAGCCCAACAGCGCGAGGGCGAGCACGGCGCGTTGGACCACGTTCTCCACCAGGTCGAGCGCGCGCGCCGCGCACAGAATCACGAAGAGCAGATGGTAGATGGCCCAGATGGTGTAGAGCCGGAAGCTGGCCTCGGGAATCGTCGGGATGAAGAAGCCCCAGAGCAGCTCCGCCAGGAAGTACGAGCCCAGCGACATCACCAGTCCCCGCGTGACGACCTCCGCCAGGACGCGAAGCGAGGGCCTCCAAGCGAGGATCCTCGGGCCGAGCAGCCCGAGCAGGCCCACCGCCACCGTGAGCGCGGCCACGAGGCCCGGCCCCGAGTCACGCGCCTTCCACGGCGCCGGCAGCAGCCCTAGAAAGCCCACGAGTCCCAGCGCGAGGCCCGCCACGACAAAGCCGCCGTACAGCAGGGCTCGCGGCGTCCGGCGCTCCGGGGCGGGGAACGCCAGGGGGAAGCGGGCCCACGCCACCAGCCTCCGACACAGCGCGAGCGTCGCCCGGCTGACGAGGTTCCGGTGCTCCATCCACCGGGGAAAGCCCTCGCGCGGAACGAAGACCCACATCGCGCTCAGGAAGAAGAAGGCGCCGAGCAGCACGACATACGCCCAGAACGTCACGGCCATCAGCGCGGAGCCGCCCGCCCGCAGTGACGCCATGCCCGGCAACTGGAGCACGATGTTGTGGACCTGCGGCAGGTTGGTCAGCGCGAGGCCCGCCGCCAGCAGCGCGATGACCGTCGCGAGCCGCTTCTCGAGATAGGTGACCCACGCGGGGGCGCGCGGTGCGTCTCGCGTCACGCCCGGCACCGTGAGCAGGACGTCGTTGGTTCCGGCGGCGGCACCCGAGGGCAGGGCGGCCCCGGCTCGTTGCTTCATCGCGTTTTGACTGCGCTGGCTCGGGCGTCGCTTGCTCATGGGCCCCCTCGGTGGACAGGCCGGGCCGTCCGATGAGTTCTGGCTAGTACGACCTGTCCAGAATATCACCGTTGCGTCTGGGAATGCGTCCCAGGGGGCGGCCGTGAGGAGGGCGGGCGACTACTCGCGTGACGATGAGCCGTCGTCAATCCGAGCCAGCTTCTGGCGCAGCGCTTCCAGCCGTCGCCGGTCGCCGTCTTCCTCGGCTGCGGGGATGGCCTCTTCCACCAGGGCATTCAAGCGATGGAGGCCGTCTCGCACGAGCGACCATTCGGCCTTCGCGTGGTGGGTCCGATGTGACAGGTACTCCACGACGCCGTTCAAGGTCTGCGGGTGGATGTTCTTCGCGCCGATGTGCTCCGTCACGCCGGTCCGGTCCAGCATGCGCTGGGTGGGCCCGAGTACGCGGGAGAGCATCAGCGTGATTTCGCGGTGCTCGAGTGATTCCTTCAGCGCGGCGAGCATGTCCGCGCCGGGCACGTCGAGGTCCGCGGTGACTTCCAGGTCCAGCAGCACGGCGTGAACGGGCGAGGTCGCGCTGTCCACCCGGCCGATGATGGCGTCCCGGAGGGACGTGGCGTTGGCGAAGAAGATGCCCTCGTTGGGGCGAATCATCAGCAGCCCGGGCACGGTGAGCGGGGCGGGGTCACGCCGCACGTCCGCGAAGTCCAGCGTGCCCGGCGCGCGTCCCAGCTCGCTGACGCGGGGCTGGCTGGCGCGCCAGACGAGGAGCGCCACGGAGAGGCCCACGGAGACCAGCAGGCCTGGCAGCACCTCGAGCACGAGTACGCTGAGGAGCGCGCCCGCCGCGAGGAAGAAGTCCGTGCGGCGCAGCTTGAAGAGGCGGCGCATCTCCTTGACGTCCATCATCCCCGCGGTGGCCAGCACGACGATGGCGGCCAGGGTGGCCTCCGGCAGCGTGCGGAACAGCGGCGTGAAGAAGAGCGCCACCAGCGCGAGGATGGCGGCCGCGAGCAGGCTGGACATCTGCGTGCGCGCCCCCGCCGCGTCATTGGCGGCGGACTTGGACAGGCTGCATCCCACGGACAGACCGCGGAAGAGGCCGGCGCCCAGGTTCGCCGCGCCCAGGCCGATGAGCTCCTGGTTCGGGTCCACTTCATAACGGTGCTTCGACGCGAGCACCCGGGCGGGTCCAATGGCCTCCGCGAACGCCACCAGCGCGATGCCGAACGCACCGGGCATCAGCTTCAAGAGGTCTCCCAGGCCCACGTCTGGAATGGAGGGGCCCGACAGGCCGGAGGGAATGTCGCCCACCACCTTCACGCCCCGCCCTTGAAGGCCGAGCACCCCGACGACCACGGTGCCCAGCACCAGCACGACGAGGGACGCGGGCAGGCGCGGCAGCAGCTTGCCCAGGAGGACCAATACCGCGAGGCTCGCCACGCCGACGACGAGCGTGAGCGGGTGTGTCTGGCCCAGGTGGGTCACCAGGTTCCACAGCCGCTCGAAGAAGTTGCCGCTCCCGGCTTCGAGGCCGAGCAGCTTGGGCACCTGTTTGATGGCGATGACCAGGGCGAGACCGAAGACGAAGCCGGTGAGGACCGACTCCGAGAAGAACTGCGCGATTCGCCCGAGCTTCAGCACGCCGGCGAGGATGGAGATGAGGCCCGCGAGCATGGCCAGCGCGGCGGTGAGCGCGATGAAGCGGGGCGTACCGGAAGGCGCGAGCGCGGCCACCGTGGACGCGGAGAGCACGGCGACGGTGGCGGAGATGGCGACCACGAGCTGGCGTGACGTGCCCAGCAGGGCATAGAGCACCAGGGCCACCGGGCCCGCGTAGAAGGCCGCCTGCGGTGGCACTCCCGCGAGCTCCGCGTAGGCCATGGCCTCTGGAATCTGGAGCGCGGTGATGGTCAGCGCCGCCGCGACGTCCCGCTTGAGCGAGCTCGGCCGCCACTTGGGAAGCCAGGATAGGAATGGCAGGAAGCGTGCGACGGAGTGGGCTGCGGCGCTGTGGGGATGATGGCTCTCCGGCATGCGTGGCGCTCCGGCTGTCGTGTCCCGCACACGTTGCTGAGCGTCGGGGGGTCTGACAATCGAGGCGGGGGAAATCGAAGGATTCGATGAGGCCGACAGTCCTGTCCTTCGAGGCCGGGCGAGGGGACGAGCAAGCCTTTCGATTCGGGGCGGGTGGGGCTGGACCAGTCGTCCGCAGCGGGCGCCTTGCCACCGGTCCTCTTGGACTGTTGCGTGCGAATCAGCTCCGTCCCAGGTTGCCGGACGTGAGCCAGCCGCGCGGGCGAGGGCGCTGTCCTCGTCACGCCAGGAGAGGTGCCATCATGTTGGAGTCATCAACATCGGGACTGACGCCCCAGGAAATCCAGGACCTCGCGCGCGATGCTTATGTCTTCGGCCTGCCCCTGGTGGAGCACTACCGCCTGTTCGCCCTGGGCTTCCTGCCGGACTCACCGCAGGTCCGGCCGGCCAATCGCTTCCTGCACTTCGCTCGGCTGTTCACGCCAAAGGACCGCGACGTCGTCTCCGCGAACAACGACACACTCTACTCGGAAGCGAACCTCGACCTGCGTGGCGAGCCCGTGGTGCTGGACACGCCCGAGCTGAGCGGACGCTACTTCTGCGTCCAGTTGGTCGACATCACGACGAATAATCTGCCGTACATCGGGACGCGGGCCACGGGGACGGACCCTCGGCGCTTCGTCATCGCGGGACCGGACTGGGACGGCATGTTGCCCGACTCGCTGCGCGACGCGCTCGTCATCCGGTCCGCCTCGATGTTCGTGGCGGCGCTGCTGCGCATCGGCGTCAGTGGACCCGAGGACCTGTCCACGGCGGCCGCGCTCCAGCAGCGATTCCGGCTGACGCCGCTCCATGAACTCACGAAGCAGGCGGCGCCGAAGCTGCCCGCCGTGGCGTGGCCTCCGTACTTCGACGACAAGGCGGACGCGTCGCTGAAGGCGTTCGAGTACGTCAACTTCATGATGCAGTGGCACCGGTTCACGGATGCGGAGCAGTCCTTGCTGGCGCGCTTCGCGCGACTCGGGGTGCGGCCCGGGGCGCGCATGAATGCACAGGCGGTCTCGCCAGCCGTGCGTGACGCGATGCTGGAGGGGGTGAAGGAGGCACGCCGCGCCATCCAGCAGCGCCCCGTGCTTCATCGCGGCTGGGAGCTGCCCGACCCGAAGGTGGGCGCGTTCGGCGACGACTACCTGCTGCGGGCGCGCGTCGCCTGGAACTACATCTACGCGAACTCGGCCGAGGAGGCCGTCTATCCCATCACCCACCTGGATGGCGAGGACCGCCTGCTGGACGGAAGCCGGAGCCGGTACGTGCTTCGCTTCACCGCGGACGCGCTGCCTCCCGCGCGGTTCTTCTGGTCGCTCACGGCCTACGACAGCGAGACGCGCATGCTGGTGGAGAATCCCATCCAGCGGTACTCGATGGGGGACAGGTCTCGTGACTTGAAGAAGTCGAGCGATGGCTCGATTTCCTTCTTCCTCCAGCACGAAGCGCCAGAGCCCCACCGCGTGGCCAACTGGCTGCCCATCCCCGATGGGCGCTTCTATGTCCTCCTGCGCATCTACGGCCCCACCGAGTCGGCGATGCGAGGTGCGTATGTCCCGCCCGCGATCGATGCGCTGAGCGACTGAGCGCGTCGCCTTCTCGGCGAGGGTTGCCAACGCACGGTCCAAAGCGGTGCGCATGCCCCGCGGGGAGGCTTCCATTGCCGGGCCGCCCACCGATGAACATCCCCTTCGGTGCCATTCCTGGCACGGGGCGGGGGCACATGCGAGCACCGAGGGCGGGTCGAGGCGGGGCGTTGGCCGTGCTGCTGCTGCTGTCGGCCCCACTGCTTTCGTCCGCGGAGGAGCAGCAGCCTCCCTCGCCGCCAGGAGGAGATGCGGATCAGCAGGAGCTGGCCAAGGCGGTGCAGAACCCGGTGGCCTCGCTCATCAGCGTGCCCCTCCAGAACAACCTGGACCTGGAGGTGGACCCTGGAGACCGGGTGCGCAACACCCTCAACATCCAGCCGGTGGTGCCGTTGCCGCTGACGCACGACTTCAACGTCATCGCGCGCCTCATCGTGCCCATTCTCTATCAACCGGACCTGGCGGAGGGGAGTGGGGGGACGTTCGGTCTGGGTGACACGTCGGCCACGTTCTTCGTGGCGCCGAAGGAGCCAGGCCTCTTCATCTGGGGGATCGGCCCGGCATTCCTGCTGCCCACGGGGACGGCGGATGCGCTGGGCACGGGGAAGTGGAGTGTCGGGCCGTCCGTGGTGGCGCTGGTTCAGCCCTCTCCCTGGTCCATTGGAGTGCTGGCGAACAACGTGTTCTCCGTGTTCGGTGACGACGAGCGGGAGACGGTCAACCAACTGCTGCTCCAGTACTTCATCAGCTACAACCTTCCGAAGGGTTGGTATGTGACGTCCGCGCCCATCCTCACTGCGAACTGGGAGGCGCCCTCGGGCGAGCAGTGGACCATTCCCTTCGGCCTGGGGGCGGGCAAGGTCGTCACCGTGGGCAAGCAGGCCCTGAATGGCTCCGTGTCGGCGTACTACAACGCCATTCGGCCCGACCTGCCGGGCGCGGCCGAGTGGCAGCTGCGCGTCCAGCTCTCGTTTCTCTTCCCGCTGAACAAGAAGCACTGACGTCGAGTGGACGCGTGCTGGCATGCTCCCGGACGGGCGAGCCTTGACCCACATGCTCCGTCAGCCCTGGGGAAACACCTGGTTCCAGTCCGAGCGCATGCTCACCACCGTCCACCCGTCCTTCCCCGCGACATCCAGTGCCCGGTCCAGGCGCCCCGTCTTCGCCTCGCGGTCATACGCGTACTCCCGCTCCGCGTCGTCGTGGTGGAGCAGCAACCGCAGCCGAGGTCCATCTCCCGAGCCCGTGTACTGCAACATCTGGAGGTCCCCGTCCGAGTTGCCGAACGCCAGCACCGGCCGCTTCCCGATGTGCAGGTGGATGTTGATGGGCTTGCCCTCGCCATCGTCGAGGCTGGTGAGGCCAGGCAGCTTCACCAGTACGGGCTGGCCGTCCCGCAGGTCGAAGTGTGTCTTCCCGCTGCTCCCAATCACATGCGATGAGGGGATGCCGTACGTCTCCTCGCTGAAAGCCCGCAGGAAGTCGATGCCTCCACCCGAGACGATGTGCAGGTCGAACCCATGCGTCCGCAGGAGCTCCAACAGCTCCAGCATCGGCTGGTAGATGCAGTGGGTGAAGGGCCGCTGGAAGCGCGGATGCTTCGCGGTCGCCAGCCACGCCTTCGCCGTCCGGGAGAACTCCCCCGTGGTCATCCCCGCATGGGTGGCCGCGACGAGCGACGCGGCGTCATGCTCCGTGAGCTTGCGCAGCGCCTCTTCGTCCCCCTCGATGAGCGCCTGGAAGGGTTGCTGCTTGCGCCACTCCGGATGTGCGGGCACCAGCTCCCGGACCCGGTCCACGACGAAGTGGGCCTGCACGTACATGGGCTGCTCCGACCAGAGCGTGCCGTCGTTGTCGAAGACCGCGACCCGGTCCTCCGGCCGAACGAAGCTGGACGCCCCGTCCGTGGTCACCGCATCGACGAAGTCCAGCAGCGCCCTGCGCGCCGCGCCGTCATTCCAGGAGGGAAGGGGAGCGCTCATGGCGTTCTCTCAGCCCATCAGGGCGAACATGTAGCAGATGAGGGTGAGCAGCAGGTTCGAGATGGCGAACGTCACCGGATAGCCGATCGCCGGGACGATGCTCTTCGACGCCTCCTGTGCGGCCCTCATGCCGGCGCTGTTGCAGCGCGCTCCGGCGATGGCGCCCATCAACACGGCGCTGTTCATCTTGAAGATGTACTGGCCCACCATCCACCCGATGATGGGAGGAACGAAGGCCGCGATGGAGCCGATGACGAGCGTGGGCACCAGCAGACCGCCCGCGATGGCGTGCGCCACGCCCGCTCCCGAGTTCAACCCCAGGATGGCGATGAAGACGTTCAGCCCGACATCCTCGAGCAGCTGACGCGCGGACTCCGGGAACGGACCGCCGAGCGCCGGGTTGTGCGTTCGCAAGATGCTCAACCCGATGCTGACGACGAGCAGCCCCACCGCGGAGCCCAGGCTGAACTGGATGCCGAACATGGGGACCGTGATGGCGCCCAGCAGCGCACCCGCGGCGAGCCCCAGGCCCAGCGTGATGATGTCCGTGGACAGGCTGGGCTTCACCGGCGGCCCCAGCACCTTGCCCAGCTCCGCCACCCGCTTGGGGCTGCCGGTGATGCGCAGCACGTCACCCTTGTTGACCGCCTGGTCCTGGCTCACCGGAAGCTGGTCACCCGCCCGGAAGAGCGCGTTGAGGTAGATGCCTTGGCCCATCCGCAGCGCCAGCTCCCCCAGCGTCTTTCCGATGACGTCCTTGTTGTGGACGATGAACTCCACCGTGTCGAACTTCACGTTCCGCAGCTTCGAGTCGTCCACCTCCGGCCCGATGCGCGGCCCGCCCGCCAGGAGCAGCGAGACGGGGCCGAGCATCGCCACCTCGTCACCGCGACTGAGCACCAGGTCCGGCGGCGGGTTGTAGACGCGCCCCTTGTGGTAGATGCGCTCGATGGCGACCCGCGGATGCGCATGGTCCAGGTCCGCCACCGTGCGCCCCTCCAGCGCCGGGTTCTCCACCCGGAAGACCCGCAGGTCCAACGGCATGTAGCCCCGGATGAACGAGTCCGCGGTGCCCGGCAGCGGCGCGGAGTCCTCGCCCGCCAGCTCCTTCTCCATCGCCTTGCCGTCCGCCACCGCGTCCTTGCCGAACATCTTCGGCATCACCGACATCAACACGGTGAAGACAACCATGCTGATGCAGTAGAGGAACGCGTAGGACGTGGTGAGGTTGCCCGGTGCCTGGCGCGCGGCTTCCCCGGACAGGGCCGCGGAGCCACTGGCCAGCGCCGCCTGCGCCGCGCCGAAACCCGGGGTGGCCGTGTTCGCACCCGAGAGGATACCCGCCAGCAACCCCGGCGCCAGGTGCGTGAAGAAGCGCGACGCATAGACGAGCGCCGACGACAGCAGCGGTACCAGCAGCGCCAGGATGATGAGGTGCTTGCCCTCCCGGTGGATACCGCCGAGGAACTGGGGCCCCACCTTCATGCCGATGGCGAAGATGAAGAGATTGAAGAACACCGTGCTGGTGAACTCCGGCAGGGTGTACTCGATGTTGTAGGCCTGGAAGGCCCAGAAGCTGACGATGAGGGCGAGCAGCAAGGTCGCGGCCGTGGAGCCCATGCCCACGCCCTTCACCTTCACCTCACCGAGCGCGTAACCCGCGGCCACGACGAGGAACAGCAGGATGAAGGGCTGACGGCGCAGGTAGTCCAGGATGGCGCCGAAGACGCCGTGGGGATGCGGCTGCATGGCAGGCGGCGGCTGTCCCTGTGCGAAGGCGATGACAGCCAGCCCGACGACGGCGGCTCCTGCGAGAATGGCGGCATGGCGCGCTTGGCTTCTCATGCGAGCGTCCCTCCAGATATCAATCCAGGGTAGTGCGTGGCCCTCCTCTCAGGAGGAGCCCCGCGGGGGGAGGCGGGCGTGGAATCGTGCGCCCGCCCCGGGAGGCCGCCGGGGACGCCGGGGCCTCCGGGGCGTCATGGCGCGGGCCTCAGAAGCGGACGCCCAGGTTGATGGGCAGGTACTGGCCGTTCGCCCGTCGCGAGCCCGTCGGCGTGTCGTACTCAGGGCCGAAGATGTAGTGGTAGCGCGCTTCCAGATAGACGCGCATCGGGCCGTAGACGCGATAGGAGACGCCCACACCGCCGTTCAACCCGAAGTCCGTCGTGCTGCGCGAGCCGATGACGGTGTCCACCGGGACGACGTCGCTGGTGCAGTAGAGCAACCACGGGTCGCAGACCGGGACGAGCGCCGCGCCCGCGAACTGGGTGAGCTCCACCTTGCGGTAGTACAGGCCCGGGCCACCGGTGATGTAGAGACCGAACCGTCCTTTCGGCGCGACGCCGATGAGCAGGTTGAGATCTCCGTACTGCATGATGTGGTCGCCGGAGAGGCTGGTGTCCGCCAGCAGGCCCTCTTTCACGTCGTAGTCGCTGTACTGGTATTCCGCGTGGAGGCTGACGCGCTCGGTGAGGTGGTAGCCCGCGCCGAGCAGGAATCCCCAGCCCTCCTTGAACCGGCTGTGGGTTTCAAAGAGTGGGAAGACGACGCCCACGCCCAGGTTGAACGTGAAGCTGCCAGCCACGGGTGGCTCCTGTTCGATGAAGTCCTCCTTGGATTCGGCCGCCTGTCTCAACGCACCTCCCAGGGCGGGCGGAGCGGTGAGCAGCGTGGTCAGCATCAGGGACATGACGAAGAACCGAGACATGAGACGTCCTCCTGACTGAGTCGGATGAAGCTGGGGACGTGGCCACGCGCGGGCCCGGAGCGCTTCGGGCTCGTCGCTCCCTTACGTGGGGCTTGTCCGTCGTCCTTCGAGCAGAAGCCCCGCCGGGCGCCTGCCCCTCCCCGGAAGCCCATGCGGACGATTCACGGGCGACGCACCGTCAGAGCGCGGGTTCCCACCGGAGCGAGACGAGACGATGAAGCTCACGGCGACAGACGGATGGCGAAGCGCGCGGCGGTTCGTTCCGGGACTGAGCTGGGTGCGGGGCTATCAGAAGTCCTGGCTGCGTCCGGACCTGCTCTCCGCGCTGACCATTGGCGCCATGCTGGTGCCACAAGGGCTGGCCTACGCGCAGATCGTCGGCGTCAGGCCTGTCGCCGGGTTGTACGCGGGCGCCATCGCCATGCTGGCCTATGCGCTGTTCGGGCCCTCCCGACACATGCTGCTCGGACCGGAGGCGGGTGCCGCCATCATCGCCGCGAGCGCGCTGGCGGGTGTCGCGGGCACGGACCCCGCCCGCTACGCCTCGCTCGCCGCGCTCCTGGCGTTGATGGTGGGCCTCATCAGCCTGGCGGCCGGGCTGTTCAAGACGGGCGCGCTCGCGGACTTCCTCTCCAAACCCATCCTCATCGGCTACACCAACGGCGCGGCGCTCATCATCATCGGCAGCCAGCTGGCGCGGATGTTCGGCCTGGAGCGCAAGGCCAACGACTTTCCGGGGCAGGTGCTGGAGGTGGGGCAGAACCTGGGAAAGACGCATCTGCCCACGCTGCTGCTCGGGCTGGGAATCATCGTCGTCCTCGTGCTCCTGCGGCGCTTCCTGCCGAAGCTGCCCGGGCCGCTGATCCTCGTGGTGCTCACCACCGTGGCCGCGGAGGTGTTCCAGCTCCATCACGGAGGGGTGAAGGTCGTCGGGCCCGTCGCCGCCGCACCGCCGTCCCTGGGCCTGCCCTCGGTGGGCTTCTCCGATGTCCGGGCCCTGCTCCCGGCCGCGCTGAGCCTCGCGCTGGTCAACTACGCCGGCTCCGTGCTCACCGGCCGCCTCTACGCGGACAAGCACCGGTACCACCTGGACGGCAACCAGGAGTTCCTCGGGCAGGCGGCCGCGAACCTGGCCAATGCCTTCACGCAGGGGTTCCCGGTGACAGGGAGCGACTCTCGCACCGCGGTCAATGACGCCATGGGCGGCAAGTCACAGCTGGTGGGGGTCGTCGCCGCCGTGCTGGTCACCGTGTTCGCGCTCTTCCTCACGCCGCTGCTCAAGAACCTCCCGCTGGTGACGCTCGGGGGCATCGTCATCGTCGCGGCGGTGTACCTGATGGATGTGGCCGCCGTCGTCGCGCTGTGGCGGGTGCGGCGCGTGGAAGCGGTGCTCGCGGTGGTGACGACGCTCGGCGTGTTGGTACTGGGCATCCTCCAGGGCATCCTCATCGCCGTGGCGCTGGCCCTGGGCGACCTCATCCGTCGCGCGGCGCATCCGCACGACGCCGTCCTGGGCGAGCGTGAAGGCGTGCCCGGCTGGCACGACGTCAGCCGACACACGGGCACGCACACGATTCCGGGCCTCCTCGTCTATCGCTTCGACGCGCCCATGTTCTTCGCCAATGCCCGCCACCTCCGGGAGCAGCTTCGCGCGCTGGTCGCTCGGGCGAAGCCCCCCGTGCAGGAAGTCGTGTTGGACGCGAGCGCGGTGTTCGACCTGGACGTCACCGCCGCCGACGGCCTGGAGAAGCTGCGCCGCGAGTTGGAGGCCCAGGGCATCGTCCTGGTCATCGCGGATGCGAACGCGCCGCTGCGCGGGATGCTGCGTCGCACGGGGATGATGGAGCGGCTGGGCGAGGAGAACGTCTATCTCACCGTCGAGGCCGCCGTGGCCCGCTTCCAGAAACGCGGACCAGGCACGAGCCCCGAGTCCGAGCCACCTTCGCCCCCCGCCTCCCACTGACGCGCGGCTCAGCGGGGCCTTGGTTGGCTGCCCGCCTGGCGCGCGCTGAAGGGCTGCCCGCCTGGCCCGGGGCTTCTTATCTAGAAGAGGGCATGTGGACTCCTCCCTCCCATCCCGCCTTCCCCCTGCGTGAGAAGCACCCGGCGCAACAGGGCGACGGACGCGGCGGACTGCCTCCTCGACGTGAGCAGTTGCTGCAGGCCCGCATCAAGGACCTGTCGCTGCGACTGGCGGGGACGCCGCTGGAGCGGCACATCGACCAGCTCTACGCGGAGCTGGAGTCGCGAGGCATCTCCTTCAAGCCCCAGTGCTACCTGTCCGACGAGTGGGGCTGTCCTTCCGGCGTGCCCGTCATCGGCGTGCCGTTCTACCTGGCGGACCCGGACCTGCACTCCATCGAGGCGGAGCTGGGCGGCGGTGTGGAGACGGAAGGGGAGATCCTCATGTACCTGCGCCACGAGGCCGGGCACGCCTTCAACTACGCCCACCAGCTCTACGAAACGGAGGAGTGGCGCAAGCAGTTCGGCGACTACTCGCGACCGTACCGCGACGACTACAAGGCGCGGCCCTTCTCGCGGCGCTACGTCCACCACATCGCGGGCTGGTACGCGCAGAAGCACCCGGACGAGGACTTCGCGGAGACCTTCGCGGTGTGGCTCACGCCGGACAGCGACTGGCGCAAGCGCTACCAGGGCTGGGGCGCGCTGCGAAAGCTCCAGTACGTGGAGGACACGGTGGGGCGGCTGGGCCGTACGCCACCGCGAGTCCAGTTGGCCCAGCCGGACCTGACGACGGAGGAGATGGAGGGCACGGTCCTCGACCACTATCGGCAGCGGGAGCTGGACCAGAAGGTGGACCTGGAGCTGCGCGACGCGTTCGACCAGTTCCTGGAGGATATCTTCGAGGGGCCCGGCGTGGCGCCGGTGCGCGCGGAGACGTTGGTTCGCGCCGAGCGGCAGCGGCTCTTGTCGAGCGTGAGCCACTACACGGGGGTCAGTCCCAGCGTGGTGCGGGCGCTGCTGGACCACCTGGGGGACAGGACCGCGTCGCTGGGGCTCACGCTGCACCCGGATGACAGCAGGGAGGCGGCGCTGCGCATCGCCTCGCTCGTGACGGCCCTGGCGATGAATCACCTCTACACCGACCGCTTCTTCGAGGAGTGAACATGGCCCCGGGCCCCTGGCGCATCGCGGTCCTCCACTATCAGCCGAAGGGCGAGCCGGCGGACGCTGTCATGGGGCAGGTCCGCTCGGCGCTCGAGGAGGGCGGACACGAGACCGTGGCCATTGGCGTGGACGAGAGCGTGTCCGACCTGGTCCGCATGGTGGGCCGCAGTCGCGCCGACCTGGTCTTCAACATCTGCGAGACGTTCGCCGACGACTACCGGCTGGAGGTCAACGTCGCCGCGATGTTGGAGCTGGCGCGGGTGCCCTTCACGGGCTCTGGGACGGCGGGGCTGCTGCTGGCGCAGGACAAGATCCTCACCAAGCAGCTCCTCCAGTACCACGGGGTGCTCACGCCCCGGTTCGCCACCTTCGATGGGGCGTCCCTGCAGACGAGCGGCGATTTGCGCTTCCCGGTGGTGGTGAAGCCGGCCCGCTCGGATGCGTCGCTGGGGCTGGGCGTGGAGAAGGACCTGGAGGGGCTGGCGCGGCGCGTGCGGAAGATTCGAGAAGAGTTCGGTGACGAGGCGCTCGCGGAGGAGTTCATCGAAGGGCGCGAGCTGTACGTGGGCGTGCTGGGCGACCCCTCGCGGCCGGAAGTGCTGCCGGTGGTGGAGCTGGACTTCGGCGCGAAGTGGGGCCGCAAGCGGATGAAGATCGCCAACCGCGAGGTGAAGTTCGGCCCGGAGACCGCGGGCAGCCCGAGGCTGGTGCTGCCCACGGATTTGTCGGATGAGCTGCTGGGGCGCGTCTCCCGCGCCGCCATCACCGCGTTCCGGGCGCTCAAGCTGCGCGACTACGCTCGCATCGACTTCAGGCTCTCCAGTGGGACGAAGGACCCCTATCTCCTGGAGGTGAATCCGAATCCCTACCTGGAGGCGCAGTGCGAGGTGGCGCTCGGCGCGCGGGAGCGGGGGCTGTCGTATCCCGCGCTCATCCGTCATATCGCCGACACCGCGATGCAGCGGCAGGTGTCCCCGCGCATGAAGGCCGTGCCCGTGACGGAGGCGCAGTCCGTGCCGCGGGTGTGAGGGGGGAATCTCCGGGGGCCAGAGGACGTTGAAGCCGGAGGGGCGAGGCGCTATAGACCTCGCCGTCCGTTGTTCCCAGGGAGGGGACGGCGGGCCCGGACGAGGTGCGCCGTACCCGGTCACGACAAGACGACGCTCATCTCAGGAGTCGTACGTCATGGCGTGGATCATTCTCCTCATCGCGGGGCTGCTCGAGGTGTGCTGGGCCGTGGGCCTCAAGTACACCGAGGGCTTCACCCGTCTTGTCCCCAGCGTCCTCACGGGCGTGGCCATCGTCGCCAGCATGTTCCTGCTGTCCACGGCGGCGAAGACCCTGCCCATCGGCACGGCCTACGCGGTGTGGGTGGGCATCGGAGCGCTCGGTGCGGCGGTGCTGGGCGTGGTGCTCTTCCACGAGCCCATCTCCCCGCTGCGCATCCTCTTCCTCTCCATGCTCCTGGTCGCCATCATCGGACTGAAGGCCACCAGCGGCGCGGGGCACTGAGGTCCGTTCGCGAGCAGCAGTTGCGTGTGGTATCCAGTTTTTCCATGATTAGAGAGCCTGAGGCGCGTGGCGCGGTGTGGCTTGCCGCGTCCGCGCTGGTGCTTGTTGCGTGCGGTTCGGCCACGGTGGGTTCAGTGGGGCCTCCTGCTTCCGCGAAGTGGACGGGGCCGGCCGTGCCAAGCCCCGACGGCGGTCACGTGACGACGAGCATCTATTACGGCCCATGGAGCTGCAGCGCGGACTTCATGACGCGTTGTGAGCGGCGTTGCGCCGCTGCGGGACGCTTGCTTCAAGGCTGCATCTGGCTGGCCGACATCAAGGGGGATTGGAGCGGACGTTTCCTCGGGCTTCCCGCCGCGGCCGGTGGACGTCTGGCTATCACTCACTGCTGTTGCGACTACCCCGAAACGGATGGCGCCGCGTCGAGGCGTATCTGGAACAACGCGCGACGCGGATTTCGCAACCAGTGGGCCGAGGAGTTCGGGGCCTGGCCTCGGGTGCCAGGCGGGGACATGTGGCCAGGGCACCACATCCACGACCTGCTCCATGGAGGCGACCCGGTTGCACGAGCCAACCTCCTGCCCGTCCCGCCAGAAATCCACGAGACGATCAATACCGTGTACCCCCAGTGCTATGCGGGTGACGTGCGGTGGCGCACCATTGGCCCGGACCGGCCATACTCGGATTAGCGCATGCGCCATCTCCTCGATGAAATCTCAGCCCGCCACTTTCCCAACGCCCCCGCGACGCCGGCGCAACTTGCCGCGTTCGAGCTGCGTACGGGATGGCATCTGGATGCGGACCTGCGGGAGTTCTATTCGTGGTGCGATGGCGCGACGCTGTTCCACCCTCGGCCGGATGAGAACTTCCGGATTCTGCCGCTGGCGGAGATTCAGCGTGCGCGCGTCGCGATGCGCGGGAAGGATGATGATTCGATGGGTTCCCCCGCGTGGTGGACGCTCGTCTATTTGGGGGACTCCGATTACTGCCTGGTGGACGTTGCCCCAGAGCATGCAGACCGATTTCCCATCCTCGACGCCTTCCATGAGTCGTATCCTCGGAAGGTGGTTCGAATTGCGCCACGCTTCGCGGATTGGCTCGAGCGCACACTGCGCGGCAACAATCAGCTCTGGTGGTTGCCGGGTTGACGACTGAGGTCCGTGCTCACCAGACGTAGCGAAGGATGAGTTCTCCGTAGGACAAGGAGGGCTCGCCGGATTCGAGGGTGCGGCCTCTCGCACCCAGGCCCGGGTGCGGTTCGGCGTTGAAGGTCCTCACCGCGCCCAGGCCGAGTTGGAGGTTGGCTCGGCCGGAGTAGTAGATGCCCAGCGCCGCCGTGCTGTCCTTCAGGGTCCGGTCATCCTGGCCCACCCGCTCCTGGAACCCCGTGCGGAAGACGTACTCGCCCATCACCGCCAGCGGCACCGCCGTCACCGGGTAGATGTCCAGCGTCGCGGCCAGCGAGAGGGAGACGCGAAGCGCGTGGGTGTTCTGCTCGAACCGCCCTCCCGCGACACTGTCGAACGGGCGGCGCGTCTGCCACGCATACTCCGCCGCCCCGGAGGCCTGGAGCGAGAACACCCGTCCGAAAGACTGCGCCACGTAGAGGCCGCCCTTGGTGCTGGATTCCTTCCGGGGCACGAAGAGCAGCTGACCCAGGTCTCCATCGATGATGCCCCCCACCGTTACCCCGGGCGAATCCACGATGGCGCTGATGAGCGGGAGCAGGGTGATCTCCCGACCCCGGTTGTAGCCGTAGTTCGCTCGGAACGAGAGCTGCGTTCCACTCGTGTCGCTGCGCAGAATCCGCACGACGCCCCCAAGCTGTCCGACGAGGTCGACCGAGGCGCCCGAGGCCAGCAGCCCATCCGCGTTGGAGCCGGTGATGATGGTCGCCCTGCCAAAGCCCGTGAAGCCGAGCCAGTCCGTGATGCCCAGGCTCAGGTCCAGCGTCTGCTGGATACCGGTGAGCAGGACGTCCCGCGGCTCGAGTTCGTTCACCGGGACATCCGGGACGTCATAGCGCGCGAGACCTTCCCGGATGCCCACGTTGGTGGTGACGAACGCACTTCCCTGAAGCATGGGGAAGAGGAACGTGTGGTCCTTGAGCTGGCGAGAGCGCGCGCCGCATGGCTCGGTGCAGGCCTCGTCCTTCTTGGACTTTCCCAGCGCGGGACTCGCGCCGAGGCTCAACAACACTCCCAGACTCAAGATGGCGGTCTTCATCTACGGCAACGTGGGGAACACAGCCACCCAAGACCATTGCCCCGCGCGCCCGGTCTGCGTCGCGGCGAGGACAGCGAACCGACGCCTGACGGCAAGCCCGTTGGTCCACGGACATTGAAGCCAACGCTTCGTGTGCCTGTCGCTCTCCGTCCGCCAGGCGAGGGGCATCTTCCCGCCGCTATCGGGGAGGATGTGGAATGGAAGTGACTGAGACCTTGCAACGGACCGAGCCCACGCACGCATGGCGTCCCGACCTGACGCTCGCGCACGAGCAGCTCGCTCCACGGTTGGAGGCGTTCTATCGGGATCTGCACGCGCACCCAGAGCTGTCCATGCAGGAGCAGCAGACGGCGGCGAAGGTGGCGAAGTGGCTGCGGCACAGCGGCTATGAAGTGACGGAGGAGGTGGGCCGTCACGGCGTCGTGGGCGTGCTGCGCAACGGCCCGGGGCCCACCGTGCTGCTGCGCGCGGACATGGACGCGCTGCCGGTGGAGGAGAAGACGGGCCGCCCGGATGCGAGCCGCGTGCGGGTGAAGGACTCGCACGGCGGCACGGTGCCGGTGATGCACGCGTGCGGACATGACGTCCACATCACCTGTCTGATGGGGGTGGCGGAGCTGCTCGCCCACTCACAGCATCATTGGCGCGGCACGCTGATGATGGTCGCCCAGCCCGCGGAGGAGACGCTCGAGGGCGCGCGGGCGATGCTGCGCGACGGACTCTATGAGCGCTTCGGCAAGCCCGACGTCGCGCTCGCCCAGCACGTGGGCCCGCTCCAGGTGGGAATCGTGGGGCACCATCCGGGCGCCAGCATGATGGCCTCCGCCAACGTGCGGGTGCGCATCTTCGGCAAGGGCGGCCACGGCTCACAGCCACACCTGACGGTGGACCCCGTCGTCATCGCCGCCTACCTGGTGACGAGGCTGCAGACCATCGTCTCCCGCGAGGTGGACATCACCCGCGGCGGCGCGGTGATCTCCGTGGGGAGCCTGCACGCGGGCTCCCGCTCCAACGTGATTCCGGACGAGGCGGTGCTGGAGCTGACGGTGCGCACGCCGACCGATGACCTCCAGGGGCAGTTGCTCGAGGCCATCTCCCGCATGGCGAAGGCGGAGTGCGAAGCGGGGCGCTCCCCCAAGCCGCCGGAAATCGAGGTGATGCACCACACGCGGGTGATGGTGAATGACGACTCCTACTTCACCCGGGTTCGCTCCGCGCACGCGGCCTGGTTCGGAGAGGACCGCATCATCGACACCGGCATGCAGAGTGGCAGCGAGGACTTTCCCTACTTCGACGGGCGCGTGTCCGGCGAGAGCCACGGCGCCACGGTGCCGCTCGTCTACTGGTACTTCGGGGGGACGTCCCACGAGGCGTGGAAACGGGCCCCGGGCAAGACGCTCTGGGAGAAGCTCCGGAACCTGCCGCCGAACCACTCCTCCCGCTTCGACCCCTCGGTCGACAGCCTGCGCTTCGGCTGTGAGTCCATGCTGCTGGCGGCCCTTGCCTGCCTGGATGAAGAGCCGAAGAAGGGAGCCGAGCCCCGGGGCCTGCACTGAAAATCACGGGGGCGCTGACTGATGTTTCTACAGGGACGCAAGAAGTCCTGGCGCCAACCGTCCGGTTTTCCTCAAAGGTGGGGTGGCACGCGGCCTGCTCTATGCCACCACCGCCATGAAGTCTCAGCGGAACACCCATCGACCCTACACCGTGGAAATCGCCGCGGCGGCCTGGAGCCAGGTCGCTCGGCTCTCCCAGGAACGCTACCGCGACATCCAAGCCCGGTTGGAGGGCGTGGCGGCCCTGGCGACACCCACGCCGGAGCCGGCCACGTTCCAGGTGGAGGAGCTGACGGTCCACTACGTCGTGGACGCACGGCGCCGGCTGGTGACGCTGCTGGATATCACCCGCGAGCGAAGCGCCTCCGCGAAGGGCGCCTCGCGGCCTCCGACGACGCGCTCCCCGGGTTGAGGGCCTTCGCTCAGAGCGTGCCGTGCCCGGTCGGCGCGGGCGCGGACGCCTCGATGAAGCCGCGCAGCTCCCTCGCGGTGCGAGCGGCGTCTTCCTCCATGGGGACGTGCCCCAATTCCGGATAGACGATGAGCCGCGCGCCAGGAATGGCCCGGGCGAAGCGCTGGCCGTGCTCCAGCGGAATCCACGCGTCCTTCGCGCCCCAGAGGATGAGCGTGGGCATGCGCAGCTCCCCCAACTGCTTCCAGCGCGCGTCGTCTCCGCCGGCCCGCATCCGTTCGCGAGTGGCGGTCCGGTTGCCTTCTCGCAGCAGGAGCGCGTGGTACTGCTCCACCAAAGCCTCCGTCACGCGCGAGGGTTCTCCGTAGACGGCCCGCAGGTTCCGGTCGATGACCCAGCGCGGGGAGAAGAGTGACAGCACCTCTCCCACGATGGGCGCGCGCATGAGCCGGAAGACGAGCGGCGCGGGCGTGTCGCGCGGAAAACCCGCCGCGTCCACCAGCACCAGCCGCGTCACCCGCCGCGGATGGAGCAGGGCATAGCGCCAGGAGATGGAGCCACCCATGGAGTTGCCTCCCAGGACGAACTGCTCCAACCCCAGGCGCGCGCGAAATGCCTCTACCACCTCCACCATGGCGTCGGCGGTGTATCGCCCCCGCGCGTCCGGCCCGGTGAGTCCGTGCCCTGGAAGGTCCAGGGTGATGACGCGGTAGTTTTCGGACAGCTCACGCACCCAGCCCTCCCAGGTGAAAAGAGAGGCATTGGAGCCATGGAGCAGCAGCAGCGTGGGTCCCTGGCCCTGGTCCCGGTAGTGGATGCGCAACCCATCCACCTCCACGAAGCGGGAAGGCGCTGTCGCGTAGCGCGCCTCCAGCTCCTGGGGAGAAACGTCCAGACGAAGACTGGCCGCGAGAACCCCCGCGAGGAGCACGAGCACGGTGATGAGGACCTTGCGACGAAGCTTCATGGTGCAATTTTCTCCTGGAGCGGCGAGCCGCCGCGAAAGATAGACGGCGAGTCAGGCACCGGCGAGCACGGATTGGGGTGCCGACGGACCCTTGCTTCAATGTGTGTCTTCATGAAACGGCGGGTGGGGTTGCGCCATTGCCAGTCACGCGTCCACAATGGCCGCGCCGCGTTCGCCCTGCATTCCCTCGTGCTCGGATGCGATTCACTCTCTCTCAAAAAATCATCCTCGCGCCGCTCGTCGTGGCGCTGTTCTTCGCCCTGCTTTCGGTGGGGTACACGATTCCGCGCCTTCGCGAGGCCTTCGAGGAGCAAGGCCATTCGATGAGCGCGGCGGTGCCGACGGCGCTCGCCGCGGCGATGGCGGACCTGCTGCGCAATCGCGAGCAGGGAGAGGTGCAGCCCACGCTGGACGCGGTGGCTCAGGAGGGCGCGCTGGCGTACGTGGCGCTGGTGGACGCGAAGGGCGCGCTGGTGGGCGTGTCGGGGCGCCACGCGCAGATGTTGCGCGACCACGTCTCCGAGCTGGCCGCGACGAAGGAGGGCACGCCGCTGCGAGCCGAGGACGTGGAGCTGCTGGACATGGCGGCGCCGGTGCCCGGCGGCCTGGGCACCGTGCACGTGGGCTTCAATCGCACGGAGGCCCGGGGCCACATCAACGGCATCGTGGGCAACCTGCGAATCGTGCTGCTGGCCGCGCTGGTGGTGCTGATGGGGTTGGCGTGGGTGATCAGCCGCCGCATCGTCGCGCCGCTCATCGCGCTCACCGGGGCCGTGCGGCGCATCGCCGAGCACGGCGATTTGCGAGAGCCGGTGCATGTCTCGACCCAGGACGAGGTCGGCGACCTGGCGCGCGCGGTGGGGTTGCTGGTGGGCAAGCTGAAGGACCTCTTGCATCAGCTCCACTCGTCGACGGAGCTGCTCAGCGACTCGGTGATGGGGCTGAACGAGTCCGCGACCGAGCAGAACCAGATGGTCACGCGACAGGCCGCCGCGCTCCAGGAGACGCAGGTGACGGCGCAGGAGATCCGCCAGACGGCGTTGCTGGCCTCCAGCTCCGCGCAGTCCGTCATCGAGGTCGCCGAACGCGCGGAGGCGCTGGGGAAGTCTGGCGAGGACGCAGTCTCCGCGAGCATCGAAGGCATGGTGGATCTGCGCTCCCAGGTGGAGCAGATCACCCTGCGCATCATGTCGCTGAGCGAGCGCACGCAGCAGATTGGCGGAATCACCGAGACGGTGAAGGACCTGGCGGACCAGTCGCACCTGCTGGCGGTGAACGCGGCCATCGAGGCGGCGCGCTCGGGCGAGCACGGCAAGGGCTTCGCGGTGGTGGCGCGGGAGATTCGCGCCCTGGCGGACCAGTCCATCCGCGCGACGAACCAGGTGCGGAAGATCCTCTCCGACATCGGCGAGGCCATCGCCGGCACGGTGCAGATCACCGCCGAGGGAACCCAGCGGATGGAGGCGGGGCTGACGCAGGCGCGCGCATCCGGAGACACGCTGCGACAGCTCAGCACCATCGTCCAGGACAGCACCGCCGCCGCGCGGCAGATTGCGCAGACGGTGAGCCAGCAGGCCACGGGCATCGAGCAGATCTTCACCGCCGTCAACGAGCTGAACTCGCTGATGGGGGATACCGTGACGCGCATCTCCGCCACCAATGAATCCGCGGTGTCCCTGAAGCTGCTCTCCGAGCGTGTGGCCGAGGTGGTGCGGGCCTATCGCGTCTGAGCAGCGACGGGTGCGAGGCATGAGGCTCAGCCCGGGCGGTGACTCCCGGTGCTCGGCGGGGCCAGCACGCGGGAGGCGCGTGTTCGAGGCAACAGCCGGGACACGAGCGCGCCCATCGACGTCACGGGGTGGGCGCCGGGCTCGGGGAGGCGCGCTGCGAGCAGGCCCGCGGCGAGCCGGGCCACCGAGGACACGACGAAGAGGACGTGCAGGTTCACCCAGGGCTTGCCGCCGAGGATGAACGTCTCCGGCAGGGCGGAGGCGATGGCGCCTCCCAGCGCGGCGGCGACGGAGTAGGCCAGTCCTCCGGCCGTGGCGAAGGCGGCGAGATAGAAGGGCCGACCCTTGCGCGGCGCGACGCTGAGCGGCAGGGCGAAGATGGCCAGGCCGTGGCCGCTCCACAGCGCGCCCGCGAGCAGCACGTCGAAGAGCAGGGGCCACAGCGTCCCCGCCGAGGGCAGCAGCCACAGCGCGGGGATGACGCCGATGCCCAGCGAGCACGCCATCAGCACGGGCTGCGCGCCGACCTTGTCGATCATCTTCCCCCACAGCGGCGCGGTGAGGATGCGCACCCCCGCGACGGCCGCGGCGTGCAGCGCCATGATGACGAAGGTCATCTTGAGGTTCTGGAGGCTGTGCAGCGCGAAGAACGGCGCGGACACGCCCACCGCCGCGTTCCAGGCGACCTGGTAGGTCAGCACGCGCCGCGCCAGCGGGTCCTTCAGCGGCACCAGCGCGCCCTTGAGCTCCAGCCGGGGCGTGGTGCCCGGCGGCGCGGGGTCATGCTGGCTGGCCATGAGCAGCGTCGTCACCACGCCCATGACGCAGGCGCCGAGCGCCAGCAGGGGCAGCGCCACGCCCAGGCCCTCGCTGGGCCGCAGGCGGTCCATCAACAGGCCCGCGCAGAGCGAGGCCAGGGTGCCCGCCAGGGTGGTGAGCGCGGTGCGCCGTCCGAAGAAGCGTCCCCGCACCGCGCGAGGCACCAGCTCCCCCATCCACGCCACCCACGCGTTGTTGCCCACCACGCCCAGCAGCGCGGACGCCCCGGCCACCACGAGCAGCACGTGTTGCCGCGCCGCGAGCTCCAGCTCCAGCCAGGGGAGAATCGCCAGCGGGAACATCACCAGCCGCGACAGGCACACCGCCGTCAGGGCCACGCGCCGGTGACCGAACGCGGACGTCAGCCACGCCGCCGGGAACTGCACGAACTGGGCAAGAAAGGGCAGGGCGGTCATCACGCCCACCAGCAGGGGCCCCAGCTTCAAGGCGATGGCCCACGCCGTCAGCACGGTGGCACCCGCGCACGCGGTGAAGACCTCCGTGAACATGCCCTCCACCACGGAGGCGCCCAGCGTCGCGCGCAACCTTCGAGCGGGGGTGTGCGAGAGGCCGTCCGGACTGTCCGCCGGGGGCGCGCCCATGAGCGGCGCGGCCGACCCGGGCAGTGACGAGCCCGGCCGGAAGAGGGGAACGGCGGAGGCGAGCGAGGCGAAGCTGCTCAGGACGTAGCGACGAAAGGCAGCGGGGGGGCTCAACGCGGTCCTTGCAACGAGGGAGCGGGGGCCCTCCGTCTGTCGCACGGCTCGGCCAGGCGCCTCAATCCGACCCCGTCTCCCCCTGGGTCGCCCGCTCGGACCCCGAGCGACTTCAGCCGCCTGCCCCCCTGGCCGGAGGGGACGCTGGAATCAGGTGCAGTTCAAGCGGTCTTGAACTATATGAACGTCCGAGGAGAACGGCGCACATGGAACTGGCTCGGGAGCTCACGGACTTTCTGGCGGCGGTGGAGCAGCGGCTCAACGGCATGCTGGTGGATGGCAACGCCGGTCCCGACGTGAAGGGCGACACGCTGATGGAAGCGGCCCGGCACCTGTGCGTGGGCACGGGTGGCAAGCGCGCGCGTCCCATGCTGGTGCGGCTGTTCGGCGGCGCGGTGGGTGTCGCGCCGGAGCGGCTGGTGGACGTGGCGGTCGCCGCGGAGCTCATCCATTCGGCCAGCCTGCTGCATGACGACGTGGTGGACGCGGGCATGTTCCGCCGGGGCCGCCCGACGGTGAACGCGCGCTGGGGCAACATCGTGGCGGTGATGAGCGGAGACCTCATCCTGTCCACCGGCCTGCACCACCTGGCGCAGCTCGACTCCCGGCTGACCTTGTCCGCGCTGTCGGTCGTCTCCGAGATGACCCGCGCGGCCATCGCGGAGGTGGAGGCGCGCGGCGACCTGGACCTGCCGCTCAACCGGCTGCGCTTCATCGCCGAGGGCAAGACGGGCTCGTTGTTCGGCTGGTGCGGGCACGCGGCGGCGACGCTGGCCAACCTGCCAGAGGCGGTAGACCGCTTCGACGGGTTCGGCCGTCACCTGGGCGTGGCGTTCCAGATCGCCGACGACATCCGCGACATCCTGGGCACGGACGTGGGCAAGCCGCGGTACGCGGACGTGCACTCGCGCACGCCGTCGATGCCCATCCTGCTGGCGGTGGCCAAGGACGAGAGCCTGCGTCGCAAGCTGAAGGACGCGTGGGCCTTCTCCACGATCACTCCCGACCGGACGAAGGAGATTGGCTCGGCGATCGAGGCCACCGGCGCGGTGGAGGCGTCCATGGCGCGGATGAACGTGGAGATTGAAGCGGCGCTGGACAAGCTGGGCCACTTCGCCCACGAGCCCGCGGGCGCGGAGCTGGTGGGCTGGGCGCGCAAGCTGTCGGCGGGAATCGCCGAGCAAGTCCAGGGGCGGGCCGCATGAAGGGCTACCTGTGGACGGGGGGACACGGGAGTCCGGGCAGCCCAGACGCACCGGTCATCGAGGGCCGGCTGGCGCCGTGGGAAGCCATCGCGGTGGACGCGGTGGGCAATGTCATCGAGTTCTGGGGTTTCAAGCGCAACCAGGGCCGGGTGTGGGCGCTCTTGTATCTGCGGGGCGAGCCGCTGACGGCGGGCGAAATCGAGCGCGAGCTCGACTTGTCCAAGGGTGGCGTCTCCATGCTGCTCCGAGACTTGGAGCGCTGGGGTGTCATCCAGCGGGTGCGGCTGCCGCAGGACACCGTCTGGCGCTACGGCGCGGAGACGGACCTGGTGCGGATGGTCCGCCACGTCATCGAGGAGCGCGAGGCGGGCTTCGTGGCGCGCATCCGCGCGGACCTCTCCGAGGCACGGCGGCTGGCGGAGATGGCGGGCGAAGTTCCGAGCGAGCGGCTGGAGCGGCTGGAGAAGATGGCCACGCTGGCCGAGCACGTGGAGCGGGCGCTGAGGCTGTTCATCAAGACGTCGCGGCTGGACGTGTCCGGGGTGTTGGCGGTGTTCCGGGACGGCGCGTCGCGCCGGAACGAGCGGTAGAGGGGACACACATGGATTCGCATTACGACCAGGTGATGAAGGCCCGCGAGGGCGCGGACCCGAACGCGAAGCGGCTGTACTTCGCGTATTCGACCATCCTGGACCGGGCCGCGTTCGACGAGTGGAAGCAGCAGCACTCGTACGGGTTCTTCGAGTTGCCGGAAGGGCGGCTGGCGGAGGCGGTGGACGTGGACCTGGTCTACGACTTCCCGTCGCGCTGGTGGGGCGGCCGGGTGGCGGGGCTGGCGGATGCGACGGGAGGCCAGGTGTTCGGGCGCCTGTTCGAGATTCGCGGCCAGGACTGGCCCATCGTCCAGCACAAGGAAGGCTTCGTGACGGGCATGTGCGTCGAGCGCACGGTGAAGGTGCTCGTGGACGGGCAGGAGGTGGAGGCCACGGCCTTCGTCACCAACCCGAGGCGTGCCGCGCAGGACGGCCCGGTGAGCCCTCGCTTCGTGGAAGCCCTGGTGCGGGGCGCGCAGGCGGCCGGGCTCCCGGCGGACTACGTGGAGCGGCTGAAGCGCGGCGGGGCCTGAGGGCGGCCGGACGCGAGCGGAGGATGGGCACCGTGCCATTCCGGGCGGCGGTGCCTAGGTTCTTCCCGCGTCCATGTTCTTCTTCTTCTCGAACCGACTGGGCTGTCTGGGCAGCATCCTCGTTTCCGTGGTGCTGAGCGCGCTGCTGTACTTCCTCTTCATGCGCGCTTGAGCTCGCCAATCGTCAGAGGGTGGTGCAGGCCCGTCGGTCACGGTTTTCCGCGCCAGAGGTCGTCCTCGTCCTCGTTCTCGAGCGGGTGGACGGTGACCATCGTTCCATCCTTGTCCGGGGTGCTCCGGGTGGCCTCGGATTCAGCCGGGGTGTGTGGCGCACGCTCGGAGAAGCTGTCGCCCTGAAGCTGTCGCTGGCGTTGCTCGCTGGTGCCGCCATATCCCTCGGCGATCTTCTTTCGGGCCATCGTGCGTTCCTCTCGCTGGGGTGTCGTCCCATACGCTGGGGGCGACCAAGCGGGTCCGCAATGCATGGCCGCGTCATGGCGCCTGCCCTGGCTCGGGTGGCCTGGAGGGGGACCGGGCGCCGGGCCTCGCCGCTCAGATCACGCTCCGATCTCAAGACCCATGCCTACATGAACACAAGGACAGTGGTTTCCAGCCCCTGGCCCCGCACGGATTGTCGAGGAATCATCAGGAGTTGAGGTGTCCTTGGCGTGAAATCGGGAGCTTGCGGAGACCTGAACGCATCAGCAGTGGGTCCGAAGTTCCTCCGCAAGCCGAAGCCAACCGATCACGTCATGATCGGCGGCACGAAAATTCTCGTGCCTACATGCTCTGATGATCAGTGGTTTTCGCCCCACTGCTCAGGCCTTTCACGCCCAAGCGAGGGCTCGGTCGAATGGCTGTGCCTACATGCCTGGATGTTCAGGGATTTCCCAGGGCCGCCACGCTCGACGCCATGAAACAAAAAAGTCAATCACAGACACGGCACGCGCGTCTATGATTGACTTGTTTGCAATTGGATGTCTGTCTTTATCCCGGCGTGAACCACAAGACAGACAGCGGAGGGAGGGTGAGCAATGCGGAAGCCGGCTGTCCATCCCAGCCCGTGGCCTCCGTGTGGAGCTGCCCCATGTTGCCCGTGTTGGAGCCGCCGTACTCGCCCGCGTCGGAGTTGAGCACCTCGACGTAGTTGGCCTGGAGAGGGAAGCCGACGCGGTATTTCTCGCGCACGGTGGGGGACAGGTTGGCCACGCACACCACATGACGGCCGGGCTGTCGCGAGCGGCGGACGAAGGCCAGCACGTTCGACGACGCGGAGTCCGGCTGGAGCCACTGGAAGCCCACGGGCTCGCTGTCCGCGTCGTACAGCGCCGGCAGCTCCTTGTAGATGCGGTTCAGCCTCGCGACGAGGCGCTGGATGCCCTGGTGCCCCGGGTCCTGCGTCAGGTGCCAGTCCAGGCTCTTGTCGTGGTTCCACTCGGCCGGCTGGCCGAACTCGCCGCCCATGAAGAGCAGCTTCTTGCCCGGGTGCGCCCACATCCACGCGAACAGCGAGCGCAGGTTGGCGCGCTTCTGCCACGGGTCTCCCGGCATGCGCCCGTACAGGCTGCCCTTGCCGTGCACCACCTCGTCATGGCTCAGTGGCAACATGAAGTGCTCGCTGAAGGCGTACAGCAGGCCGAACGTCAGCTGGTTGTGGTGGTACTGCCGGTAGATGGGGTCCTTGGAGAAGTACGACAGCGTGTCGTGCATCCACCCCATGTTCCACTTGAAGTGGAAGCCCAGTCCGCCCTCGCTGACGGGGGAGGAGACCTTGGGCCACGCGGTGGACTCCTCGGCGATGACCACGACGCCCGGGTGCTTGCGGCGCACGGTGTCGTTGAGCTCGCGCAGGAACTGGATGGCCTCTTCGTTCTCCCGGCCGCCCCAGCGGTTGGGGATCCATTCGCCCTGCTTGCGGCTGTAGTCGAGGTAGAGCATCGACGCCACCGCGTCCACGCGCAGCCCATCGATGTGGTACTCCTCAATCCAGAACAGCGCGTTGGCGATGAGGAAGTTGCGCACCTCGTTGCGGCCGAAGTTGAAGACCAGCGTGCCCCAGTCCGGCTGCGCGCCCTTGCGCGGATCCGCGTGCTCGTACAACGCCGTGCCGTCGAAGTCGCCCAACGCGTGCGCGTCCCGGGGGAAGTGGCCGGGCACCCAGTCGACGATGACGCCAATGCCCTCCTGGTGCAGGTGGTCCACCATGAAGCGGAAGTCGTCGGGGTGGCCGAAGCGCGCGGTGGGCGCGTAATAGCCACTGACCTGGTAGCCCCACGAGCCTCCGTAGGGATGCTCCGACACGGGCAGCAGCTCCACGTGCGTGAAGCCCATGTGCTTGACGTACTCGGCCAGCGCGGGCGCCAGCTCCCGGTACGTCATGGGGCGGTCCCCGTCCTCCACCACCCGGCGCCAACTGCCCAGGTGGACCTCGTAGACGCTCCACGGCTGGTGCGCGACGTCGGACTTCTGGGTGCGCGACTCCAACCACGCGCCATCTCCCCACCCGTACCGTCCCAGGTCATGCACCACGGACGCGGTGGCTGGAGGCACCTCGGCGCGGAAGGCGAACGGGTCCGACTTCAGCACGCGCGGCCCACCCTGGCCGGGACGAATCTCGAACTTGTAGCGCGCGCCTTCTCCGACCTCCGGAACGAACAGCTCCCAGATGCCCGACGCACCCATGCGCCGCATCGAGTGCAGCCGTCCATCCCAGCTGTTGAAGTCACCGACGACGGAGACGCCCGCCGCCGTGGGCGCCCACACCGCGAAGGACACGCCGCGCGTGCCGTTGTGGTGGATGAGGTGCGCGCCCATGCGCTCCCAGAGCCGCTCGTGGCGCCCCTCACCGGCGTAGTACAGGTCCATCTCCCCCAGCGTGGGCAGGAAGCTGTACGAGTCCCGCAGGGTGAAGACGCGCTTGCCGGGGTACTCCACCTCCAGCAGATAGCCGAAGGTCTTGTCGCGTCCGTTGACGCGGGCCTCGAAGACGCCGTCCTGACGGTGCGTCATCGGGACACGGCCTCCGAACTCCGGGAGGACGTGGATGGCCACGGCGTCCGGGCGGAAGGCGCGAATCACCACGCCGTCACCGTCCGGGTGGATGCCCAGCACGGAGTGGGGCTCCGGGTGCCGCAGCTCCACCACGCGCCGAAGCTCCGCGTCGACCTGTGCCTTGTCCGCCGGCTTCCTCACTGGGCCTCCTCCATCCTCAAGAGGGCCTCGACGGGGATGCGCACCCAGTCAGGCCGGTTCTGCATCTCATACCTCACTTCGTACAGGAGCTTCTCCAGCTCGAACGCGCGCAACATCGTCTCGAATGCCGCCGTGTCCGTGGGCAGGAAGGTCGCTCCCTGGGTTGCCTTGCGATAACCCTCCAGGAACGCCTCCCGGCTGGGGCCCACGCGTCCTCGCGGCGCGCCTCCCTCCAGCGCCACCGTGGCCTCCGCGTAGTCGAACGAGCGGAGCATCCCCGCCACGTCCCGCAGCGGGCTGTACTTCTCGCGCCGCGACGTGAAGCTGCGCGCCGGCTCCCCCTCGAAGTCGAAGATGAGCCACTGCTCGTTGGCCCGCAGCACCTGACCCAGGTGCAAATCCCCGTGGATGCGAATCTTCTGTCCGGAGGGCGCCACGTGGGCCAGCCGCCTCGCGTATTCGATGAGGCCCTCGCGGCGCCCCTCCAGGTCCGGGTGCAGCCGGCCGGCCTCGGCCAGCGTCACGCCCAGCTCTCCGACGATGGACGCGCTCCAGCGCTGCAGGTCCTCCTGAAGTAACGGCTCCGGAGCGAAGGCCGCGTCGTCCATGGGCGCGGAGCCGAAGGCCTGGTGCAGGTCTCCCAGTCGCCCGCCCAGCTCCTCCATCTCGCTGAGAAAGCGCTCGCCCAGGGGGCGCTCCTGGCGCAGCCGGTCCAGCGTGTACTTCCACCCATCCACCGCGTCGGGGACGAAGCGATGTGCCAGCGCGAGCGTGGCGCTGGCGGCGCCCTCCAATCGCAGCGCCCCCAGCAGCGCGGGCGTGGCCCGGAACGTCGTCCGCGTGGCGAGGAAGCGCCCGACCTCGTGCTCCGGGTTCACCCCCGCCTCCAGCTTGCGGATGACCTTCACGATGACCTTCTCACCCAGCACGATGGAGGTGTTGCTCTGCTCGACCATCAGCCGGCGCACCGAGAGCGGGGAGGGGAGGCCCAGCAGGCCCTCCGGCCCTCCAATCCATTCCCCCACCACGCGGCCCGACGCGGAGGGGAGCTGGGCGCCGTCGCGGATGAGGTCGAACAGGGCGCGCAGACAGCCATCGTCCTCCAGCGCGTCCTTGACGCCCTCCGCCGAGGGTTTCACCGGCAGGAGGTAGCGCTCGGGTTGGCCCAGCTCGTAGACGACCTCCACCACGGCGAGCGACAGACTGCACGGCGTGGCGTCCAGGTTCGCGTGGTCCACCACGCTGACCTGCTTGATGGGCCAGGCCTTGCCGGCGAACCACCGCTGGCTCTTGAGGTACTCCGGCAGCTTCGTCAGGTCCAAGGTCGTCATGCGCGGCTTCCTCCTCCCGGCAGCGGCTGGTCCAGCCGAAACCACAAGAACATGTAGGGGCCCATCGACAGCTGGTAGGGCAGGTCGCTGATCCGCGGGAAGGGCGTTTCGCCAATCATCTCCACGGGCACCTTGCCTTCCCAGTCACGCAGGTCCATCACGGCGGGCTGCGCGAAGCGTGACAGGTTGCACACCACCAGCACCGTCTGGCCTTCCCACTCCCGCACGAAGGCCATCACCTTGCGGTTCTCCATGGGCAAGAAGCGCAGCGTCCCCAGGGAGAACACGGGGTAGCGCTGGCGGATGCGAATCATCCGCTTCACCCAGTGCAGGAGGCTGGACTTCACCCGCTCCTGCGCCTCCACGTTGATGGACTGGTAGCCATAGACGGGGTCCGCGATGACGGGCGCGTACAGGCGCGCGTAGTCCGCCCGGCTGAAGCCCGCGTTGCGGTCTCCCGTCCACTGCATGGGCGTGCGCACGCCGTTGCGGTCGCCCAGGTAGATGTTGTCCCCCATTCCAATCTCGTCGCCGTAGTAGAGGACCGGCGTGCCGGGCAGGGTGAACAGCAGGCTGTGCATCAGCTCGATGCGCCGGCGCCCGTTGTCCATCAGCGGCGCGAGCCTGCGGCGGATGCCCAGGTTGATGCGCATCCGAGGGTCCGTGGCGTACTCCCGGTACATGTAGTCCCGGTCCTCGTCCGTCACCATCTCCAGCGTCAGCTCGTCGTGGTTGCGCAGGAAGAGGGCCCACTGACACGACTCCGGGATGTCCGGCGTCTGCTGCATGATTTCGACGATGGGCGTGCGGTCCTCGCGGCGGATGGCCATGAACAGGCGCGGCATCACCGGGAAGTGGAAGCCCATGTTGAACTCGTCGCCGTCGCCGAAATAGACGCGCACGTCGGCGGGCCACTGGTTGGCCTCCGCGAGCAGCATCTTCCCGGGGTACTCGGCGTCGATGGTCTTCCGCAGGCGCTTGAGGAAGGCGTGCGTCTCCGGAAGGTTCTCGCAGTTGGTGCCCTCGCGCTCGAACAGGTAGGGCACCGCGTCGCAGCGGAAGCCGTCCACGCCCATGTTGAGCCAGAAGCGCATCGCGTCCAGCATCGCTTCCTGCACCTGAGGATTGTCGTAGTTCAGGTCCGGCTGGTGGCTGAAGAAGCGGTGCCAGAAGTACTGCTTGGCCACCGGATCCCACGTCCAGTTGGAGCGCTCGGTGTCCGTGAAGATGATGCGCGCGCCCTTGTACTTCTCATCCGTGTCGCTCCAGACGTACCAGTCGCGCTTGGGGCTCTTCGGGTCGCTGCGCGCCTCCTGGAACCAGGGGTGCTGGTCGCTGGTGTGGTTGACCACCAGCTCGGTGATGATGCGGATGCCGCGCTTGTGCGCCTCCTCCACCATCCGCTGGAAGTCGGCGAGCGTGCCGTAGTCCGGGTGGACGCCGTAGTAGTCCGCGATGTCGTAGCCGTCATCGCGCAGCGGAGAAGGGTAGTGGGGGAGGATCCACAGGCAGTCGATGCCCAGGTCCTGGAGGTACGGGAGCTTCTCGATGAGGCCCGGGATGTCGCCATGCCCGTCGCCGTTGGAGTCGTGGAATGCTCGGAGGTGCAGCTCGTAGATGAGGGCCTTCTTGTACCAGAGGGGATCCAGGTCCATACGCCTCTCGGGTTGTCACTCGTAGTAGTCGAACGCGTGCTCGGTACGGCGGAAGCGGTAGACGGCCCAGACGGCCGCGGGCTGTTCGGGCGTCAGGCGCACCTGCACGTCCGAGCCTTGCCACAGGGAGCGCTGATCCGTCATCAGCTCGTGCACCTGATAGGTCTCGTCCGCGTTCGCGCCAAGCCATTCCAGCGGAAGTCGCAACAGCGCCTCCTGCGGCGCGTACGGATCCAGACTCACCGCGACCAGCACGGTGCTGGTGCCGTCCGGGGTGCGCTTTCCGTAGAAGAGGACCCGCTCGTTGTCGGACTCGAAGAAGCGCAAGCTGTCGTAGGTGTGCAGCGCGGGCTGCGTCAGGCGCGCGTTGTTGAGCCGCGCAATCCAGTCCCGGATGTTGCCCGGCCGGTCCGCGTCCCACGCGACGAGCTGGTACTTCTCCGAGTCCAGGTACTCCTCCTTGCCAGGCAGCGGGCGGCCCTCGCACAGCTCGAAGCCGCAATACATCCCGTAGACCGAGGAGAGCGTCGCGGCAAGCGCCGCGCGCAACCGGAACGCACCGGGCCCCGCGTTCTGCAACAGCTCCGGCAAGATGTCCGGCGTGTTGGGCCAGAGGTTGCCGCGGAAGTAGTCGGATACGGGCGGCTGGGTGATCTCCTCCAGGTACTCCTGGAGCTCGCCCTTGAAGTTGCGCCACGTGAAGTACGTGTACGACTGGGTGAAGCCCACCTTGGCCAGGGCCTTCATCACCTTGGGCCGGGTGAAGGCCTCGGAGAGGAAGAGCACATCGGGGTGGCGCTCCTGCACGCGGCGGATGAGCCACTCCCAGAACTGGATGGGCTTGGTGTGCGGATTGTCCACGCGGAAGGTCCGCACGCCCTGCTGCACCCAGTGCAGTACGACGGACTCCAGCTCCGTCCACAGCGACTCGCGCGCGGGGCCCATCCAGTCGAAGTTGACGATGTCCTCGTAGCGCTTGGGCGGGTTCTCCGCCGTCTTGATGGTGCCGTCCGGACGGCGCTGGAACCACTCCGGATGCTCCTTCACATAAGGGTGGTCCGGAGAGCACTGGTACGCGAGGTCCAACGCCACCTCGATGCCGTACGACTGCGCGGCCTGCACGAAGTGACGGAAGTCCGCCAGCGTGCCCAGGCTCGGGTGCACCGCCTTGTGGCCCCCCTCGGCCGCGCCGATGGCCCACGGACTGCCTACGTCCTCCGGGCCCGCCTTGAGGCTGTTGTTCTTCCCCTTGCGCGCGGTGCGGCCAATGGGGTGGATGGGCGGCAGGTAGATGACGTCGAAGCCCAGGCCCTGGATGTACGGCAGCCAGGCCTCTGAATCCTGGAACGTCCCATGCGTGCGCCCATCGCGCTTCGCCGAGCGCGGGAAGAACTCGTACCAGGCCCCGAAGCGCGCCTTGAGCCGGTCCGCGAACACCTCCAGCTCCGGCTCGTGCCGCCGCGCCAGCGCGCGGTCGGGATACGTGGACGCCACCGTGGCCAGCTCCGGCGCCAGCGCCACGGCCACCAGGTCCGGTGTCGGGGGCTGACGCATCCGCACCGCGGCCTCGGTGAGCACCCGCGCGTCGGCCGCGTCCACCGGGCGCGCTCGGGCCGCCGCGCCTTCCAGCAGGGCCGCGCCCTCCAACAGCTCGCTGCGCACGTCCCGGCCCGCATCGACCTTGCGCTTCAGCTCCGACGTCCAGGTCCGGAAGAGATCCGGCCAGGCTTCAATCGTGTACTGGTAGCGGCCATTGCGAGCCAGGGGGAACTCCGCCTCCCAGGCGTCGTTGCCGAGCGGGCGCATGGGGACCTCGCGCCAGTCGGTCTGCTGTTCCTGGGGAGAGGCCTGTCGCCAGCGGACGACGGCGACGAGGACGTCATGGCCCTCCTTGAAGATGTCGGCGCGGACGGTGAGGCTCTCCCCGGCGACACGCTTGACGGCGTGGCGGCCGCCGTCGAGCTGGGGCTTGACTCCCTCGATGAACACGCTCCCGATTCGATCTTTCATATCGGCTCGCGGCCCTTATAGGTCTGAGGTGGGGTGAAGCTGGGCGGCGTGTCGCGGGGTGCGTTGATGAAGGACGACTGGCGCGTCGGCCGCGTTGGCTCGTGAACGTTAGGGACGGGGTCTGGGGACGCCCACCCGTTGGCTTCAAAGGGGCTGACCGCCCGGCTGCCCATACTTGAAGCTGGGATCCGCACCTCGGGTTGCGGTATCCGGGAAATACATGGCGCTTCCTCCACCCTCCGCTCAGCGGGCGAGCGACCCCGCCGCCGACAGGGCCCTGCTCCAGCAGGTCGCCCTGGGCAGCGGCGTGGCCATGCGGGAGGTCTACGCGCGCTGCGGAGCCCGGGCCTTCGCGGTGATGCTGCGGCTGTTGCCTTCCCGAGCGGACGCGGAGGAGGTGCTTCAGGAGGCCTTCCTCGAGGTCTGGCGGCGCGCCCGAGACTTCGACCCGGACCGCGGCGGGCTGGAGACCTGGGTGGCGACCATCGCTCGCACGCGCGCCATCGACCGGCTGCGCTCCATGGGCACCGCCGCCCGAGTCGCCGAGGGCTCCGCCCACGAGCCGCCTCCGATGAGCGCGACGCCTCCCGCTCCGGACGACGCGACGTCCCAGGGCCAGGACCGCGTGCGGGTGCGCAGGGCGATGATGACGCTGCCTCCCGAGCAGCGCGAAGTGGTGGAGCTGGCCTACTTCGAGGGCCTGTCGCAGCGGGAGATCTCCGAGCGCACTGGAGACCCCCTGGGCACGGTGAAGACCCGGGCGCGGCTGGCCCTGGAGAAGCTCGCGGACCTGCTCCGGGACGAGCGCGGCCCGGCGGACTGAGGCGCGGCCGGCTCCCGTTAAGGGAGTCTTAAGGTCCTCGGTATACCGTGGGCGTTCATTCATCCATTCATGACGGCACCGTGGTGACCGGGTGGGAGGAGGCGAGCGGGACATGGGGGAGCGAATCCTGCTGGTGGAGGACGACGCTCGGCTCGGCGCGCAGATTGTCGAGCAGTTGAGGGGCGCGGGCTTCGAGCCGCTGTGGTGGACGGAAGGCCGCGCGCTGCTGCCCGGGGAGCTTCCCGACGTGGGCCTGGTGGTGCTGGACCTGATGCTGCCGGGGACGTACGGCCTGGACATGCTCAAGGCGCTCCGGGGCTTCTCGGAGGTGCCGGTGCTCATCCTGAGCGCGCGCAACGACACGCTGGACAAGGTGCGTGCGCTGAAGCTGGGCGCGGATGACTACCTGACGAAGCCCTTCTGGCCGGAGGAGCTCATCGAGCGGGTGCGCGCGCGGCTGCGCCGGCCGGTGCTCCAGAAGGCGGACGCGGTGCTGGAGTTGGGGCTGTTGCGCGTCGACTTCCAGGCGCGGGAGGTCCGCGTGGAAGGGCGGGTGGTGGAGCTGACGCGGGTGGAGTTCGAGGTGCTCGCGGCGCTGGCCCGCAGGCCTCGCGAGGCGGTGACGCGGCAGTGGCTGGTCGAGCACGTGTTGGATCCGGAGCGCGAGGGGACGGAGCGGACGCTGGACGTGCACGTCTCGCGGCTGCGGCGAAAGCTGGCGCCGGCGCAGTGTGTGGAGACGGTGTGGGGCGTGGGTTATCGACTGGTCGCGGGAGACGGTTCGTGAAGCTCCGCTTGCGCCTGGCGCTCACGGCGATGGCGGCGGTGCTGCCTGTCGTGGTGGCGATGGCGTACTTCCAGCAATCGCTCCGGGAACGCTCGCAGGAGGAAGTGCTCGAAGCCTCCACGCTGGCGCAGATGCAGGTGGAGCGCACGCGCTGCGAGGCCTCGCCCGAGACGTGGCGACCTCGCCCGTTCGAGCGACCCGCGCCGCCCGGGCGTCCGCCGCCGGATGGCCTGGGGCCTCGAGGTGGAGTTGACGACGGACGACCACCACCGCCTCCGAGGAGGGCTGGGAACGATGATGCGCTGCCACCGCGCGGGGAATCGCCGGGTGCATCAGGGAGGGATGAGGCACTCCCGTCTCGTGGGGAGCCGGTGCCGAGAGCCACGGGGCTCGACGAGGCACGTCCACTCGACGAGGAGCCTCCCCCGACAAGGCCCCCAGGCCGACCGCCGCGTCCAAGCGGCAGCGACGCCTTCGAGCGTCCACCACCCCCTCGTCCAGGAGGCAGCGACGCCTTCGATGGACCACCGCCTCGTCCGGGAGGAAGCGACGCCTTCGATGGGCCACCACCGCCTGGAAGGGAAGGGCGGGCCCCTCCTCGGGTGCTCTATTTTCCCTATGACGCTCAGCTCACTTCCCGGAACCCTCGGGCGCCCGCGCTGACAGCGGAGGTCCGTGAGGACGCGCTCGAAGGGGCGACGGTCGCCTGGCGCTCGGAGCTGGATGGGCGGCGGGTCCTCGACCTGCTGGTGCGCATGTCCTGGGACGAAGGTCCGTGCGCCTTCGTCCTCGCCCGTCGTGTGGAGCCTCCGGGGCCTTCGCCGTTCTTCCTCCCACCGCTCAAGGACTGGAGCCTGCTCGTGTCCATTGTCGTCGCGGCGGTGGTGCTGGCCCTGGGCCCGGTGGTGCGCCGCATCCGCATGCTCACCGAAGACGTGCGTGCGTCCGCGCGCAGTGGCTACGAGCAGCCCGTGTCCGTGCGCGGCCATGATGAGATCGCCGACCTCGCCCGGGCCTTCCAGGAGGCTCGCGCGGAAATCCAGGCGCGGATGGCGCAACAGGAAGCACGCGAGCAAGGCCTGCGGGACTTCCTCGCCAACACGACCCACGACGTGATGACGCCGCTCACCGTGCTCCAGGGCACCCTTTCCGCGATGCAGCAGCACCTCTCCCGAGGCGAGCCCGTGAACGCGGCCGAGGTGTCCTCCGCCATGAGCGAGGCGCACTACATGGCCTCGCTGGTCCACAACCTCACCGCGGCGACGCGATTGGAGGCTGGCGCGCCGCACGTCCAGCGCGCGCCCGTGGACCTCAACGACGTGATTGCTCGAGTCCTCGGTCGCCATCAGCCCATCGCCCGGCAACAGCGCATCTCCCTGGAGAGCGGTGTCCCCGCGACGCCCGTTCGAGTGCTCGGCGACGTGACGCTCATCGAGCAGGCCATCAGCAACGTCGTGGGCAACGGCGTGCGCTACGGCCGCGAGGAGGGGCACGTGGCCGTCGTGCTGGAGAGCACCCGTGAGGGACGCTTCGTGCTCCGCGTCATCGACGACGGGCCCGGCATCTCCGAAGAGGAGCGAGCGCGAATCCTCGAGCGAGGCGTCCGAGGAAACGTCGCGCGCACCCGGGCCCCGGAAGGACAGGGGCTGGGCCTGCACATCGCCCACCACGTCGCGCAGGTCCACGGCTGGGCCCTGACGTTGAACCCGTCCGAGTATGGCGGGCTCGAGGTGTGCTTCTCGGGGGAGATGCTGGCTCCTGACAAGGACTCGGCGCCGCGCGCTCCGCACGCCTGAGGGGACGCGGCGTCAGGAGCTGAGCAGGTCGTCACTGTCGCTGCGGACGTACCAGCGCTTGTCGCGAAGCCGCTTCAGGTAGTCGGTGAGGTAATCCTCCAACGAGGGTGCCTTCGCCTCATCGAGGGGCCCCGCGTATTCGGACCAGCGCAGCACCTGTCCACGCCGACCGGCCGGGCCCGGGGTGAGGTCCACGCAGAGCGCCTCGCCGTGGTCGTTCTTCGCGAACGGAATCCAACCCGCGCTCCACCACGTCCGGGTGAGCTCCTTCTGGCCCTTGGTGAGATCCAAGGGCTTGGACTTCGCGAACGCTCCGCTCTCACGTTGGGTCTCCAACTGTGTCCAGAGGTCGGTGATCTCCTTCACGCTCAGCACCTGATACGTGAAGAAGGACAGGCCCTGCTTCTTGTCCGGTGCGCCCCCGCCGAAGCGGAGCAGGAACGCCTGGAGGTCCGCGGGCAGCTCCGCCCCCACGCTCTTCTCCAGCGCGTCCACCTGCTGCTGGGACGCGGATTTCGTGCGGGCGAATCGCTGCGCATAGGGCGCGTGGTGCTCCTCGTACCAGGCTCCCAGTTGGTTCGAGAGCGCCTCCACGCGCTCGGCGGCGGTGCCCACCCTCGACGGCTCGGGAGCCGTCACCGGGGCAGTCGCGGTTGCCTCGGGATCATCCGGCTCCTCGTCGCCGTACAGTTCGATGCGTCCGGTCTCGAGTCCCTCCAGGTAGTGCTCGAAGAATGCGTCCATGGACGGGGCATAGGGGCTCAGGGGGCCGCCGCGAATCTCCCAGCCGATGACCTGTCCACGCTTTCCTTCCGGGCCGGGGTCCAGGTCCACGCACTTGAGGTTGCCCCCACCGTCCTGCGCGAAAGGCACCCAGCCGGGGTGCCACCAGGTCCACTTCACGTCCTTCTGGGACTTGGACAGTTCATGGGGCTCGGCCTTCTTGAAGGTGCCTTTCTCCACCAGCTTCCGAAGCCCCTTCCAGGTGCTCAGAATCTGGTCGACGGGAAGCACTTCGTACTCGGAGACGGACAGGCCGGGCGACCCCGCCGGTGCACCGCCTCCGAAGCGGAGGAGGAACGCGCGGAAGTCCAGGGGCAGCGGGGTCCCAAGCGCCTTCTCCAGGGCAACGACGCGTGCCTCGGTCGAGGGGCGCGTACTCGCGAGTTGCTCCGCGTAGGTCGGGTTGCGTCTGGCGGCCCACGCGCCAATGCGCTTCCAGACGCTCTCCGCGCGAAGCGAAGCCGCCTGCTCCAGCGTGGGGCTTCCCGCGGCGAGCAGGCGCTTCTCCACCCGCGTGTTCCCACGGACGTTCGCGGTATCGATGGGGTAGTAGCCCCCCGCGTTCGCGGCCTTCGGGTCCGCTCCCGCTTCGAGCAGCAGCGTGGTGAACTTCACGTCCTCGAGGCTGGCCGCGTAATGGAGGGCGTACCAGCCGCGCGCGTTGGGCTGGTTCGGCTTCGCTCCCGCGCGGAGCAGCGCGCCCAGCACCACCAGGGATGGATCTCCGAAGATCTCATCCAGATCGAGCGCCATCGTCAGCGCCGTGTTGCCATCGCTATCCGTCGTCCTGACTTTGACGTCGACGCCCTTGGAGATGAGCCGCTCGGCCACCGGGACGTTCCCGTAGCGGACGGCCTGCATCAGCACCGACCTGCCGTTGGCGTCGACCGCGTTCACCTGGGCGCCGTGCTCCAGCAGCAGCTCGAACAGCTCGGGTTGCTCCTTGTAGTCGACGGATAACATCAGCGGCGTCTCGCCACGACCGTTGGGAATATTCGGGTTCGCGCCCGCGCGCAGCAGCGTCTTCAGGACCTCCGCGGAGGGCTCCTCGTTGGTCTCCTGGTTGAGCAGGTCGGTGAGCACCGTGGAGCGGGCCTCGTCCTTCCACTGGTGGTTGACGTCGGAGCCCCTGGCGATCAGCAGCTTCACCAGCTCCACGCCGTCGTCACCTGTTTGAGCGGTGGCGAAGCCGAGGGGCGTGGCGGAGTCCGAATCCAGCCCCTTCACATCCGCGCCCGCGTCCAGCAGGAGTCGGGCGACGTCGAGGTTTCCCTCGGAGCACGCCGTATGGAGCACGGGATAACCCTCGTCGTCGCTCACGTTGGGGTCGGCCCCATCCGCCAGGTGCCTGGCCACCGCCTTGGCGTTCGACTTCTTGACGGCGGAGAGCAGCGCGGCGTCTGGCTTCGACAGCTTCTTCTTGGGTGACATGGGGGGCGCTCCAGGGCAGTCGTCCTTCTCAACGCTTCCCCGTCGGAAATGTCGCGGTGGAAACGGCCTCAGGAGAAGCGCGCGAGGAACGCCGCGAGCACGGGCCCTCCACGTCGAGCCTCCTCGGGTGAGCCCGGCCCTCCTTCCCGGAGCTGGGCGCGAAGGTCTTCCATCGCGGGCTTCATGGCCTCGAAGGCCTCCATGGCCTGCTCGGCGTTGTCGAAGAACCGGTGGTGGAGGAGCCACCCCGTGACAGAGCAGGTGATGGCGTGGAAGGAGCGGGAGTCGTCCACTTCGTACGTGAGGCGCAGCTGGCCCTCCTGGTCCTCATCCCGAGCGATGGTGCCGCCCTGGGTGCCCATCCAGCCCAGGGACGTGCCGCCGTCATAGGAGGTCCAGGGGGCGCTCGGTTGTGGTGACATCGCTTCTCCTCGGGAGCCTGGGTGGGCACTCCACGCGAACAGTGTTTCACGAAGGCGCGAGCCGGGGCACATCACCCGAGTGGCCGAGGTGGCGCTTCGCGGGTGCATCGGTGCCCGGTCGGAAGTCCCATCGCTGGCCATCGCAACCCATCCGCGGGTTGCGCGTCCCCCCGCGCCGGCCCACGTTTTCCATAGGTTCCCCTGGCTGACGCAGTGCCGCCGGAGGGGGCGGGTCTCGCGTTCAGTCCGTCACGAGCGTGAGGCCCCTGGTCGAGTCGAGACGAGGGGGCCCGCGTCATGCCAGTCGAACCGTCCAATCCATCGCGCTCGCCATCGCCCATCCGGTCGCCCGAAAAGCGAGACCGTCAGTGGCGCATGCAGGGGCCGGCATGGCGCCGAGCACTCGCCATCCTCTCCGCCATCCTCATCGCGGTGGCCGCGGAGCTGTACCTGAGCGTGCTGGTGGGAAGGCGGCTGTCGATGCTGCTCGTCCTCGCGCTCGTGTGTCTGGTCGGTGGCGTGCTCGTGTTCGGCTACCTCCTCCTCACGGAGCGCGGCGCCTGGGAGATGTCGACCCGGAAGGCGCCCTGGAGGTGGCGGCGCGAGGACGGAATGCGGCCCGAGGAACGCGCTCTCGAATCGTCGTCACCCGACGGCGTGGCCGAGGCACGGGCGGAGCAGGTCGCTTCCTCCTCGGAGGAGGACCCACGCTTCTCCACCCAGGACAGGGGCGAGACGTCCTCGACGGCCACTGGCGCGGGCTTCGTGGACACGCCAGGTCCCCGGAAGCGCGCGCTCATCCTGATTGGCGGGGGACTGCGCGCGGCATGGCAGGCGGGGGCGATTCGAGCGCTGGAGGACGCGGACCTGGGTTTTCATTTCGCGGATGCGACGTCGGCGGGGTCCCTCAATCTGGCGATGCTGTTGTCCGGAGCGTCGCCCGGGGAGGCGTGCGCGCGGTGGAGGACGCTGTCCGTGGAGGACTTCCTCGCCCATGCGGTGCCAAGGAAGACGCTGGACGTGCTTCATGTCGAGCCGCTCGGAGACCCGGAGAAGGTGCTCCGTCGAGTCTTCCCCCATCTGGGAATCGACCTTGGAGCCATCCGCGCCAGCTCCCTCGTGGAAGGCACCTTCCATGTCTGCGACTTCGAGCGGAAGACGGACGTGGCCATTCCGCATCGGGACCTGGACCGGGAGCTGCTGCTGGCGGCCATCTCTCCCCCCATCCTCATGCCACCGGTGGAGCGGGACGGCACGCTCTACACGGATGCCTTGTGGACTCAGGACACGCACCTGCTCGATGCCATCCGCCGGGGCGCGAACGAACTCTGGGTGCTGTGGTGCCTGGGCAACACGCCCGTCTACGACGATGGCCTCTACGAGCAATACGCCTACCTGGTGGAGATGAGCACCAACGGCGCGCTGTTCGCGCAGCTTCGCGTCATCCAGGACCTCAACGAGCGCATCGACGCAGGGGAGGTCGTGCCCGGCCACCAGCGTCCCATCGCCGTCCACCTCATCAAGCCCGAGCGTCCGCTCGCGCTCGACCCGGACCTCTACGCGGGGCGCGCCACGGCGGCGGCCCTCATCGACATGGGCTATTCGGACACGTGGCGCTACCTCGACGTATGCGGTGAGCAGGGGCTGCCGCTCACGCCGGAGATGACCCGGACCACGGAGCCCTCACCCGACCTCACCTTCGTGGAGTCCCTCACCGGCCTCTTCTCGATGGGCGTCACCGACCCCACGCAAGGGGCCCTGCATCCAGGCGCCCAGCCGATGACCATCCACTGCACCATCAGCGTCGGTGACCTGGATGCCTTTGTCAGTGATGTGAAGTGCTCGGCGCGACTGGTGGCGCGGTTGAGCTTCGCGCCGTTCGGCGAGGACCTGCCGGTGCGACGAGGAAGCTTCAACATCTTCCGCCCCTCGGACGCTCCCAGTTCGAGGGTGATGACGTATGGGCTGCGCTTCCCGCATCAAGGGCGCGACTACTTCCTGGAGGGGACGAAGGTCGTCGATGATCGACGGGGCGGGGACGCGTGGAAGGGCTCGACGCGGCTGCACTGCCAGCTCCACGCGGGGATGAACGCCCAGGGGCCCGTGGTGGGGGCCGGAGTCCTGACGCTCGGGGTGGGGCAGCTCCTGTCGCTCATCTCCAGCATGCAGCCCGCTCGGCGCGAGGGCGCGGGGACCACGGCCATGGATCGCTTCGGCCGGTTCTTCCTGGGGCCGCTGTGGGAACGGTACGCACCGCGGGCCCAGTGGGGCAGCACCCGTGAGGTCGTGCTGGAGGCCCACGAGCCAGAGGAGCCACGGGCCCAGGCGTGAGTCAGAGGACATCTTCGACCCAGGTGGGGAAGGGTGCCCAGGAGAAGACACCCGATGGCGGCTTGCGCCATCCGAGGAACAGTGCGGAACGGCGCGGTTTGTGTGGCGCCCGCCAACGGCCTAACCTGCCATGTCCATGAAGGCGATCCTCGTCTCCCTCTTCCTGTTGGGCTCCACTCCCGAAGCCTCCACGCCGGCGCTCCCGCCGGAAGCGCTCGCGGCGCCGCCCATCTCCGACGACTCTCCGACGGCCTGGGCCTGCACCGTCGACACGCTTCGCGAGGGCAAGGAGTGCGTCTTCGAATCGGACGCCGCCGCCAGCGCGTCCGGTGCCGAACAGGCCACCGCGAACCGCAAGCTGCTCAAGGACATCTCCCGCGCCCTGTGCACGGAGGCGGTGGGCAATGCCCGTGAGGGTCGCACCGACGCGACGCTCATCGCGCTCTGTGAGCGCCGCTACGTCGCCGCCGCGGACCAGTGCGGGCTCGCGGGAGGCACGCCCATCGTGGACGCCAAGGGCCGTTTCGCTCCTGGGGCCCGGACCTGCTACCGCGGACTCTCCAGCGTCCTGCAGGAAGTCCAGCTCATGGCCACGGTGGCCGCGCCGTGCTGCGAGTGCGCCGCGCGTCGAGGGTGCCCCGGCACGGGAGACCGGTGCTACGCGGACGTGTCCCAGCAGCAGACCTCGCCCGCGACGCTCGCGTGCCTGAGTGAGCGCTGCGAGGACGTGTGCTCCGTCGTGCTGCCCGCGCCGACCGGCGCTTCTTCCGCCTCGCCCACCGCCCGTGAGCAGCAGCGCTCCTCGCGCTCGGGCTCCGCCTCGCTCTAGGAGTCAGCTCCATGCGCCACCATCCCTGGACGCTTCCGACCTGGGCCCTGTTGGGCTCGCTCGCCGCCGGTTGCGGGGCATCCCACTCCCACGTCACGTGGGCGGACTCCCAGCCTCGCGAGGACGCCCCGCTCACCCCGAAGGCCGCGGAGGCGCCGCCGCCCAGCGCGTCCGCCGACCCCAAGGCCTTCGCCGCGCGCTACCCGAATCCGGCGCTGTGTGAAGCCGCCGCGCGCAGGCTCCAGGCGGAGTCGCGGGACGAAGGCTGGGCGGGTCTCAAGGCCTGCATCGAGCTGACGCCCTTCACCCAGATTCGCGCGCTGCTGAGCGGCGCCTGGTCGGAGGACCTGCGCGTACGTCCCGAGGCCGCCTCGCTCATCGCCCGGGTCGTGGCCCAGCGCGGAGGCAGCGTGTCCGGCGAGCTCCAGTACCTCCAGGAGCGGAAGATCCCCATCTTCTCGCTCGCGTCCGCGGTCGAGCGTCCCGACACGTACAAGGGTCGCTACGTGCTGCTGCGCGCCCGCGTGGCGGACCAGCGCTCCGAAGGGGAGAAGCCCACCGTGTGGCTCGTGGAGCACACGCTGGCCTCGGTGGAGACGAATGCGCCGGTGGGTTATGGCGAGAGCTACGACACCACCACCACGACGTCGGGAGACCTGGGCGGGCAGACGCAGCTCACCGGGCCGGGCCGGCTGGGCGGCAGCGTGAGCACGCGGGAGCGCGGCAACAGCTCCACGACGCGCAAGCACTACGACAACATCTCCGACGAGACGGGCCAGGAGGCCCTGGGGCGGCTGCAGGGCGCGGATCCATTCCTGGAGGCCCGCCGCGACTACGTGTTCCTGGCGCGGTTCGACGGTGTGCGGCTCACGTCGGGAGGCACCGATGACGATGCCGAGGCGCCCCGCATCCCGGTGCTGACCATCGTCAGCTACCACTCGCCCCAGCCGCTCGTCGTCTACTGAGCCGCTGTCGCTTCGAGCGCGGATAAAAAACGAGGCGCCGGGAACATGTCCCGACGCCTCGCCTGGGGAGCTGGCCCCGCGCCAACCCCACCTGATTCGAAAACCCTCGGAGAAAATCTGGGCCTTCAGGCGGGAGACCTCCGCCCCCGGGGATCGGCCACGCTGCACGTGGATTTTTCCTTCCCACGTGAGGGCCGTGCCCGGAGCCCCTGTGGGCAAGGGTAGGCGCGGGAGTGTTCGCGGGGCCTACTGGGGCTGGGCGCCACTCACGACGAAGGCCTGGGTGCTGTCACGGCCGGAGGCGAGCTGCACCGTCACCGGATCACCGGGCGTGGTGGAGATGCTCACGCTCGCCGGGGACTCCACGTCCACCTGGAACGTGCCCGGGATGAGGAACTTGAAGGTGGCCTCGAAGGTGCCGTCCGCGTTTTCATCGGTCAGCGGAAGCGTCTCGCGGCTGCCCGCGTCGTTGATGAGCACCGCGTGGAAGTCCGCGAGCGTCACCGCGGTTCCTTCCACCGTGGGGAGCACCACGCCGGCGCCGAGCTTCACCTCGACGGTGATGCTCGCGGACGCCGTCACCTCGGCGGCCTTGATGACGGGGCTCATCACCCACCGGCCGGAGTTGCCCGCCTCCTTGCCAAAGCTCTGCGCCACGTCGAAGTCGACCAGGAGGATCTTCTGCTCGCCCTCGATGGTCAGCTTCTCGTCGAACTTCACCTTCAGCCCCGACGAGCCGTAGCTCGGCATGTGGAGCTGGCCGGCGACGACGGCGCCCTCGGGAAGTCCCGCGTAGTTGTTGGAGGTGGCGAAGATGGACGTGGAGCCATCCGCGTTCTTCGTCTCCAGGTAGCCGCCGGTGATGACGAAGCGGAGCTGGGAGTAGTCCCCGTCGGGAACGACGGCTTCGGAGACGAGCTCGGAGGTCGAGTTGGCCAGGTCCAACAGGCTGACGGTGACGGGCTCGTCGCGCAGGACGACGCGGCCGCCTTCCTCGTCGCCACCCTGGAGATAGATCTGCGAGATGGTGACCACCGCGGTCTCCACGCCGTCGCCGGGGGCATCGGTCAGCAGGATGGAGACTTTTCCGTCTCCGCTACCACAGCCCATCAGTGGCAACAGCAATGCGATGGCGAACCCCGCGATGAGGTTCGCACGGCGAGCATGAGTCAACATGGGGGGCTTGCTCCGGCAGGGGGCCGTGAAGACAACGGGCCGTTTCGACCGAAAATGACTCACGCCGGCGCCCATCGGCCACACGCGGAATTTCAGCCTTGGCTGCCCGCAGGGGCTGTAGGTGGAGAATTCCGGGATGTCCTGGGCAGGCGAGTCGTCAGGCTCACCCACCGTGGAGCCAGGGCTCACGGTGGGCGAGAGTCGCCCGTCGACTCAGGGGCCGCCCGAGTCGAGCCCGTGCTTGCGGAGCAGCTTGCGCAGATAGACGCGATCAATCCCCGCCTCGCGTGCGGCGCGCGACACGTTGCCCTCGCAGCGCTCGACGAGGTTGCGCAGGTAGTCGCGCTCGAAGCCCTCGATGAGCCGCTCCTTGGCTTCCTTGAACGGCAGGTCGAGCGCCAACGACTGGGTCGACTCGGAGTCGTCCTCCGGAGGTGGCACGGGCGCGGGCACGTCCGGAATGTCCGGCAGGGCCTCTTCACCCAGGCTCACCACGCGGTCCACCACGTTGCGCAGCTCGCGCACGTTGCCGGGCCACGGGTACTGCGTCAGCAGCGCGCGGGTGACGTCCGACAGCGCGCTGGGAGGCTTGCCCAGTCGCGCCAGCACGGTGTCGATGAGGAGCGGGATGTCGTCGGGCCGCTCGCGCAGGGGCGGCAGGACGACGCGCAGCACCGCGAGCCGGTGGAACAAGTCGCCGCGAAAGCGGCCCTGCTTCACCGCGCCCTCCAGGTCCTGATGCGTGGCGGCCACGACGCGCACGTGGAAGGTGCGGTAGTCATTGGCGCCCACGCGCTTCACCTGTCGGCGCTCCAGCACGCGCAGGAGGCGAGGCTGGACTTCCAGCGGAAGCTCTCCGACTTCGTCCAGGAAGAGGGTGCCGCCGTGGGCCCGCTCGAAGGCGCCGGCGCGATCACCGTGCGCCCCCGTGAAGGCTCCCTTCACATGGCCAAACAGTTCGCTTTCGAGCAGCTGCGGCGGAATCCCCGCCAGGTCGGCGATGACGAAGGGGCCCTTGCTGCGCATTCCATGTGTGTGGATGGCCTCCGCGCACAGCTCCTTGCCCGTGCCCGTTTCACCCTGGATGAGCACGTCCGACTCGCCCTGGGCCAGCCGCTCCAGCAGCGTGAAGACCTCCCGCATGCGTCGGCTGTTGCCCACCAGCCCCCCGAAGCTGCTGCGGGAGGAAAGGGGGAGGGCTCTCGTCTTCTCTCCTTCCGGAACCAGCTTCAACTCGGTGGTACCCAGGGTCAGAGTTGCCCCTGGACGAACCTCCAATTCGGAGAAGCGCATACCCTCGCAGAAGGAGCCGTTGCGTGATCCAGGGTCCACCGCGCGCACGCCATCCTCGCGGACCTCCAGGACGAGGTGCTGCCTGGACACGGAGCGATCCGGCAGGACGATGTCCGACGTCGCTTCGGAGCCCACGCGATAGCGCCCGGGCGCCAGCGGGTACGTCTTTCCTGCGTCCGGCCCCGACAGCACCGCCAGTTTCACCCGGAAGCGGGGGCTCCTGAGTGCCGGTAGGGCATCGGTTCGAACCAGCGCGTCATCCCCGTCCTCGTCTCCCAGACTTGCCACGGTGCACAACATAGCACGGGGAGACCCAGGAAGTTCGGGCTCCCAGGATTCTGCGGTAGGTTCCGGATTGATATGGCCTTGCAGCCCGGCGACAGGTTCGGCCGATACGAGCTGGTGTCATGGCTTGGTCGGGGGGGAATGGCGGAGACGTGGCGGGCCCGGTGGATGGGCGACGCTGGCGTCACCAAGTCCGTCCTCATCAAGAAAGTGCTTCCGGAGTTCGTGGCGGACGACGCCTTCGTGTCGATGTTCATCAACGAGGCGCGCATCTCCGCCACGCTGTCCCATGGCTGCATTGCCCAGGTCTTCGACTTTGGTCGGGTGGAAGGCCAGTACTATCTGGCCATGGAGTTGGTGGATGGGCAGCCGCTCCACCACGTCCTGAAGCGCGCGCTGAAGACGGGCCTGTCGCGGATGCCCATTCCCCTGGCGACGTACATCACGTTGGAGATGTGCCGGGGGTTGCACTACGCGCACACGCGCACGGATGACAAGGGCAAGCCCCTGGGCATCGTCCATCGCGACATCTCTCCGGACAATGTCCTCATCAGCTACGAGGGTCAGGTCAAGATCGTCGACTTCGGCATCGCCAAGGCGCAGCTGGCGCGCAACTTCATGACGGAGCCCGGGGTGGTGAAGGGCAAGTACCTGTACTTCTCTCCCGAGCAGGCGAGGGGATACGAGGTGGACGCCCGCTCCGATGTCTGGTCGACGGGCCTGGTGCTGTACGAGATGTTGTGCGGGCAGCCCCCCGTCAGCGGCACACCGGCGGCGGTGATGATGCGCATGGCGCATGGGGAGTTTCCCTCGCCACGGGAGGTGCGCGAGGACCTGCCTGTCGAACTGGATGAGCTCGTCATGAGGGCGCTGTCGGTGGACCTGTCGGCCCGGTACGAGTCCGCGAATGCGTTCGCGGATGCGCTGGCTGCGTTCCTCTATTCCCACGCCCCGCGGTTCTCGACGATGAATCTGGCGTACCTGGTCCGGGTGCTGTTCCGGGGGGACATGGCGGTGGAGGGGAGGGAGCTATCCGTTCCGGCCTCGTTCATCGATGAGCTGACCTTGTGGCGGGCGAGTGGGGCGCCGCCGGAGGTGCCGCCGAAGAAGGAGCGAGGGAAGAAGACCGCGTCGCGGGCCGAGACGGAGATGGACCTGGACCTGCGGTCCAATCAGCAACGGACGACGCGAAGGCTGTTGCCCGCCATGGGAGTCGGCTCCACCCATGCCACGGAGGAGACTCCGGAGACCCATGTGCCGGAGGTGCCCGCCCCGTCCAGCGGAGGCCTTTGGGGTTGGGGGCTGATGCTGGGAATCGCAGCGGTGCTGGTGGTCGGGACCGTGGCGTTTCCCGAGTACTACATCGCGGCCCGGTCGACGGTGATGCCGACCCCGGATCCCGTGGCTCCGCACCGTCCCCCTGAGGGATATCCCCCGGGCGCGACAAGGGCCGACGTGCTCCACGCAAGAGTCTTGCTCGACCGGGGCGATTTTCCGACAGCGTACTCCCTGGCGGAGAAGTGCCTGGCGGTCGCACCGAATCACCCAGACTGTCTGTGGATCGCGGGGGCCAGCATGGCCCGCCTCAAGCAATTGCCCGAGGCCGAGATGCACTTCAAACGACTCATCACTGCGCACCGCGATCATCCTCTTGCCGAGACGGCTCTCACGCTCCTGGAGGAGATGAAGGCCGAGCGGAATATCGAACAGGGCAGATCAGGAACGACGTCGGCCGTGCCGAAGAAATGCCAAGGCGTCGATCCCAACGATCTGGACTGTCTGATGGCGACTGCCGAGAGGTTTGAGCAGTTGGAGGAGTTCGACAAGGCAGTCCAGGCCTATCTGAGCGTGGCCATCCTGTATGCGGGACATCCGTCCGCCAGTCTCGCGAGGAACCAGGCCGTGAGAATCAACCATTACTCCAGGAGTCAGAAGACGCCTCCGTCCACGAAAAGCAATGCCGCCGCGGGCCTGAGCCACGACAATCCGGACAGGTTGATTACTCGCGCACGTCAGTTCCTCAAGGAGCAGGATTACCGTGCCGCGCTTCAGTCGGCCGAGCAATGCCATGTGCTGGCACGAAGGAACCCTGACTGCTTCTTGTTGATGGGTATCGCCAACGCCCGCCTGAACAACCTGGAAGAGGGGGCAGGGCACTACAGACGCTTTCTCGGTCTGGCCCCGCTCGACCATCCGGCTCGGCCAGGCGTCGAGAACCTGCTCAAGCAGTACGACTCATCAAAATGACCTGAGCCCCTTCTCCCGTCAGGACATCCGACGACTCCAGTCATGGCCCAGGACCGCAACGCACGCTTCGGTCGGTACGAACTCCTGGCCCTGCTGGGGCGTGGAGGCATGGCCGAGACGTGGCGCGCGAGGCTCGTTGGCGCGGCGGGCGTCACCAAGCCCGTCCTCATCAAGAAGGTCCTCCTCGAGCACGTGAACAACGAGGACTTCATCTCGATGTTCGTCCGCGAGGCCCGCATCTCCTCCACGCTGTCCCACGGCAACATCGCCCAGGTCTTCGAGTTCGGCCGGGTGGACGGCCAGTACTTCCTCGCCATGGAACTGGTGGATGGCCAGCCCCTCCACCGCGTCCAGAAGCGCGCGGCGAAGCTGGGCCTGTCCCAGTTGCCGGTGCCCCTGGCCACGTACATCGCCCTGGAGATGTGCCGGGGGCTGCACTACGCGCACACGCGCACGGACGACAAGGGCGCGCCGCTGAACATCGTCCACCGGGACATCTCCCCCGACAACGTCCTCATCAGCTACGAGGGCCAGGTCAAGATCGTCGACTTCGGCATCGCCAAGGCGCGCATGTCGCGCAGCTTCAAGACCGAGCCCGGCATCGTGAGAGGGAAGTACCTGTACTTCTCCCCGGAGCAGGCGAAGGGGCGCGAGGTGGACGCCCGCTCCGATGTCTGGTCCACCGGCCTCGTGCTGTACGAGATGCTCTGTGGACAGCCGCCCATCACCGGCACGCAGGCCTCGGTGATGCTGCGCATGGCCTATGGCGAGTTCCCCTCCCCACGGCAGGTGCGCGGAGATCTTCCCGTCGCGCTGGATGAGCTGATCATGAAGGCGCTGTCGGTGGAGCTGTCGACCCGCTACGAGTCCGCGAATGCCTTCGCCGACGCGCTGGCTGGCTTCCTGTATTCGGTCTCTCCACCGTTCTCGACCATGGACCTGGCGCAGTTGGTCCGGGTGCTGTTCCAGGAAGACCTCGCCGAAGAGGGCCGCGCGCTGTCCGTGACAAGCGCCTTCCACGAGGAACTCGAGGTCTGGCGCTCCCACGCCGCCAGGGTCCGCCCACCCCCGAAGCCGCCCCCCGTTCAAACCGAGGAGCTTCCTTCGGCCCGAGACGCCGCGCCTCAGGATCCGGCTCGCAAGCGGAGGCGCTCCGAGGTCGTGATTCCCCTGTCGGAGCGGCCCACCCAGCTGCTCGACAGCGCCACGGAGCTCTTCCTCCCCAGCATCCCCCAGCAGCGAAACTGGAAGCGGCTCGCGGGCATCGCCTGCGGCGTCGTGGTCGTCGCGGCCTGCGTGGGGCTCGCCCTTTCCACGCGGCGCCCGGCCACGTCCGGTGCCATGCCCGCGCCCGAAGCCCGACCCCGGCTGGACTCCGGCACCCTGCGTCCGCCCACCTTCGTCCAGTACCCCGTGACGGAGTTCCTGCTCGAGGCAGACCGCGACGTCATCATCGTCCCCCGGACCTTCAAGGCGTTTGGACCGCTCGCCCCGGAGCGCTCCTTCGTGCTCGTCGACACGACCTCGCCCGGCCGGGGTGCGCCCTTCATCCTCAGTCCGTCCCAGGGCCTTCCTCCAACGGTCTTCTTCCTGCTGTCCGGCGACGCCTCGCTCCTCCCCGAGGGGGCCCGTCTGGGGGAACTCGCGGGCGAGCCCCAAGCCATCGAGAAGGCCCGCGATATCTCGCTCTTCCGTCTCGGACCTGGCAGCAAGGAGTCGATCCCCGAGCGGCTCATCCAACTGTCCGGCGCGAGCGTCGCGGCATCGAAGTCCTTCGTCTTCCGCCCTGACGCGGAGGGGCTGCTGCTGAAGCGCGGACTCGTCCTCAAGGGGCTCGATCCGATGACGACCTACGCGCTGAACCTGGAGGCGACGCCCCAGGGCGCATTCCTTCATGGTCGCGGCGCGGGCCCCGCCACCACGGTCATCTGTGCCCAGTGGGTGCCATCGCCCGAAGAGAACCCCTCGCCGCGCGGAGTCTCCCGGGACAAGGAGGCCTTGCCCCTCCAGTTCCTGCTCCGACAAGGCGAGGAGCGCCGCGTGCGAGGCGTCCTCGGACTGGTGTGTGGCTTCGTCGACGACGGCGCCGACGGCAACGAGGGGGCGCTCCGGATGCGCATCGACGCGGAGGCCGCCGTCAAGCGTCCGCCCGCCAAGAAGCCTCGCACCCCGGACGTCACGCAGCTGCTCAAGGACCTGAAGCAACACCTTCGCGAGAAGAAGTACGAGGAGGCCGTGGCCGTGGGGGAGAAATGCCTGGCCTTGATTCCCAGCCACCCCGAATGCCTGCTCCTGTCAGGCACGGCGCTGGGCTACGCGGGCCGGACGGAAGAGGGCGCGCGACTGTACCAACGCTTTCACCAGCTCTATCCGGAACACACACAAGCGAACATCGTGGAGGGGCTCCTGATGGAAATCGAGGGCGCCTCGGCCCCGAAATGACGGCGCCACCGCGACATGATTTGCGCGCCCGCCACGGGTTACCCCCATGACCCACGATCCGCATGAGCACCTTGGACGCTACGAGCTCCTCACCCAGTTGGGTCGAGGAGGCATGGCGGAGACGTGGCGCGCGCGGTTGGTCGGCGCCGCGGGCGTCACCAAGCCGGTCCTCATCAAGAAGGTGTTGCCGGAGTTCGCCAACGACGAGGCGTTCGTCTCCATGTTCATCAGCGAGGCGCGCATCTCCGCCACGCTGTCGCACGGGAACATCGCCCAGGTCTTCGACTTTGGACGGATGGATGGACAGTACTTCCTGGCCATGGAGCTGGTGGATGGCCAGCCGCTCCACCGACTCCTGAGGCGCGCGGCGAAGACGGGCCTGCAGCAGATGCCCATTCCCCTGGCGACGTACATCGCCTTGGAGATGTGCCGGGGGCTTCACTATGCCCACACGCGCACGGACGAGAAGGGCGCGCCCCTGCACATCGTCCACCGGGACATCTCTCCGGACAATGTCCTCATCAGCTACGAGGGTCAGGTCAAGATCGTCGACTTCGGCATCGCCAAGGCGCGCATGCTGCGCAACTTCAACACCGAGCCCGGCGTCGTGAGAGGGAAGTACCTGTACTTCTCTCCCGAGCAGGCGCGAGGCCGCGAGGTGGATGCCCGCACGGATGTCTGGGCAACGGGCCTGGTGCTCTACGAGATGCTGTGTGGACAGCTCCCCGTCACCGGCACGCAGGCGGCGGTGATGTCTCGGATGGTGCATGGGGAGTTCTCCTCGCCCCGGGAGGTGCGCAAGGAGCTGCCGTCCGCGCTGAATGAGATTGTGATGCGAGCGCTGTCCGTGGATGCCTCGATTCGCTACGAGTCGGCGAATGCGTTTGGCGACGCGCTGGCCTCGTTCCTCTATCCGTTCGCGCCTCGGTTCTCGACCATGAACCTGGCGTATCTCGTCCGGGAACTGTTCAAGCCGGACCTGCTCCAGGAGGGCCGCGAGCTGACCGTGCCGCCCTCGTTCCTCGAGGAGCTGGCCGCCTGGCGTGGAACGGACGCACCTCCGCCCCGTCCCCACGCACGGCCACCGACGCCAGGGCCCGCGCCCGTGTCCAAGGTGTCTTCCCCGAGGCGCGGCGCACACAATGCCCCCACCGTGCGCACGCCTTCGGTCGCGGGTCCCTCGAAGGTCCCCAAGTGGGGTCGACTGGGGCTGGTCGCGGGCACAGGACTCCTCGCGCTCTGGGGGACCCTTCACTGGCTGCGGCCGGCGAGGGAACTCGAGCTACCGGAACGTTCTTCCCATCCCTCGCGGCTCGCGCACTACCCGGAGCCCGGCGACGCGGGGGGCGCGGTGTCGCGCTCCGCTCCAGATGCCTCGACCCCGCGGGCCGCCCAGCAGGTGGCGCTGGACGCGTCCAGTCCGGAGCCCGGCTCCGACGACTCCGTCGAGTCCGAGCCCGTCCCGGAGTATCCCGCCGCGACGGCCTTCCGTCTGGACTCCCGACGACATGTCCTGCGCGTACCGCTGGACCTGGTCGCCTTCCCGCGTCTGGATTCGACCGTCACCTACCGCCTCTGGGGCTCGAGCCCGTCGGATGGGTTTGCCCACCCGGCCGTCCTGGAACCCGCGCCGCGCCGGGAGCCTCCCGTCTTCTTCCTGCTCTCGGGCGAGGCGGTCAGACCGGAGGTGCGCGAGGGCGTCGTTGGTCGCCGTCCCATCTCGATAGAGGGCGTCCGGGCCGTCGCGCTGTTCACGCTTGGAGAGCCGACCCAGGATGACCTCGCCTACCAGTCGGTGTACCTCAAGCAAGAGGATGCGGCCGTCGAGCAGCGCTTCACCTTCCACCCCGAGCCCATGCGCGTCTCCGCCAGCAAGGGGCTTCTGATTCGAGGCCTGGATGCCCGGCAGACCTATACCCTGTCGCTGAATCCGGTCGGGGAGGGTGTCTTCCTGAGAGGAAGGGCCTACGCGCCAATGAGCCAGGTGGCCTGCATCGAGTGGTCCGAGCTCCCCTCCGCCCTCGAGCCCGTCCGGAAGGTCGACGGGTATGCCGAGCAGCCGCTGCAGTTCCTCCTGCCGGAGTGGCGCGAGGTGAGGGTCCGCGGCATCCAGGGCCTGCGCTGCGGATTCATCGACGATGCCGTCTTCGACAACGAAGGCGAGGCCGAGGTGCGCATCTCGCCGTGGGACCCCAAGCGCCCCAAGGCTCCCCCGGTGGAGGATGCCCGCGCGGGGGAGGCCACGAGGCTGGCCACACAAGGGCAGCGGCTGGCGCGTGCTGGACAGTTCTACGATGCCTTCCTGCTGGCCGAGGATTGCCTCTCCACCGTCCCGGAACAGCCGGACTGCCTGGTCCTCTCGGGGGTCATGCAGGCGCGGCTCGGCCGGATGGACGGCGCCCTCGAGCGCTATCGGACCTTCCTCCGGCGCTACCCGAGCCACCCCAAGGCCGCCACCGTGAAGGAACTCCTCTCGGGCCATGGGCAGACCCGACCCGCGTCCACCCCCTAGCGGCGGGAATCCTGACATTGAGACCCGCATTCACTGACGACCCTTTTTGATCGGAATCCCTCGCGATACCCTACGCCCCAATGGCGAATGAGCAGCACGAACAGTTTGGCCGGTACGAGCTCCAATCCCGAATTGGCCGGGGAGGGATGGCGGAGACGTGGCGGGCGCAGCTTCTGGGGGCCGCGGGCGTCACCAAGCCAGTCCTCATCAAAAAGGTGTTGCCGGAGTTCGCCAACGATGAGGCGTTCGTCTCCATGTTCATCAGCGAGGCGCGCATCTCCGCCACGCTGTCGCATGGGGCCATCGCGCAGGTCTTCGACTTCGGGCAGGTGGATGGCGAGTACTTCCTGGCCATGGAGTACGTGGACGGGCAGCCGCTCAACCGCATCATGAAGCGGGCGCTGCGCTCCAACTTCGCCAGCCTTCCGGTGCCCATCGCCACGTACATCGCCCTGGAGATGTGCCGGGGGCTGCACTACGCGCACACGCGCGCGGACGACAAGGGCGAGCCGCTGAACATCGTCCACCGGGACATCTCCCCCGACAACGTCCTCATCAGCTACGAGGGCCAGGTCAAGATCGTCGACTTCGGCATCGCCAAGGCGCGCTCGCTGCGCAGCTTCGACACCGCGCCGGGCGTCGTGAAGGGCAAGTACCTCTTCTTCTCCCCGGAGCAGGCGCGGGGCGAGGACGTGGATGCGCGCACGGACGTCTGGGCCACGGCCGTGGTGCTCTTCGAGATGGTGTGTGGCCGGCTCCCGTTGGAGGGGCCGGAGTACGTGGTGATGCACAAGCTGCACACGCGTCAGCCGTTGCCGCGTCCGCGCGACATCAAGCCGGACCTGCCGGTGCGACTGGAGGCCATCCTCCAGAAGGCGCTCGCGGTGAAGAAGGAGGACCGCTTCGAGTCCGCGCATGCCTTCGGGGATGCGCTGGCGGGGTTTCTCTTCAAGGCCGCGCCGCGCTTCTCCGCGATGTCGGCGGCCTATCTCCTGCGGGAGCTATTCCGCCCCGACCTGACGGAGATGGGCAAGGACACCAAGGTTCCGCCCTCGTTCGTGGAGGAGCTGTCCGTCTGGCGTGCCACCAACAGCCTCCTGCCCAAGCCGACGGAGATCTCCGCGCCGGAGCTGCGCACGGAGCCGCAGACCATCGAGAGCCATCCAGGAGAGCTGCCCGATGGAGGGGAGGGGCTGGACGGCGAAGACGAGGATGAGGACGGCAACTCTCCGGACCGGGGAGGCTTCTTCGAGAACGGCTTCCGCATCTCCACGCACCACGTCGTGGTGGCCGCGGGACTGCTGGTGCTCGCGGGGTTCATGTGGTCGGCGTTCGACAAGCTCAAGTCGGACTGGGTCCCGCCGAAGCCCTCGTCGAGCGGGCCGGCCCGGCCGCCGCTGCCCACGCCTCCGCTGAAGGACGCGGATGCCCGCAGGCCAACGGATGCACCTCCGCGGCAGCAGCCCGCTCAGGTGGCCGCGGGCAAGCCGCCCGAGGCGATGGACACAGTGCACATGCCCATGGAGTCCTTCCGGCTGGATGCACGGCGGCACCTGTTCGGCGTCTCGTCCGGGCGTGCGGCGCTGGGGACGCTGAACCCGGAGGTGACCTATCGCATCTCCGAGTCGGGGGTCTTGTCCCCGGCGGATCGCGGCAAGCCCATGCCGAGCATCTTCTTCCTGCTATCGGGGAAGAACGTCGCGGCGGACGCGGCGGTGGGCCTCGTGACGCGCAAGCCGGAGCCGTTCCGGGGCGCATCGGCGGTGATGATCTTCACGGTGGGCGCGCCCACGCCCCAGGATGACCTGCCCGAGCGCATCGTCACGGTGACGAACACGCGGACGAACGAGGAGCGCCGCCACACCATCCATCTGGAGTGGATGACCACGGACCTGAGCAGGAGCCTCTTCGTGGACGGCCTGGACCCCATGGAGGTGTACACGCTGTTGCTGGAGCCGGTGGAGGGTGGGGCCTTCACGCGAGGAAGAGATCAAGGGCCGGTGGTGACGGTGGCGTGCGTGCAGCAGGTGTCGGTGGAGCGTGATGGTCCGAGCACGCCTCCGGCCCGGGCGCAGCGCTTCCTCCTGTCGCGGGGCGAGGACGTGAAGCTCAGCGGCGTCCACGGGTTGTACTGCGGCTTCATCGACGATGACCCGACGGACAACCAGGGCGCGGTGTCGGTCCGCATCGAGACGGCCCGAGCCACCGCGGAGCGCGCCGCCGCGGCCGCCGAGCGTGCCGAGGCCGAAACCGTCGAGGTCGAGGTCGAGTCCGCCAATATCGGGCACGAGGATGCGGGAGCGCGCCCTGGGGGACATGTATCGACGGGGACGCGTACGACCACGAGCAAGCCGGCGACATCCGGCAAGCAGCAGGAAATCGTGGTGGAGCCGGAGGAGTCGCCGGAAGCGAGTCGAGGCGAGCTGGCGCTCGAACAGGCCAAGGCCCTGTTCAAGTCAAAGCAGTTCGAGTCCGCGAGGACCCGGGCGCGCGAGTGCGTCGCGATGGAGCCGGAGAACTTCGAGTGCCACCTGTTCCTGGGCTCGGTGGCGGCGCGGCTCGGCCGCAAGGAGGAGGGTGCGAAGCACTACCGCCTCTTCCTCGACCTGGCCCCGTCATCTCATGCGCAGGCGAGCAAGGTGCTGCGCGTGCTGGAGGAGTACGAGTCCATGCAGGGCTCACCTTCCGAGCCGTAGCGCGACTGGCTCGGATGTTCGAGGGCCAGGGGACATGCTCCGAGCCGTCGCGACACCGGCGCGGAGATGCACGGCCTCACTTCATGGGCTGGCCGAGGGTCTGGGCGCTGACATTCGGCGAAGGGGAAGCGAGGGCGCCGAGCAGCGCCCGCGCCCGCTCCACCTGTCTCGGTGGAAGCGGTGGGAAACCTCGCAGCGCCGCGTCCAGGTGAAGCCGGGCCTCGTCCCGGGCCCCGTCCGCCGAGGCCACGAGTCCCGCGACATACTCCAGCCTCGCGTTGCGAGTCCCCAGCCGCAGCGCGGCCTCCGCCAGGGGACGCGCCTCGTCCAGCTTGCCGGCGCTGACGAGCGCATAGGCCAGCACCGCCTGCGTGAAGACGTCCTGACGGCGTGTCAGCTCACGCCGCGCGAGCACCTCCGCCTGGGCCACGTCTCGTCCCAGGTCCAGGAGCAGCCGCGCCTGCTCCCTCGCGTCCTGGGCCGTGTCCTGGAACGCCTGGGTGTATTCGGCCTGGGCCTCCTGCTCGCGCCCCGCGGCCATGAGCGCGTCGGCCAGGAAGGCCCGATGTCCCGACTTGGGACGAGCGGTCATCGCCGCCCGGTACTCCACCGCCGCCGCGTCGGGGAGTCCTCGCATGCGCAGCACATGCCCCCGTCCCGCGTGCGCGCGGTCCAGGCCGGGCGCATGTGAGAGCGCCACGGTGAAGTACTCGACGGCCGTGTCCGGCTCGCCTCGCGCGAGGTACGCATCGCCCAGCTCACACAAGGCCCGAGCCACCGTGTCTCCATCCCGAGGGTCCGCGGACGTCGCCGCCAGCTTGAGGACGGAGATGGCCCCGTCCACGTCTCCGCGCATGAGGCGCAAGTAGCCCACGCGGGTGTACGTCGCATGCGAGGGCTTCAAGTCCATCATCCGCGCGTAGGCCGTCTCCGCCTCGTCGTAGCGCCCCAGCTCCAGCTCCGCGTCTCCGAGCAGCCCCTGGAAGAAGGCGTCGTGCGGGAACAACTCCGTCAGTCGCCGCGCGGCGTCGCGAAGGTCCTGGAACTGATGGTCGTGGTGGAGCAGGAGCAGCTCCACCTTGAGGGCGTCCACGCGCTCGGGGTCCACCAGCAACGCGCGTCGTGCGGCGACACGCGCATGCAGGAGGTGTTGCTCATCCCCCGAGCGGAGCCCCTCCCGCATCCACTCCGTGGCGAGTCGGGCCTGGGCCGGGGCATCGTCCAGCGAGGCTTCGCGCTGCATCCGAGCCAGTCGCTCCCCCGTGGATTCGGACGCCCGCGAGCCCGGGGGCGTCTGCCGTGCGGGCGCGAGCCACCACCGCGTGAGCCCGCCCGCGGAGATCGCCACCACCGCGACGCCGAGGGCGAGCAGTTGTCGAGAGGCCATGGCGCGCGGGCTCAGGGGGTCGGGTCGCCGGAGTGGGGAGGCGCCAGGTACGGGAAGGTCGTGAGGAAGGCCTTGTCGTTGGCCGCCACGCCATCACTGAGCCCCGCGGCCGCCGCGGCGAAGGTGCCGCCTCCGTCGGGAAGAATGGCGGGACCGCCGTCCGCGAAGGTCGTGAAGAAGGCGCCGCCCACCGCCTTGAGCGCCACGTCCGTCACGTCGTCGGTCAGCAGCCGCCCGTTGGGGAACGTGGAGTCCGTGCCCGTGTTGATGTGGAGCATCTCGCCCGTGGGCTTGCCCTGGGTGTTGCGAGTGAAGATGGTGGCCAGGTCCGTGCGCGGCGCGGGTGGGGCCAGGGGAATGAAGCCCTTGGCCTGGAGGAGCTGGGGCAGCTCCGGATTGGAGATGATGGCGACGATGGCCGGCGTGGACAGGTCGTTCTGCGGCTTGGAAGCGTTGAAGAAGTCCTTGAACTTCATCGGGACGACCACCTCGTTCACCAGCGGATTGCCCAGGCGGGACACCTGGACCCACGAGCCGCTCGTATCCACCCCGCCATCCGTACGGCGCGTCGTGACCTTCGGCCGGCTGGACGTGGTCCAGATTCCCAGGTGCGGTGAGCTGAACTCCGTCAGCGGCAGCTCGATGACGAGCGACAGCACGTTGAGCCCCGCCAGGTCATCGCGGTTCGGCTTGCCGTCGTAGTTGAGGAAGTCGAACGTCTTCGAGAGGTTGACGAAGAACGGGTCGTCCCGAGGGCCCGCGAAGATCTTGTACTTGGCCGCGGTGCCCAGCCCCGTCTGGATGGCGCTCTGGGTGATGGGGTCCAGCACGGAGGCCCCCGCGGTCTGCGGATAGGCGGGCGTCGTCAGTCGCCCCACGTTGTTGGGGGCCACCGGTGCGTCCCGGACGACGACCTGCTGCGAGCCGCCCACGACCTTGGTGAGCGTGTACGTCTGGTAGCGGAGGATCTCCGGGGCCGTGGCCGTCTTCACGCCCGAGAAGGCGTAGAGGAAGGAGTCCTTGTACGCGTCATACCCCGCCACCGCGCCCACGGAGGGCAGGGGGCTGGGCCGAATCTGCGTGCGGAAGCGGAACTGGAAGCGCATGTCGGGCGCGCCGTCTCCCGACTGGTCGACCTGGATTTCGTAGAGGACGTTGTCGTCGAACAGGTAGTAGTTGGGGCCGCCGTAGGGAATGCCAATGGGGTAGTAGTTGGCGACCAGCACCAGGTTGCCGCCCTGCTTCCAGGTGTACATGTCCGTCCCGTCCGCCGCCGGGTCGTTGCTGATGAGCGGGGCCTCGCGATGGCTGGACGCCACCGCGACGCTGGCTGCGAGGAACAGCGGAACCGCGAGGAGATGCCACGCCGGATTGGGAGCTCTCATTCGTTTTCCTGGGAGGGGGGAAACCACGAGGGCGGGCGCGGGACGAAGCTGCGGGCTCGTTCGCCAGGGCCCCCTCCGTACCCGGCAGGTTGGGTCCCTGGCTCCTGTCCCAAGGTGCCGGAGGGCCTCCAGTGTCCGGTGGGCATCAGCCCGGCATGTCGCGGTGAGTCATAAAGCTGGCGGAGGGGGGCTTGGAAAAGCGAGGGGCCCTCCCGTAGAAAGGCAGCCGCATGACGCACTCCCGCATCGTCCGTTCGCTCGCGCTTCCGGTGTTGCTCCTCTCCGCGGCTTGCGGTGACTCCGAGGACTCGATTCCCGTCCGGACCTGCGAGGTGACGCTGACGTACGCGCCCCAGCAGTCACTCCAGGGCGCGGTGTCCATCACGGGCGAATGGAATGGCTTCTCCGCCACGTCCGCGCGCATGGCGGACCGGGGTGACGGCGTGTTCACCGCGCGCCTGGAAGGACTGGAGCCGCGCGACTACGGCTACCGCTTCGTGGTGGGCAAGCAGGAGCTGTTGGACCCGCAGAACCCGTACTCCCGCTGGGTGCGCACGGAGGAGTACTCGCGCCTGACGGTGCCGGACTGCCGCGAGCCCGTGCTGGAGCTGCGGCGCTTCGTGTCGACGCCGGAAGGCTCGCTCGACGTGGACGTCGCGTACGTCGACGGAACCGACGAGGTGGGGCCCGCCACCGACAAGGTGATGCTGTCCCTCGACGGGGAGGAGAAGCCCGGCGCCTTCGACGCGGGAACGGGGCGCTTCCGCTTGCAGGTCCAGGGACTGGCCCAGGGCAAGCACCACGTGAAGGTGGTGGCCGTGGACGCGTCCGGCCGCGCGGCGCCGCCGCTCTACCTGCCGTTCTGGGTGGAGCCCCAGAAGTTCCGGTGGGAGTCGGGGCTGATGTACTTCGCCTTCACGGACCGCTTCCTCAACGCGCGCTCGGAGAATGACGGAGCCGTGGCGGACGTGGACCCCATCGCCAACTACCAGGGTGGCGACTTCGCCGGCATCACCCAGAAGATCGAGGACGGCTACTTCGACGCGCTCGGCGTGCGCACGCTGTGGATCTCCCCGGTGGACCAGAACCCCGAGGGGCGCTTCATCGGCACGGGCGGCAAGTACTACGCCGGCTACCACGGCTACTGGCCCTCCCAACCGCGCGCGACGCAGCACCGCTTCGGTTCCATCGAGGACCTGCGCGCCCTCACCGCCGCGGCCCATCGCAAGGGCATCCGCGTCATCGCCGACCTGGTGCTCAACCACGTCCATGAGGAGCACCCGTACTGGGTGAGCCACCGGAACGACGACTGGTTCAACACCTCCGCCAGCTGCGTGTGCGGCACCCAGGACTGTGACTGGGAAGAGAAGCGGCTGACGTGCAAGTTCACCAACTACCTGCCGGACTTCAACTGGCGCTCGTCGAACATGGTGGACCAGTTCATCGACGACACGCTGTGGTGGCTGGAGGCGGCGGACTTCGACGGCTTCCGCATGGACGCCGTGAAGCACATGGACCAGGTGGCGGGCCGCACCCTGCGCGGTCGCCTGCGGGACATCACCGCGATGACGGGCACCGAGTTCTACCTGGTGGGTGAGACCTTCGTCGGCGCGGATGGCCGCTCGCAGATCGCCCGCTACATCAGCCCCCGCGAGTTGGATGGTCAGTTCGACTTCCCCCTGTACTGGCCGGTGCGCGAGGCCTTCGCGGACGGCCAGGGCCTGGAGCGCGTGGACCAGGCGGTGCGGGAGAACGAGGTCTTCTACGCGCCGGGCACCATCAACTCGCCCTTCATCGGCAACCACGACGTGGCGCGCTTCATCTCCCAGGCGGCGAAGCAGCTGGACGGGGAGGGGGGAGACCCCTGGAGCAGCTCGCGCCCCTCGGCCTCGGTGACGGACGCGGCGGCCTTCGAGAAGGCGAAGTTCGCCTTCACCTTCGTGCTGACGCAGCCGGGCGTGCCGCTCGTCTATTACGGGGACGAGGTGGGCCTGCCGGGCGCGGGGGATCCGGACAACCGCCGGTTGATGCGCTTTGGCTCCACGCTCACCCCGCTGGAGGCGGAGCTGCTCGCCGTCGTCCAGAAGCTGGGGCAGACGCGCCTGGCCCATCCCGCGCTCCAGACGGGAGCCCGACACACGCTGCGGATTGAAAGGGACTTGTACATCTTCCAGCGCTCGCTGCCGGACGGGCAGGGCGCGGTGATCGCCATCAACCGGAGCGACGTGGAGCGCCCGCTGGTGGTGGAGCCCCTGGGAAGCCTCGCGGCGAGCAGCGCCACGTACGAGGACGTCTTCAGTGGGCGGACGCTCCAGCTCGCCGGGACGGAGACCGTGATGGTGGTCCCGCCGCGCAGCGTCGCTGTGTACGTGCCTCGCACCGAGTAGTGCTTCCGCGGGATTGAGGGAAGGGGAGAGGCCGCCCCCTTCCCACCGCGGCCCCGCGAACTACGGCTGCTGCGGAGGGGGCTGCTGCGCCGTCTTGTGCTTGTAGAAGAGCACGAGGGTGTAGCAGTGGAATTCGTTATCGGACGACTGGGCCACCACGCGATCCACGATCTCCAGATCGGAGTTGCTCTTCATCCAACGGGTGACGTTCTCACCCAGCTCCTCGCGCTCCTTCGCCTTGGTGGCGGAGAAGACCTTCACGCCCGTGAACATCGCCAGCCACTCCTTGTGCGGTCCCGACACAGGACAAGGGGGCGTTATCGCACGGGGTGTTCAGAGGTGTCAAAAACCCGGCTTCCTGGAGGGTAGGGCGTTGCTGGCCTCGTGACGGGGGTTTGCACGCGAAAGCGCGTGCTTAGTTTGCCCAAGTCGCACCCGTTTGGGGGCGCTCGAGGCAGGGGGCCACGAGTGGCGGCGTGTTGGGGAAGGGGGCAGGCCCGTGGACGTGAAGACCAAGAAGGATCTGGCGGTTGATTTCATCAACACCATCCGGACGATGGAGCCCACCGCGCTGAATGCGCTCATCGTCAAGGAGGCGGGGGAGGAATTGGCGCAGTTCTTCCTGAACTACAGCGCCAATCTCATCTCCAAGGACCCATCCCGGGTGCTGGAGAACACGTCCTCGCTGATGCTGATGGGGTACCTCATCCGCACCTACGAGGAGAAGAACACGCAGGCCAAGCAGGGGACCTTCCAGTCCTACGCCTTCGCCTGAGGGACGCAGGGGGGCAGCGCGGGCTCGACAGGCCCAGGGGAGCCTGTTAGGGAGCGGCGCCCATGCTCATCGACCTGCACGCCCATTCCCACCTGTCCAAGGGGTGCGAGTTGGACCCTCGCGCCGTGTTGGAACGGGCCGCGCTGTTCGGCCTGGACGGGGTGGCCTTCACGGAAACCAATACCCAGGACGGCTGTGACGAGCTGTTCGAGATTGGCGCCAAGTCGAAGGTGAAGGTGTTCGTCGGGTTGGAGCTGGTGACGGACCGTGGCCAATATCTGTGCTTCTTCCCGAAGCCGGAGCTTGCCCCCGAGCCCGTGCAGATGTGGGGCAGCAACCGCGAGAAGCCCTGGAGCGCCGCGGAGTGTCTGCCCAAGGTGAAGGCGATGGGTGCCGCCATCATCGCGGCGCGGCCCTTTGACAGGGACTCGCCCAACCCGGCCATGGACTACGTGCGCTCGCTCAACATGCTGAGCGCGTTGGAGGGCTACAACGCCCGGGTGAAGCAGACCGCCAACGACCTGGCCGTGGAGGCCGCGGAGGCGCTCAAGCTGCCGTGCACCGGTGGCAGCGACGTGCGCGGCTCCCTGGACGAGATGGGCCGGGGCGCCACGTTCTTCAAGCGCCCCGTGGCGACGCAGGCCCAGTTGGTGGCCGAGCTGCTCAAGGGCGAGTTCTGGCCGGTGATGGCCGGGGAGCTGCCCCGCCTCACGCGCCCGGGCGAGGCCCAGGCGGCTCGCAAGCAGGGCGGTGGTGGTGGTGGCGGCGGTGGGAAGCGCCGCCGCGGCGGTGGCGGCGGCGGGCGTCGGTAGTCCTCCGAGCGGTCAAGGCAGGACGGAAGCGCCTGCCTCTTCAGCCCGAGCGAGCCGGCCATCCGTGATGAAGGCCTTGCGGCGGCCTCCCGGATACGTCCACTCCTCGTTCTTCGCGGTGCCCTCCAGCGTGCGCCGCACCAGCTCCGGCGGCCCCCAGGCCATGCGCACCGCATCCGCCGACATGTTGGCCACCAGACGCTTCTCGCGCACGGCATCGCGCACGGGCGGCGCCAGGGCCTCCAGCTGGGACTTGGGATTCTGGGCGGAGAGGTACTTCTCCACCTCCGCGCGGAAGTCGTTGGGCTGCTCCAGGTTGGGCGGGAGCACCAACACGAGCGGCGGCGAGTCCGGCTTGCCTTCCTCGGCCAGGTAGACCCACGGCCAGGTGCGCGGCGTGTAGAGGACGCGCTCGGCGACGACCCAGGCGGTGGGGAACTCCACCTTGGTGATGCGCAGCTTCGTGCCCACGGGGAGCGTGCGCTCCACGGCGCCGGGGTTGATGGGCTTGCCGTTGCTGTCGTCCAGGAGGCGCACGTCGTCCGGCGCGTAGGGCGTGAGCAGCCGCTTGGAGCCGTCCCCGAAGAAGGGGATGACGTTGCCGGAGACGCGCAGGTACTGCTCCGCGTCCGGCCCCGTGAGGGTGCGCTGGAGCGACGTGCGGGCCTCTGGCGCCATGCGGGTGTAGTTGCCACAGCCGACCGCGAACGCGGCCAGCGCGAGGAGGGACAGCGAGGGAAGGGGGCGTCGAGCGAGCATCGGGGCACCTCCGCGACAGGCACGCGCGGGAGCTCCCTGCTTAGCTCAGCGCGATGCCTGCGTCAGCGTCGACGGGGAGGAGGCTTCCCGCTTGCCGCCACGGCAGCCTCGCTGCGACGGACACACCGGCCCCCGTCCAGCCGGGTCCGGCACGAGCAGGAAGCGGCCGAGCCCGCGCGCATCCGTGAGCTCCGGGTGACCGCACAGAGCACATTGGCGGGGAGGACGCTTGGAGGGAGGGAAGGGCACGGGGAGCGAGTGTGCGTCGCTCCCGGACCCCGCGCGAATTTTCCGCCCCTCCGCGTCCGACTACTTCTTGTCGCCCGACGCCGCGGCCGGCGCGGGGGCGCTGCTCGTCGAGGCCGCGGCGGGCGTCGACGGAGTGGACGACGTGCTGCTCGAGGAGGAGCTGCTGCTCGACGACGAACCCGAGGAGGAGGACGACGAGCCGTCCTTCTTCGTGGAGCTGTACAGGTCGGAGTACCAGCCGCCGCCCTTGAGGACGAAGCTGGAGCGGCTGAGCATCTTGGTCAGCGGGCCCTCCGCGCCACACGTGGCGCACGTGGCGGGCGGAGGATCCGAGAACTTCTGCAGCACGTCGATGATCTTTCCACAGCTCTGACAGGCGTACTCGTAGATGGGCATGGTTGCGGTGCCTTTTCAGGGAGTTGAGGGAGGGACGCCGGGGTGCAGCTGCTTGCGCAGCCCCTCGGCGAGCCCCAGGCGCTCGATGGCGCGGAAGACCAGCTCGCTGGGCGAGCCATACTTGCGGCCCACGGCATCACTGAGTCCGTGAAGATCCGTGGCGCCGGGGAGTTCATCACGCAGCAGCCGCTCCAGGTCCTTGCGGAGCGACTCGTTGAACTTGCGCTGGATGCCCAGGTCCGCGAGGTACTTCTCACGGCCCAGCAGATCCAACCGGTGCGTCAGGTGCGAGGTGGCCAGCGCCTCGCGACGGAAGCGCTCGCGCAGGGCCTCCACGTCCTCGGTCAATCCGCAGGAGGCCACCAGCCGCTGCAGCTCCGGAGGACTCACGCCCAGCGCCCAGCCGACCCGGCCCGTCGCACCACGCTGCTGGGTGTAGGCGTCCAGGAGCTGGAGTCGCTCCTTCTCCTTCAGCGCGTCGAGCAGGCCGTGATCGCGCAGCACCGTCTCCAGGTCCACCAGGGTCAAATCCCCGCGCGAGCCGTTGAACCGGTGCGACATGTTGCGCAGCAGGGCGAAGCGGTGCTCGGAGCCCTCCAGCAACGCCTCCAGGACTTCCTTGCCCGAGGCCCGTGTCAGCTCCACGAAGGGTGTGCGGGGCGCTTCCACGCGGGTGAAGCGGCCCCGGGGACGGGGCAGGTCGCGGCGCAGGAAGCTCGGCCCGTCATCCAGGGCCGCCAGCTCCTGCTCGGAGGGAGAGGTCGTCTCCTCGTCCACCAGGGTGGAGCGCTTCTTCGGGGCGATGCGCTCCAGGACGGTGGCCTCATCCGCCTTGGCGCCCTTCTTCGCCTTGCCGGAGGATTCTCCAGCGGGCTTGGCGGCGGGCAGGGCGAAGGAGGGGATGGACGGGTCCGCGGCCACGGCGCGGGGAGGCGTCTTCTCCTCCCGCACGTAGGCCAATTCGCGGGCCACGTCGTAGTAGCCGCAGCTCTGACGCTGGGCGGCAACGGCGGGGGCGGTACCTCGGAGGATGTCCACGACGGCGAAGGGCCCCAGGGGGGTGGTCTCCGGCTCCGCGTCGGTGAGTGCCCGGACCCGGAAGTCGTCGTCCTCGAGCAGCAGGGCGAGCGCTTCACGGACCTCGGGAGCGGGTGCCGGCGACTTCGCGCGCCGGCAGAAATCCGAGACGGCAACCGCCACGGGGGTGGGGACGTCGTCGGGCTGTCGTCTTCTCTGCCAGGGGCTGGTCATGGAAAGGTGCGGAAAAATGCTCGTTTACGAGGGCGGATGCCTCTATCTTCGCGGCCAGACAAGTGTCAATGAGCCAGTCCGCCTCCAATCTAAACAGCCAGCGGCTGTTGCAAGCCAGGATACGGGCCGGCCAAGGGAAGGAGCGATCCTTGACGCCGGCTGCCGGACGTTGCGGGCCGAGGAGGCAGGGGGTATCAGAGGCCCCGCTTCCGGAGACCAACAGAGGTCGCTGACAGTTTACTTCGAAGAGGACCGGAGCTGGGGGGAAGGGCGGGGCGCGCGCGGTTCCGGGGCGCGGTTACACAAGGATGAGAGGGCCAACGCAGGGTCGGCCCCCTACCGAGGGATTTCATGCAGGGCCACGACCACGACCACGACGACATCAAGGACAAGGACGAGGTGCTCGCCCGCTACATGGCCCAGCATGGCCTGAAGAGCACGCGGCAGCGCAGCCTCATCATCGACACCTTCTTCGCCGTCGGCGGCCACCTGTCGGTGGAAGAGCTGTGGAACAAGGTGCGGTCGCAAGACGCGAAGGTCTCCGTCGCGACGGTGTACCGGACCATGAAGCTGCTCAACGAGTGCGGCCTGGCCCACGCCCGCAACTTCGGCGACGGCCAGACGCGCTACGAGGCCGCGGCGGGACGAGACCACCACGACCACCTCATCTGCACCCGGTGCGGCACGATCATCGAGTTCGAGAATGATCGCATCGAGACGCTCCAGGACGCGGTGGCCAGGAAGCACGGCTTCGCGGTGACGTCGCACAAGATGGAGCTGTACGGCCTGTGTCGGGACTGCCAGCGCGGGGCCCCCCTGCCCACGGAAGCGTGAGATGAGCGCCGCCGCGCGAGCCCTGGCCTGCATCGCCCTGCTGTCACTGGCGGGGTGTCGTGGCTCGCGGCCGGTGGATGCCGGACCGGCCTTCCTCCAGTCGCTGGCCCTGCCGTCGGTGGGCCCCACCCGCCACGACGTGCGCAAGCTGCAGGGCAAGGTCGTCCTGGTCTCCTTCTTCGCGACCTGGTGCTTCCCGTGCCTGGCGGAGATGCCAACGTTGGAGGCGCTCCAGCGCGACTATGGCGCGCAGGGACTGCAGGTCGTGTCGGTGGGGATGGACCTGGAAGGCACGAAGGTGCTCCAACCCTTCGCCGAGCACTACGCGCCCCGCTACCCGGTGCTGGTGGCCTCGGAGTGGATGATCGAGGGCCGCAGCCCGTTTGGCCCCATCAAGGGGCTGCCCACCACCGTCCTGCTGGACCGGCGGGGCCGCGCGGTGGCTGGCTGGCAGGGCGTGGAAGGCCACGGCGACGTGGCGAAGGCGATTGAAAAGCTGCTGAAGCAGGACTGAGCGCGCAAAGTCGACGGGTGCTACAGGTCTGGAGCGGATTTCTTGCGGGGGCGAGGCTCGCTGGTACCGTCGACGGCGTTCATGACGGCTCGCGGAAAGCTCCTGGTGGTGGCGGTGGGTGTGGCGGGGGCCTTGAGCCTGCTGTCAGTGGCGGATGCCAAGGGCTTCCGCCGTTACCTCTCCTTGAAACAGGACGTGGGTGCGCTCCAGCAGCGCAACACCTCCCTGTCCGAGCAGAACGAGGCGCTGCGCCAGGAGATCGCCGCCCTGCGCAAGGACCCCGCCGCGCTGGAGCGGGCCGTCCGTGAAGAGCTCGGCTACGTGAAGCCGGGCGAGCTCGTCTTTCATCTGGAGTCACCATGACGTCGCTGAGCGCGTTTCCGTCGCCCGGAAGGTTGCTGCGTCATGTCGTGCGGCTGCTTCCCACCGTGGCGGGGCTGTCCACGTTCCTCCACCTGGCGCGCGGCGGCTTCCGAGGCCTGCACACGCTGGGCTGGACAGAGGCCGGGCTGGTGCTGTTCCTGCTGGTGGGCATCGCCGTGGCGGCGTGGCGCCGGGCCATGCGCGGCTCGGTGGGCGCGGTCATCGACCTGCGTGATGACCTGGAGCTGGGCGGCGGGCTGGTCGCCGCGGGCTTCATCGTCGTGGCCATCGGCGGCGGGGAGCTGTTCCCCATCGTCTATCTCTTGATGGCGTTCCTGGTCGCCTTCCTGCCGCGCAACGCGGGGCTGACGCTGCTGGGCGTGGCGCTGGTGTTCGACGCGCTGGTGACGCTGGGCGGCCCGGTGCCCAACGCGGCGAGCTTCGCGACGCACTCGGCGTTCCTCGTGCTGTTCGCCGGTCTGTACCACCTGGTGCTGGCCTCGCGCATCGCAGTGGCCCGCCGCGCGGAGAACGACGCGGTGCAGAAGCGCATCCGCGAGGTGGAGGAGCGCGCGCGCACCTTCCGCCTGGTGAGCTCCGGCACGGCGGACAGCTTCAGCGGCATGAGCTCCGACGAGAAGTGGCTCGTCGCCTCGGTGAAGGAGATTGAAGGCGCGGTGCACGCGGCGCTGGAGATCGCCGAGACGGGCCTGCGCACCCACACCTGCGCGGCCTTCCTCCTGGCCTCCGATGACCGCAGCCTCAAGCTCTACGACTGCCGCTCCGGCTCCGAGCGCGTGCAGCGCGAGCGCTTCGGCGCGGGCGAGGGCATCATCGGCGGCGTGCTCAAGCGCCGCGCGCCGGTGCGGATGAACTCCGCCCAGGGCCTCAAGGGCGTGACGTACTACGAGGGCGGCGGCCCCAATGTGCAGGCCCTGCTGGCGGTGCCCATCATCGAGGGCAGCGGCCTGGTGCGCGGCGTGCTCGTGGCGGACCGCCTGAGCCATGAGCCGTTCAGCGACCAGGACGAGAAGCTCCTGAGCACCATCGCTGGTGAGGTGCTGCGCTCCATCGAGGTCGAGCGGGTGATGAGCTACATCCGCAAGACGCGCGACGAGAAGGACCGGTTCTTCAAGGCCATCGAGGAGCTGAACCGCGCGGGCAGCCCGGAGCAGGTCTTCGTGGCGGTGCTGGAGAGCACCCGGCAGTTGGCGAGCCTGGACTTCTGCGCGGTGACGCTGGTGTCGGAAGTGGACGGCAAGCGGATGCACCGCGTGGCGCGGATGACGGGCGTGACGGCGCACGGCAAGGCTTTGGAGGGGCGCTCCTTCGCGGACAACAACGGGCTGGTCGCCAACGTGGTGCGCTACGGCGCGCCGCTGCCGGGAAGAGATCTCAAGGCCATGGACCGGCAGGTCATCTTCGACGACGAGACGCAGATTCGCGGCCTGGGCGCGCTGAAGATCTTCCCGCTGGTGGCGGGGGACCGCATCCTGGGCACGCTGGTGGCGGGCTCGCGCAAGAAGGCGAACTTCGAGCAGGACGTGCTGCGGATGATCGAGGTCATCGCCATTCAAGCCGCGCAGGCCGTGCTCCGCGCGCAGCTCTACGAGCAGATGGAGCGGATGGCGACGACGGACGGCCTCACCGGCCTGTTCAACCACCGCACCTTCCAGGCGAAGGCGGACGAGATTCTCGCGCAGGCGCGGCGCTACCAGCGCAAGTGCTCCGTCGTCCTCACGGACGTGGACCACTTCAAGAGCGTCAACGACACCTATGGCCACCCGACGGGCGACCAGGTGCTCAAGGGCGTGGCGCGCATCATCAAGTCCATGGCGCGCGACACGGACGTGGTGGCGCGCTACGGCGGCGAGGAGTTCGTCATCATCATGCCGGAGACGGACGCGAAGGGTGCGTTCACCATTTCCGAGCGGATTCGCGAGGCGGTGAAGGCGGAGGTCTTCCAGACGGAGATGGGGCCGCTGCGCATCACCATGTCGCTGGGCATCGCCACCTTCCCCGACCACGGGATGGAGAAGCAGCAGCTCATCGACCTGGCGGACCAGTGCCTCTACCACTCCAAGCGCAACGGCCGGAATCAGTCCGTCACCGTGGCGCAGATGCAGGGTGGCCGGAAGCTCCAGGCGGTGGAGGCCTCGTAGTCTCCCGGCTCGGAGAGCCCCTGTCTTCGGGACTCCCCGAGCCGAGTGGAACCCGACGGGTCCGACGGCCTACAGCGACTGGAGGAACCTCACCAGCGCGGCGCGGTCCGAGGCGTTCATCGCGACGAAGGCGTTCTTCGAGGCGTTGCCCTCGCCTCCGTGCCAGAGGATGGCCTCGGTGAGGCTGCGCGCGCGACCGTCATGCAGGTACGCCTCGCCGCCGCTGACGCCCGCCGTCAGGCCGATGCCCCACAAGGGAGGCGTGCGCCACTCGGAGCCGGAGGCGATTCCTTCGGGCAGGTTGTCGGCCAGGCCCGTGCCCATGTCGTGCAGGAGCAGGTCGGTGTACGGGCGGATGGTCTGTCCGCGCAGCTCCGCGTTCGGGTGCCAGGCGCTGGTGGTGAGCGAAGCCGCGTGGCACTTCGCGCAGCCCGCGTTCGCGAAGAGCGTCTCTCCGCGCAGCGCCGTGGCATCGCGCAAGTCGCGCCGCGCGGGCACGCCGAGCAGCGCCACGTAGCGCACCATCTTGTCCAGGTCCGCGTTGTTCAGCTCCTGGCTTGCGCCCGCGCACCCCTGCTGCGACGGACCGCAGTCACCCGTGGGGAACACGGCGTTGGTGACGCCGATATCCCGGTTGAGGGCCTCGGCCACCTGGTGCTTCAGCCGGGCGATGCCGGCCTTCCACCCGAAGCGGCCCAGCCGCGTCTGGCCCGTCTCCGGGTCGACGACGGCCTGCATGCGGCCGGAGATGCCGTCCCCGTTGCTGTCATTCGGGTCGGCGAGCCCCGCGACGGCCGTCTCCGGAACGGCCTCCAACAAGCCCAACCCCACGAGCTGCGGCGTGATTCGCGCCGAGTGGTTCGTGGGGATGACGTTGAGGAAGGTGTAGTTGGGCCTGCGCAGCTCGTAGCCCGAGCCGTCCGCGAACAGACCGGTGCTCGTCGTCCAACTGGCGATGCGCACGTCCGCCTCGGGCGTGCCGCTGGTGCTGCGCGGCTGGAGGCGGAAGCCCAGGAACGGGTCCGCCGTCACCGTGGAGCCATTCACCCGGCCCACCTTGACGACGTAGTTGCCCAGGGTGGTGTTGACCGCGGGCGGAAGGCCTCGGCCGTTCTGCACGTGGCAGGAGATGCACGAGCGGGAGATGTAGTGGGGCCCCAGCTTGTTCACCTGCGACGACATGACGGGGTTGCCTGGCTCCGAGTGGCTGCCGTCGCTGAAGTCGGTGTGGTGCAGGCGGCGGCCCTCGACGAAGGGCTGCGCGTTCACTGGCGCCATGTTCAGCGCCATCTGCAGGAACCGGTTCCTCGGCTCGTTGGAGTAGGGGTAGTTCAGCGTCGTGCGTCCCCCTGACCAGCCCGCCGCGGGGAGGGCGAAGGAGTCGAGGATGGCGCCCTGGCCCTCGAACGGGACGATTCCCGCGCTGCCCACGAGGTAGAGCAGGGCGCGGCCGTAGTAGTTGAACCGACCTTCCACCGGTTGCCGAAGGAAGACGCCGGCCTCGATTTCCATGCGGTCTCCCACGCGGATGGCCCGGCCCTCCTTGGCGTTGAAGTTCACGCTCGCGGTGTAGAGGAAGTCGTTCACCCGCTCGAAGGTGCCGTTGTGGAAGTACTCCGCCACGGTGTTGAGGCCGCGGAAGAAGGCGCGGAAGTTCGTGCCGTCGTGCGGATAGACCGTGTGCAGGTTCACCTTGATTTGACTGCCGCCCTTGGCCACCTCGTCGATGATTTCGAGCCAGAAGGTGCGGTTCTCGAAGTAGCGCGCCAGGTAGTGGTCATAGGCCTGGTACTGAGACTCGCGCGCGTGCCTGTCGCGGACGCGGTCTCCCACGCGGGTGATGAGCGCGGTCGACGTGTCCTGCGTCGTCGCGGGCTCCAGCGCGGTACCGCTGTTGAAGAGGGGAATGATGTTCCCCACGTCGGGCGGGGGCCCGGCGTCGGGGGTGCCCGTACCGGCATCCGGAGTCCCGGTGCCGGCGTCGGGTTGCGAGGTGCCCGAGTGCGTGTAGCGTGCCCACGCCGTGTCAAAGGCGCAGTTACAGGCCACGTCCCAGTACGTGAACGAGTAGTCGACGAAGTCACCGGTGTTGAGACCGCTCACCGTGAACTCGTTGCGGCCGTTGGTGACGGCCATCCTCACGTTGAGCTGCAAACCGTTGTTCACCTTGTAGTGGATGTCTGCCCACGACGTGGTGTCGATGAAGAAGATGGCGGACGAGCCAGACGGCTGAGCGCCAGAGGTGGCGGCGCTCGCGGAACTGGCCGCGCATGCCGCCATCAACAATGCCACGGCCACTCCTGTTGCTCTCTTACTCATGCGTGTTCTCCAGGGGGATCCTCCGCATGGTGGCTTCGGCTTTCTCCACCATCCGAAGGAAGTGGAGTGTTAGGCCGAGAAGCCAAGAATTCCTATGATGTTCGGAAAATTTATCTACTAGGGTTATTTTCCGGACATCCCCGACAGCTCGGACTTGCGTCCTGATGCGTTGCGTTGAGGGGTGACTGGGGCAGGATGCGCGCCGCTCATGCCCCCCGTACCCCTGGCGGTGACGACCAGCACCAAGGTGGATGCCGCGCAGCTCCAGGAGGCGAGAGCCGTCGCGGCGCGGTGGGGCCTGCCGTTCCTTCCTCGTCGTTCGAAGGAGGGCATCGCCCCCTGGCTTGGGACGAAGGTGGAGGCGCTGCTGGTGGTGGGCGGAGATGGGGTGACGCTGTGGGAGCCGGAGGGTTCCTTCGGGTTCCATGCGGGCATGGCGCACCTGCGCCTCATGCGCCTGCGCGCGGGGGAGCCCGACACGTTCGTCCGGGTGGCGGAGCTCGGGGCTGGAGACTCGGTGCTGGATTGCACGCTGGGCCTTGCGCAGGACGCGCTGGTGGCCTCGCTGGCGGTGGGCCCCTCCGGACGCGTCGTCGGACTGGAGAAGAGCCGCGCGCTGTGCGCGGTGGCGGGGGAGGGGCTGCGTCGCTACGAGCGGGGGGCCGACGCGTGCGCCGTCGAGGTGGTCCATGCGGACGCGCGCGAGTACCTCAGGACGCTGCCGTCCGCGTCTTTCGACGTGGTGTTCTTCGACCCGATGTTCGCGAAGCCGAAGAAGGCACAGCCCGCCTTCGAGGTGCTGCGCCGCTTCGCGGAGCATGCGCCCCTCACGGCGGAGACACTCGAAGAAGCCAGGCGCGTGGCACGCCGGTGGGTGGTGGTGAAGGGCGCGCGCTACACGGATGACCTGCGCAAGCTCGGGCTCACACCGGAGCCGCTCTCCCGCTTCTCCGACGTCGCCTGGGGGCGTGTCGCCGCCCACGTCCCGGCGAAGTCGACCTCGTGAATCGCGACGGTGCACATCGCTGTGACTGGGATGGGCTGGAACCGTCGGTGGGACAGGGGCGTCTGCAGGGCGCCCCTTCTTTCCCCCGGACTCCTCCGTGATGCGTCATCGCTGGCTGTTCGCAATGAGCCTCCTGGCCATCGCCGCGCCTGGCCCGCAGTCACCGGAGCCCAGGGCCGTGGCCGCCGTGACGAACGCTCGTGCCTGGATGCCCGGCATCGAACGGGCCTACAACCTCTTCTATTACGACGAGCGAGGGGCCCGCGGTCCGGGGGAGGATATCGCGCGACCGGCTCGGATCAGCTCCCTGCAGGGTGAGCTGCGCGTCGCGGTGGTGGGCCTTCGGGAAGGGGAAGTCGACCTGCGAGTCACCGTCCGCGCGCAGGCGTACTTCGAGTCGAGTCGTGGCTCGGGTCTGCATCCCGAGTCCTCCATCACGCAACTTCAGGCCACCGTCTACGTGCTGCTCGATGCGCGAGGCGCGGCGCTCGTGACGTACTTCGAGCCCGGGTTGGAGCCCTGGACGCGGGACATCCTGCGGTCGATTGTCGCGGCATCACAGTTCGTGAGGCCAGAGGTCCAGGAGGAGTCCTGGCGGACGCAGGAGCTGGATGTCACCGGGGTGTATGCGGCCCGCTATCAGCACCATCCCAGTCATCACCCGTATCGCAAGTACCAACGGACGAAGGAGCACTACCTCCGACTCTCCAGGCCGGACGGACTGCATCCCCTCGCGACCTCCGTGCAGGTCTCCCTGAACGCCCGGACCGACTTCTACCTGGGTGAGGACACCTGGCCCGAGTTGGTGGAGGCGCGTGAGTACCGGGCGATGACGTCGACCGTGGGGGAGGTGCCGCCCGCCGCACAGAAACTCTCGATGACCTTGTCGCGAGTGTCTTCGCGTCGCGCTCCCGAGTTCATCGGCGCGCTGGAGCTTCAACGTCCCCGCCTGGACGCCGTGCCCCTGTCCACCCGGGTGCTTGTCCCAGGTGGATGACACCGGGGCACGCGGGCGGAATCAGGAGTCAGCGCCACGCGAGTGGCCCTTCCCTGGCGCGGACCAAGGAAGGGGAGGGCGCCGTCAGTCCTTCCCAGCACCCTTGGGTGGACCCTCGCCACCCATGGGGGACAGCCGCGCGGACAGCGCGCCGGCCTGCTCATGCGGCATCTGATCTCGCGGTGAGCGGTAGTACTGCATGGGCGAGTGGTGCAGGAAGTTGGAGACGCGGCTCGTGTAGAGGCACGCGTACTGCTCCACCTGGTAGCCGAAGCGGCTGTTCTCGTTGCCCTCCTTGAACAGCAGGCCCCAGTACGGGTTGAAGCCTTCCTCGACGTCTTCCTCCAGCGTGTCCGCGATGCCCGTCGCGTCCTTCAGCGCGCGACGCATCTTGTCCAGCTCCGACTTCAGCTGACGGCGCTGCTCCTCCACGGACTCGCGCTCGGAGGGCGTCAGCGGCTCGCGCTCCAGCCGCCGCTCCAGCAGGTTCAGCAGCGTCTTGTGGTGGTTGACCTCGTCATCCAGGCGCTCGCGGAGGATCTCCATCTGGGTGAGGGTGCCAATCTCCTCGCGCCGCGTGGCGGTGTAGGTGATCTCATCCTCGATCTCCTGCACCACCATGCACGTGCGCCACAGCGACGACTTCTTCGACTTCAGGATGTCGCCGTAGATGTGGTCGCCGACGTACAGGATGTTCTCACCCCGGTAGCCCGTGAGCTCCTCGAAGCGCGCCAGGTTGCCGCCCGAGTAAGCCTTCCCACGGTCCAACGACGTGGCCTCGCCCACGGGGCGGCCTTCCTCCGTCGACGTGTCCAGTTCCAGGAACGGCCGCGCGTCCGTGAAGAAGCCCGGCTTGCCCGCGGCAGTCACGACCACGTCGAAGTAGTTCCGCCAGCTCGGGTACTCCGGCAGCTGCCCGTCCAGCAGGTACTTCATCACCGCGTCCGTGTAGTCCCACGCGGAGTTCGTCAGGAGGAACAGCCGCTTGCCGCCCGAGCGCAGCTTGTGCAACGCGGGCCCCAGCTCCGGGTCCAGGAACACGTACCGGCCCAGGTCCTTGCGAACCTCGCGCTTGAGCGAGTTGTCCCGGTGCACCGCGTCGATGGCCTCGCGGATGTCGTCGTAGAGCTTGCCGTAGTCCACGCTCTGGCCCAGCGACTCCAGCAGTTCGATGATGCCCGCGAACAGGCACGTCTCCGGCAGCGCGAACAGCGTGTCGTTCCAGGCGAACTGGGGGTTGCGCAGCCGCACGCGCTTGTTGCGATACAACTCTCGCGACACCTCCGGCTTCAGCGGACGCAGCCCGTGGTACGCGCGGCCCACGTGGCCGAACCGGTCCATCTTGAGGATGTTCCCGTTCAGGCGATCCACCGCGAGCCCACGCATCACGAAGTGGTGGTCGTAGAGCAGGTGCCCCACCAGCGGAGGGTAGTGGTACTCGCTGATGAGCTTGGCCAGCGTCATGTCGAACGACAGCTGCTCCAGCCGGCGCATGTGGTAGATGGCCAGCGTGTAGTCCATGTCGAAGCCGATGAGCTCCAGCCCAGACATGCGCAGGTTGCGGTTGACGAAGACCTCCCGCGCCCTCGGAACGGTGTCCCTGGGGGCTCGCGGGGTGGAGAGCAGCCGCGCCAGCGTCTCATCCTCGAGGAGCTGCTGGGCGTGCTGAGCCGCCGCCTCCGAGCGCGCGCGGTTGAGAGGTGAACGGAAGCTCCCGTGAAGCGGGTCCGGGGAGGGCCCGCCCGGGATGGGACGGAAGGGGGACAGGGTTGGAGCCACGGGACGTCCACACATAACACGCGTGCTGGTTCGCGGCTCGGTCCTTGAGGGCACTGGACGGGCGTGGCACGCTCAAAGGCCGCGATGCGTTCGCCTGTCCGACGTCAGCCCTCGGAGACCGCCGAGGAACTCCATGCGCGCCTGTCCACCCGGGTCGCCGCGCTCGAGGACCGGGTGCGCCGTCTGGAGGCCCGGCTGCGCGCGGCGTCGCCTCGTCCCGTCGCCACCCCTCGGAGCACCTCCGGGCGAGCGGCCGAGCCCTCGAAACCGGAGTCCCGGCGAGCGCGCCCGCGCTGCCCCGGCTGTACCTTGGAGCTCCCCCCAGGCCGACGCGGCGAGTCGTGCGTCTGGTGTGGCTTCGTCTTTTCCGCAGTGACTCGCCGTCGCCCGGCGCGAAAGAAGCGATGAGCGCCACGTATCGTCTGACGGGTCGAATCGAGTCCGGAGAGCTGGCGGAGCTATACGAGGCCGTCCAGGCTCCGTCGGGCGAGGTGGTGGTGAAGCTCTTCCACCCCAAGACGTCGGACCCCGCCTACGCGCTGGACCTGGCGGAGACGACGCGGCTGCTCCAGTCCGTGCGCCACCCGGGCATCCTCCATGTCGTGGACATGGGCGTCGTGCGTCAGCGGCTCGCCGTGGTCCGCCAGGACGTGGATGGCGCCCTGTTGGGGACCGCCCTCCAGCGTCTGCACACCAAGGAGGTCCTCCTCCCCTCGGCGGTGGCGCTCTACATCGTCATCCAGTTGCTGGACGCCGTGCAGCACGCGCACGACGCGGGCGTCATCCACGGAGCGCTCACGCCCGGCAACGTGGTGCTGGGCCGGGCTGGCACGCCCGCGGTCTGCGACTTCGGCGCGATGCGCGCGCTCCTGGCCGTGCCCCAGCTGCGCAAGTCCTTCGCGGGGCGGGGCCGCGGCACATACCGCGCGCCCGAAGTCACCCGGGGAGAGGCCGCCACGGAGGCGTCCGACGTGTACTCGCTGGGCGCCATCGCCTACGAGCTGCTCACGCAGCGCGAGCCGGTGATTCCCGGCAGCGGCGGTGTCTCCACGCGCCGCAGCGAGGGGCTGCCTCCGCCCAGCCGGTTGGATCGCCGCATCAACGCGCGGTTGGATCCGCTCGTGCTTCGCGCGCTGGAGCCCACCGCCGCACGGCGCTTCCGCTCGTGCGCGGAGTTCTCGAACGCGCTGCGCAACTTCCTTTCGGCCAGCGGAGGCATGCCGGGCGCGGACGACGTGCGCCGCTTCGTCACCGAGCTGTTCCCCAACGAGGTCAGCATCGCGAGTCTCACGGCCCCGCCGTTCAAGGAGCCCTTCTCCCTGGAGCCCATCTCCGGCGCGGAGATGGACGACCTGGGCGCCGAGGAGCCCGAAGCCTCCATCGTCCAGCGCGCCCCCTACACCCGCGCGCTCTCGGAGACGGAGGCCCGCGCGGAGACCCTGGAGTCCGTGCCCGGCTTCGAGGAATACCGTCCCGAGGACTACGAGCCGGACATCGCCGCCGCGCCCGCCCCGAGCGCTCCGGAGCCCGAGCAGCGCCTGCCCGACGGGGACTGGACGGAGGGGACGCAGGCCCCCGGTGTCGAGCAGGGCTGGGATGCGCCTCCGGGCGCCGCGCCGCCCAAGCCGCGTCGGCAACTGGGGGCGAAGGGTGGGGGAGCCGACCAGGGGGCCGCGCGCGCACAGGTTCGCAATCCGCGCATGCGCGTCTTCGAGGACTTCTCCTCGCCGAGCCCGCCTCCCGACGATGACGAGGAGTTCTCCGTCGTCGGTCGTCGCGCCGCGGCTCGGGCCAAGCGCGCGCCGCCGCCCGTGGAGAAAGGGCCTCGCACGCTGCCGGACCCGTTCCCCGCGGTGGCGCACCCGGGCCGGCGCGACGACATCGCGATGCCACCGCCCTCCGCGCCCGCGCTTCCCGCGCAGCCCTCCCCGCGGATGAATACCGACGAGCGGAGCATCCGCGATACGCAGCACCGTCGCGGTCGACTGGTCGCCATCGCCGGAGTGCTGGCCCTCGTCGGCCTGTCGACGTTCGTCATCGCCGCCTGGCGCCTGGGAGGGGACGGCCCTCCGGTGCAGGAGCCCGGGGATGCCCCCGTGCTTCCTCCCGACCCGACGCCGATTCCCCGGCCCGCGCCGCCCCCGAAGGCCGCCGCCGTCCGCGCGCCCGAGCCCCGGGAGGAAGTGGAGGATCAGGTCGTCGCGCTGAACAAGCCACCCGTCAGGGTGCGCGGCTTCCTCTCCATCGAGACGAACATCCCCGCGAAGGTGTTCCTCGACGGAGACCTCATCAGCCGCTCGACGCCCGTGAGACGCTACCCCGTGCGTGTCGGCTCGTACGAGGTCATGATGATCGCCCTGTCGACCGGTGAGATGAAGAAGATGTCGGTCCGCATATTGAAGGGCAAAGAGAATCAAGTAACCGTGTTGAACTTCAGCGTGCCCCCCCGACGGTGACCATGGACCGCACTCGCATCTTCGTCGTCGAGGACCAGCCGCAGCTGCTCAAGAACCTGCTCAAGGTGCTGAGCACGTTCGAGGAGCTGGAGGTCGTGGGCAGCAGTCAGGAGGGCGAGGCCGCGGTGGAGGACATCGTCCGCGTCCGGCCGCAGCTCGTGCTGCTGGACCTGGAGCTGCCCGGCATCAACGGCATCCAGGTGACGCAGAAGGTGAAGCGTCAGGCGCCGGAGGTGGAGATCCTCATCCTCACCTCGTTCGACGACGAGCAGAAGGTCTACGAGGCCATCCAGGCCGGCGCGTCCGGCTACCTGGTGAAGCGCGTGGGCCCGGAGAAGATTCGCGCCGGCATCCACGAGGTGATGGCGGGCGGCACCGTCCTGGAAGCCATCATCGCCCGTCGCTTCTGGAACTACTTCCAGTCCATCCAGGGCAAGCCCGCCACCCCGAAGAAGAAGGCGGACAACCCCTGGAAGCTGACGCCCACGGAGTTCGAGGTGCTGGGCTACGTGGCCAAGGGGCTGTCCAACGCGGAGGTGGGGCACGTGATGACGCTGGAGCGCCGCACCGTCCGCACGCACCTGTCACATATCTACCGGAAGATGGGCGTCAACTCTCATGTGGAGGCCGTGGTGTTGGCCCTGCGTGAAGGTGTCGTGGACCTGTAGCCTCGCCCTGTATACGTTGGGGGCCTATGCGCAAGGCTTCCACGAAGTCCGCTCCCGCCCGCGCCGCGGACCCCGCCCTCCAGTCCCTGTTCGACGTGCACGAGGCCACGCTGCCCAATGGCCTCCAGGTCCGCCTGCTGGCCAACCACCTGGCCCCCGTCGTCAGCCTCTACACCTTCTTCAACGTGGGCAGCCGCAATGAGCGCCCCGGCATCACCGGCATCAGCCACCTGTTCGAGCACATGATGTTCAACGGGGCCAAGAAGTACGGCCCCAAGATGTTCGACAAGACGCTGGAGTCCAACGGCGGCAGCTCCAACGCGTACACGTCCCACGATGCGACGGTGTACTACGACGACTTCTCCTCCGACGCGCTGGAGACGGTGCTGGATTTGGAGTCGGACCGGATGCGCTCGCTGCGCATCTCCCAGGACATGCTCACCAGCGAGCGCGAGGTGGTGAAGGAAGAGCGCAGCGTCCGCATGGACAACGACATCGGCGGGATGATGGGTGAGGAGCTGGATTCGCTCATCTACAAGGCGCACGCGTATCGCTGGCCGGTGATTGGCTGGTTGGCGGATATCGAAGCCATCAGTCGCGAAGACTGCCAGGCGTTCTTCCGCACCTACTACGCCCCCAACAACGCGATGCTCTACATCGCGGGCGACATCGACCCGAAGAAGACGATGGCCCTGGTGCGCCGCTACTACGGCGACATTCCCCGAGGCCCCGCGCCGCTGCCCGTCATCAACGCGGAGCCCGAGCAGCGCGGTGAGCGCCGCGCCACCGTGCGCCACCCCGCGCAGTCCCCGGCGGTGATGATTGGCTACCGTGGGCCCGCCGCGCGCAACGAGGAGACCCTGGCCCTGGACGTGGCGCAGTACGTGCTCACGAAGGGAGAGGGGAGCCGGCTGGTGCGCTCCATGGTGTACGAGCAGAAGGTGGTGGTGGGCGTGGGGCTCGATTGGAGCTGGCGCATCGACCCCGGCACCATCCTCTTCTTCCTGGAGCTGAAGCCCGGCGCGGACCCGCAGAAGGCCGAGGCGTCGCTGTACGCGGAGCTGGAGAAGCTGGCGCGCGACGGCATCACCGAACGCGAGCTCCAGAAGGCGCTCAACAACCTGCGCTCGGACCACCTGCGCGAGCTGGGCACCAACAATGGCCGTGCCCACGCGATGGGCAACTACGAGGCGCTGCTGGGCGACTGGCGCCACGTCCTCACGCTGCCTTCCGCCTATGCCGCCGTGACGAGCGAGCAGGTGAAGGCCGCCGCCGCGAAATACCTCCTCCCCGAGCGCCGCTCCGTCGTGACGCTGGTGCCCGCGCCTTCTGAAGAAAGCTGATTGCCTCCATGGCCTCCCGCAAGAGCCGAACCCCGAAGTCCGCCCCCCGCGGCGCCGCGAAGAAGAAGACGCCGGCCCGGGCGACGAAGTCCGCACCTCGCAAGGCCGCGCCCGTGAAGAGCTCGGCCAGTCGCGCCCTGGTGTTCCCCACGCTGCACGAGAGCACCACGTCCAGCGGGCTGCGCGTGGTCGCCGCCGAGCGCGGCCCCTTGCCCATGGTCTCCATGCGGCTGGTGATTCGCGCCGGCAGCTCCACCGACCCCGCGGGCAAGCATGGCATCGCGGACTTCGCGGCCCGGTTGCTGCGCCGGGGCACCCGCCGCCTGAACGCGGAGGCCATCGACGAGGCCGTGGAGTTCGTCGGCGCGAGCCTGGGCGTGGGCGTGGGCGAGGACACGCTGTCCGTCGCCATCACCACCCCGGCCGAGCACTTCGCGCAGATGCTGGGCATCATGGGCCAGCTCGTGCAGGAGCCCAGCTTCCCCGAGTCGGAGGTCGTGGACGCGCGCGACAGGGCGCTGGCCCAGTTCGCCAATGACCTGGACGAGCCGTCCGTCATCGCCGACCGCGCCATGGTCCAGGCCCTGTGGGGGAATCATCCCTATGGGCACGACGTGAGCGGCTCGGTGAAGACGGTGAGCACCTTCACGCGTGAAGACGCGGTGCGCTTCCACCAGGAGCGCATGGGGCCGAAGATCGCCATGCTCGTGGTGGTGGGCTCGGTGGACCCCAAGCGCGTGGCCGCGGCGGCCGAGGAGTCCTTCGCCGGTTGGACGGGCGGACCCGACGCGCCCATGGTCATCCCGCCGCTGACCAAGGTGGCGAAGGCCGGCAAGGTCATCGTGGTGGACAAGCCGGACCAGACGCAGTCGCAGGTGCGCATGGGCGGCCCGGGCTACCGCATGGGCCACGAGGACTACTTCCCGGCCACGTCGATGAACGTGGCCCTGGGCGGCGGCTTCACCTCGCGCCTGATGAACGAGGTCCGAGTCAACCGGGGCCTCACGTACGGCATCGGCTGCTGGTTCGACGCGATGAACGCGGCGGGCATCTTCGCCCTTTCGACGTTCACCAAGACGGAGTCGACGCGGGAGATCATCGACGTGTCGCTGGCGGAGATCGCCAAGATGCGCGACTCCGGAATCAAACCGGGCGAACTGCGCGACGCGCAGGCGTACATGGGCGGCCTCTACCCGCTGCGCACGGAGACGAACGAGTCCATCGCCAGCAGCATCGCCGACATGCGCCTGCACGGGCTGGGGGACGACTGGGTGATGAACTTCCGCGACAGGCTGCGCGCGGTGACGCCGAAGCAGGTGGCCGTGGTGGCGAAGAAGTACTGCTTCGCGGAGCCGCCCACCATCGTCGTGCTGGGCAAGGCCGATGCGGTGAAGAAGCAGCTGCGCGGACTGGGGCCCATCTCCGTGGTGCAGGCTTCGGAGTACGAGTGACCGAGGTTCGCATCCTCTTCGAAGGAGGAGGACTGCTGGTGGTGGACAAGCCGCCCGGGGTGCCTGTCATCCCCGGGCGTGATGGCGGTCCATCCCTGCGCGATGCGCTGGAGGCACAGCGGGGCCAGAAGATCTTCGTGGTGCACCGGTTGGATCGCGACACCTCCGGTACGCTCCTCTTCGCGCTCGACGCCCAGGTGCACCGCTCGCTCTCCGTGGCCTTCGAGGCGGGCAAGGTGCGCAAGCGCTACGTCGCGCTGGTGGAAGGGCGAATCGATGCGCCGAGCCTCGTGGACGCGCCGCTGGTCGCCGCGCGCAAGGGCCGCATGCGCGTGGCCCGTCCGGGAGAAGCGGAGGCGAAGCCCTCGCGCACGCGCGTGAGACCGGTGGAGAGCTTCGACCGCGCCACGCTGGTGGAAGCCGAACCCCTCACCGGACGCACGCACCAGATTCGCGTGCACCTGCTCTCGCTGGGGCACCCGCTGCTGCTGGACCACCAGTACGGCCGCGACACTCCCTGGCTGGAGAAGGAGCTGGGAGGGCAGGGGGAAGCCGTGGCGCTCGCGCGCACGCCCCTGCACGCGGCGCGGGTGGAGTGGCCCGCACTACCCGGAGTGGAGGCCCGGGCGGTGGAGGCTCCGCTGCCTCCGGACATGGCGCGCGTTCGCGAGCTGCTGCGCCTCACGCTGGCCTGACGCGGCGGACTACTTCACCTTGAAGCTGTTGGAGTTGCCCTCGACTCCGAAGCGGTCCATCACCGTCAGCGTCACGTTGTCGCCCTGGACGTCCAGGGTGATGGACTGCGTGCAGACCCCCGCGACGAACTGATCCAGCGACGTGGGGCTGACGCCCCCGTTGGACTTGTTCACGGTGAGGTCCAGCTTGTCCTCGAACTCCGCCGCGCGAGGGCCCAGGGCTCGGACCGTGATGACGAAGGGCTGGCCCCGGGTCTGCTCCTGCACCGACTCGAACTCGAAGCCGGTGATGTCCCCTGGCTGCATCGGCGTCCCCGGAGTCGGCCCTCCATCCTGCTCCGGACCTCCATCCGCGACGAAGATGCCTCCGTCGGGGACCTCCTCCACACCGCCGTCCTCGTCGGTGCCGTCCCCGTCGAGCAGGGTGAAGCCTCGTTCACGGCGGGCCTCCCGACCGTCTGCGAGGACGACGCGGACATCGTGTTCTCCCGGGGGCAGCAGCTCCGGCACATCCGCCGAGAGCGTGCCGCTCTCGTCGATGTCGTGCAGGGGCGCTTCCACGGAGCCGAACCACAGTCGCGTCCCGGTCCCCGCGCGCGCCTCCTGGCGGGAGTAGTCCACGCGGATGGGGAACACCGCGTCGAGCGTTACGCGGATGGTGCCGGGATAGCCGACCTGCGCCTCTCTCGGACTCACGGCGATGATGGTCGGAGCCGGGAGCACCGCGCTCGAGCCGCAAGCCGCCAACAGCAGCGCGAGGATCACGGTGACGCGAGTCATGGCTCGAACCTCATCCCCAGCAGCGCGGCCACACCGCCGAGCTGCGCGTCCAGCAGGGGCGTGCTCGCTGGCGCCCACGCGCCACGAAGCTCTCCCAGCGCGCTCCAGCGCCCGAACCGGTACGCGCCCTGGACGGCCAGGAACCCCATGCCGGAAAGCTTGCTCTCTTTCACTTCCGCCTGGAAGTCGCTGCGGAGTCGATGACGGAAAGGCGCCAGTCCACCTCCTGCTCGGCCGTACAGGGTGAACGCGGCGAACTGGAGCACCTCCGCGCGCACCGATGCGAGGACGGGCACCGCCAGCACCTGGGAACGCACCGCGCCAAGCGTGCCCACCGTCCCGTTGAACGTGGCGCCCCGCATGCCCACCTCCAGCTCCGCCGCGAACCGTCCGTTCCACCACGGCGCGGTGAGCGACACACCCAGCGCGCCGAAAGGGCCCGTGTTGTCTCCGCTGGCGAACGAGCCCCCCGCCAGTACCTGCAGCGCCGGACGCCATGTGCCCTGAGCTTCCTCCGCGAGGGGAGACACGGGCACGAGGTCCTTCCGCGAGGGCACGCGTCTCACGTCGGCCCGGGTCCGAGCCACTTCCGCCCCCGGCGATTGCACGCTCACCGTGACGGAGGAGGCCTCGGGCGCTGGCACCACACGGAAGCGCGCGACGTTGGCTCCTCCCCGCACGGGCTCATACCGGGCGCCCTCGACGGACAGCTCCAGCGCAGCCAAGTTGAGTGGTCCCCCACCCGCGACGAACAACCAGCCTCCCTCGGCGGGGAGGGGAGAGGGCGTGAGCACCGCGACGCGTGGGCTCGCGCGGGGCGCATCCAGGGGCGTGGCCGCATCGGTGCGCAGCTCACCTCGAGTGGCGAGCACGCGCGCGGACACGACACCGGGAGGCACCTCCACGGGGACCCGGGCCTTGCCTCGGGCATCCGCCTGGATGGGGCCGAAGCGCTTGTCGCCGAGCAACACCTCGACGGTGGCGCCAGGCGCGGTGGCCACGTCGAGCGTCGTCTGTCCGAGCAACCCGAGCCGGAACAGCGTCACCCGGGGAGGGCCGTCACCGGCCTCGACCCAGAACGCGAACACCGCCACCAGGGGGTGCCGCACGGGAGGGGGCGTCCAACGGAAGGTGCGCCGGGCACCGCCGTCCAGTCGCTCCTCCGCGAACCGCCCCGACGACGCCGCGGCCCGCACCGGCCCCGCGCCTGGAGGAACGCGGACCTCCAATGCGACGGCCAGGTCCCGCCCCAGGACGACCCGAGCGGGAGCGGCGCGCACCTCCAGGCCGGAGTCCGGAGGAGCCGCCGCCAGGGCCGCCGAAGCGGCCAGGGCCAGCACGAGGAACGGCAGGAAGGGCGGCGAGCGGGTGCGCACGAGCGTGCCGCCCAACTTCGCCCTCCCGCCTCGCCTCGGTCAATCCCCGGTTGCGGGGGATTCCTCGACGGGCGCTTCCGCCGGGACTTCTTCAGCGGCGACCTGCGGCTTGTCCGCGGGGCCGGTCGCCTGCCGGACGGGCGGGCTGAAGGCGGGCTTCTCCGAGGGCGCGCCGCCACGGCCATGCACCAGCGTCTTGGTATCGGTGCGGAAGGTGAGGTCCACCTTGTCGCCCCGCACCGCCGTCACCAGTCCCACGCCGAACGTCGGGTGCTGGATGACCTGATCCACGCTGTACGTGTCCTTCGGGCTGTAGCGGGGCGCGTTGGCGACGTCCCTGCCAGCCAGCTGCTCCTCGAAGGAGATGATGATCTTCTCCGCCCTGGTCAGGCCACCCGAGGCCCGGCTCGCGCGCGGGGTGGGAGCAGGGCGGTCCGTCGTGCCCGGGGCGCCTCGGTAGGCGTGGTCCCCGTTGCAGGTGTTACAGCGCACCCGAGCGATCTTCGTTCCCACTATCGCCAGGATGGTGTGCGCGAGGGTGAGCTTGCAGCGGGTGCAGTATGCGTCCACCTCGCCGCCGACCTTATGAGTTGCCATGTTCGTCTGAGTTCTCGGCCCGGTGCGCCTCGCGGGCACCGGGCTTGGAAAGAAAGGGGCGCGGAACATAAACGCATCGCTCCGAAGTGAGGTAGTCCCTTCGTCGCCCGCCCGCCTGGTGGTATCGCTCCCAGGCCTGGGAGGGAACACTTCGCTTGTGCCCCCCGTCGTGGCACGTAAGAGTAGGCGCCTGACCGCATGACCACGCAGACCCCCAGCAAGCCGGCCCGCGAGCCAGGGATTTTCACCCAGACGGTGGCCGGCTTCGGCAAGGGCCTCATCGACGTCGTCAGCACCATTGGCGGCGTCGTGACGCTGGCCATCGACGTGGCCCGCTGGAGCGTCCGGCGCCCCTTCCGCCTCCACAACCTGTTCGCCCAGCTGGACTTCGTGGGGGTGGGCTCCATCTTCATCGTCGGACTGACGGGGTTGTTCACCGGCATGGTGTTCGCCCTCCAGACGTCCGAGGCCTTCGCGCTCTTCGACGCGGAGAGCCTCGTCGGCCCCACGGTGGCGCTGACGCTGACGCGCGAACTGGCGGCGGTGTTCTCCGCGCTGATGGTCACCATGCGCGCCGGCTCCGCCATGTGCACGGAGCTGGGCACCATGCGCGTCACCGAGCAGGTGGACGCGCTGGAGACCATGGCCGTCAACCCGGTCCAGTACCTGCTGGTGCCCCGAATCCTGGCGGGCCTGTTCATGGTCCCCATGCTGACCATCCTGTTCAGCACCGCGGGCATGACGGGCGCCTACTTCGTCGCGGTGGGAGGCCTGGGAATCTCCCCGGGCACCTTCCTGACGCGCACCCAGCAGTGGCTGGAGCCGGTGGACATCTACGAGGGCGTCATCAAGGGGGCCGTGTTCGGCGTCTCCGTGGCGCTCATCTGTTGCTACAAGGGCTTCAACGCGTCGGGCGGCGCCAAGGGCGTGGGTCAGGCGACGACCGAGGCGATGGTGGCCAGCGCCCTGTCCATCTTCATCCTCGATTTCCTCGTGGGCATCGTGATGCACTGATGGCTGCCTCCGGTCCTCCGTCCGAAGACAACGCCGGCATGTCCACGAAGCCGATGATCGAGATCGTGGACCTGCACAAGACGTTCGGTGAGAACAAGGTCCTCACCGGCATCAACCTCAGCGTGCCCGCGGGCAGCACGTGCGTCATCCTCGGCGGCTCCGGCTCCGGGAAGACGGTGCTGATGAAGCACATGATTGGCCTGCTCCGCCCCGACAGCGGCCAGGTCATCATCGACGGCGAGGACATCATCCCCATGGGGGTGCAGAGCCTCCAGCGCGTCCGCAACAAGTTCGGCATGGTGTTCCAGGCCGCGGCCCTCTTCGACTCCATGACGGTGTTCGAGAACGTCGCCTTCCCCCTGCGCGAGCACACCCACCTGTCCGAGGACGAGCTGTACGCCAAGGTCCGCTCCAAGCTGGACTTGATGGGGCTCAAACGGGAGGTGGAGTCGAAGTTCCCGTCGGACCTGTCGGGCGGCATGCGCAAGCGCGTGGGCCTGGCGCGCGCCGTCGTGTTGGACCCGAAGATCGTCCTTTACGACGAGCCGACCACGGGGTTGGACCCCATCACCACGGACTACGTGGATGAGATGATCCTGGCGGCGCAGAAGGGGTTGGGCGTGACGAGCGTGGTCATCAGCCACGACATCTCCTCGGCGTTCAACGTGGGGGACCAGATCGCGTTCCTCTCCAAGGGCGTCATCGTGGCGCACGGCCCTCCGGAGCAGCTGCGCGAGTCCCAGCACCCGGCGGTGAAGGTGTTCCTGGAGACGTGGTTCGGGAAGAACTGAGGGCAGGGGCCCCGGGAGGCTCCGCTTTCAGGAAAATGTGGCACTCCAGATGCAAAACGTTAGAGTCGCGCCCGGCCGGTAGCCCTCGGAGTCACATCAGGTGAAGAAGCTCGTTACGCCCTTCCGTGTTGGCCTGCTGGTCATCGCCGCGGGGGCCTTTTTCGTCACCTTCGTGCTGTTCGCACGCGAAGGCGGCCTGAGCGACAGCGACTCCACGCGCGTGTGGGCCTATTTCCGGGACGCGTCTGGCCTCGCGGTGCGCGGCCGGGTGCAGATCGCCGGCATCCGGGTGGGAGAGATTGACGACATCATCCTGGAGGGCACGCGGGCGCGCGTCGTCCTGAAGATCCGCGAAGACGTGGACCTGCGCGAGGACGCGGTCGTCACCAAGCGCTCGGAGTCGCTCCTGGGCGACTACCTGCTGGACTTGAATCCCGGCACGGAGAACGCCCCCAAGCTGGAGAACGGCGGGCAGATCCGCCGGGTCATCGACACGCAGGGCATGGAGGCCATCTTCGAGTCGCTGTCGCAGATCACCTCCGACATCCAGCAGGTGACGGGCGCGCTGCGCGAGGTGCTGGGCGGAGAGCGCGGCGCCGGCTCGCTCCAGCGCATCGTCGAGAACCTCGTCCGTCTGTCGGACTCCGTGGACGCGACGGTGCGCCGCAACGCGGACCGGCTGGACGTCATCCTCGCGAACTTCGAGGGGGTGTCGACCGACGTGCGGACCATCACCCAGAACAACCAGGCCGACGTCGGCCGCATCGTCGACAACATCGAGTTCATCACCCGCGACGTGCGCGAGGTGCTCGCCAGCGTCAAGAACATCGTCGGGAGCGGGGAGGGTGACTTCAAGGAGAGCGTCGCCAGCCTGAAGCAGACGCTGACCAAGCTGGACAGCACGCTGGGCAACCTGGAGGAGATCACCCGCAAGGTGAAGGACGGGGAGGGCGCCGCGGGCGTGCTGCTCACCGACGAGAGCGTGGGCCGCGAGGTCCGCGAGACGGTGCAGGACGTGGCCCGCTTCGCCGCCAAGCTCACCGACCTCCAGACGGAGGTCGGCATCCAGAGCAGCTACCTGGCCGCCCAGGGCCGCTCCAAGAACGTCTTCTCCGTGCGGCTCATCCCCAAGCCGGACAAGTACTACCTGTTGGAGCTGGTGGACGACCCGCGCGGCACCGTGACGACGGAGACCGTGCAGACCAATCCGCCGTCCGAGGGCGACCCCGTCATCCAGACCCGCAAGGTGACGAAGGAAAGCCTGCGGATCAGCGCGCAGTTCGCCAAGCGCTGGTACTTCACCACGCTGCGCGTGGGCCTCATCGAGTCCACCGGCGGCGTGGGCGCGGACCTGCACCTGTTCGACGACGCCCTCACGCTGAAGATGGACGCCTTCAACTTCGCGGCGGACGAGCTGCGTTATCCCCGGCTGCGCGCCACGCTGCGGGCTCAGGCGTTCGACCACCTGTTCGTCGTCGCGGGCATGGACGACATGCTCAACGCCCAGCAGCGGGACACGGCAACGCAGCGCCTCATCGCCGGCCGCGATTTCTTCGTGGGCGGCGGCCTGTTCTTCACCGACGACGACCTGAAGGCCATCCTCACGGCCACGGGCATCCCCACCCCCTGATCGGGTTTTCACGGCTGCGCGGCTTGACGCCAGCCGTGAAACCGCGTACCCGGCACGGGCACGGGGTTCCTGGCAGGGCACCGTGCCCCCCTCTGTATTTCCAGGAAGCTCGCAATGTCCCTCCTTGTCGTCGGCTCCGTCGCATTGGACTCGGTGGAAACCCCCTTCGGACAGAAGGAGGACGTCCTCGGCGGGTCCGCCACCTACTTCTCCACGTCGGCGTCGTTCTTCACTCCCGCGCGCATCGTCGCCGTGGTGGGCGAGGACTTCCCTGAAGCTCACGTGAGCTTCCTCAAGGGGCGAGGCATCGACCTGGAGGGCCTCACCCGCGTGCCCGGCCGCACCTTCCGCTGGAAGGGCCGCTATGGCTACGAGCTGAACGAGGCGAAGACGCTGGACACCCAGCTCAACGTCTTCCAGACCTTCTCGCCCGAGCTGCCCGCGGCCTACCGCGACACGCCCTACGTCTTCCTGGGCAACATCCACCCGGAGCTGCAGGCGCGCGTGGTGGATCAGGTGCGCTCGCCGAAGCTGGTGGCCGCCGACACGATGAACTTCTGGATCCAGGGCAGCCGCGAGGCCCTGCTCAAGACGCTCCAGCGCGTCAACCTGCTCTTCGTCAACGACGCGGAGGCGCGCCAGCTGGCCGGTGAGCACAACGTCGTGAAGGCCGCGCGCGCCATCCTCGGCATGGGTCCGCAGCGCGTCGTCATCAAGCGCGGCGAGTACGGCGCGCTCCTCTTCGAGAAGGACCACGTCTTCGCCTGCCCGGCCTTCCCGCTGGCGGAGGTCTTCGACCCCACGGGCGCCGGTGACACCTTCGCGGGTGGCTTCATGGGCGCGCTGGCCACGGCGACGTCGGACATCGACTCGACGGTGCTGCGCCGGGCCATGGTGATGGGCAGCGTCATGGCCTCCTTCACCGTGGAGAAGTTCAGCCTGGAGCGCCTGCGCGAGGTGACGCATCCGGAGATTCGCGCTCGTTTCGCGGAATTCAGGAAGCTGACCCATTTCGACGACCTGGGCCCGCTGGAGCGTTGAGCGCCTGGAGGGTGAGGTGGGGTCCCAGCTCACCCACGAACTTGACGGTGGATTCAGGCCGTCTCTAGGCTTCCATCCTTTGGTGCTCGGGAAGGAAGAGGGTTGAGCGATAACCGAAAGTCCGCACGGGTACCCACCTTGCTGCGCTGCTGGTGCGAGGGAGACAACGTCACCCTGTATGCCCGCATCACGAACCTGAGCGAGGGAGGTCTGTTTCTCCGGACGAGCACTCCGCTGGCGCGAGGTGCGCGAGCGGTCCTCCGGCTGACGCCCGCGGAGGATCCCGAAGTACAGGCGGCGGCCACGGTGGTATGGCTGAGGGAAGAGGAGGACCGGGCCTACCCGCCGGGGATGGGGCTCCAGTTCGAATCGCTGGATGCGGAAACCTTGGGGCGGCTCCGGCGGATTATCTCGCAGCAGCAGAAGAACCCCGTGAAGGCGGTCTGGGCCGGCTGAACGCGGCGCCACCGACCGAGGCATCCATGCGCATCGCCGTCATCTCCGACATCCACTCCAACATCGAAGCGCTCACCGAGGTGCTCCGGGTCTCCGAGCATCAGAAGGTCGACCGCATCGTGTCCCTGGGGGACATCGTCGGTTACGGCGCGTCTCCCAACCCGTGCTGCGAGCTGGTGCGCTCGGTGGCGGAAGTCACGCTGCTGGGCAACCACGACGCCGCGGTGGCGGGGCGGATGGACTACTCGTACTACTACGACGCCGCCCGGCACGCGCTGGACTGGTCCGCCAACGTCCTCACGGACGAGAACATGGCGTGGCTGCGCAGCCTTCCGTACACGTACCGCATTGGCGAGGTGGGCTTCTGCCACGGCTCGCCCATCGACCCGAAGGCGTACGAGTACATCTTCGCGCTGGAGCAGGCGCGGGAGCTGACGCCCTACGTGGAGGAGCTGCCGGAGGTGACGTTCATCGGCCACAGCCACCTGTGCCGGGCGTTCGCCATCGGCAATGGCGAGGTGAACGACGTGGTGGCCCAGAAGTTCGGCATCCGCAAGGGCTACAAGTACATCATCTCCGTGGGCAGCGTGGGCCAGCCGCGCGACTACGACAACCGCGCCTGCTTCGTCATCTGCGACACGGATGCGCGCACGGTGGAGTACGTCCGGGTGGAGTACGACATCGAGACGTCCGCCCAGAAGATCTTCGACGCCGACCTGGCGCTCAACTTCGGCAAGCGCCTGTTCCTCGGCGTTTGACGCGGCGCTTTCTGAAAACTGGGCACGGCGGGGGGAAATGAAATAAACCGGGTGCGTGCGCCCCCAGGTCCTCCGAGCATCCCTCCGGCCCTTCGCGGCCCTTGTTTCCGCCCTCCTGCTGGTGTTGTCGGCCTGCCGTCGCGAGCCACCACCGCCGTCCGCTGAGTACGAGCAGGCCACCCGCCAGTTCCGCGAGCTGTACGCGCAGAAGCTGGATGACGCCTATCTGGACCCGCAGATGGGGTCCATCGAGGCGAAGCTCCAACGCGTGCCCCAGGACAGCCTGGATGCGCCCTCCGCGCAGGAGCTGCTCCAGCGCATCCAGAAGAACCGGGCGCGCATGCAGGAGGCCCTCGTCGCGAGGCAGAAGGCAGTGGCCAGCGCCCACGAGGTCGTCCCGAACGCGCCCTCCACCACGCTGGCACCGCCGCCGCCTCCTCCTCCCGCCGAGGCCGTGGACGCCGGTCCTCCAGACGCCGGCCCGGTGAACGGCCCCCAGACTGGCACCCCGGCGAACGAGCTGGTCGCCGGCTTCCGAGGCTGCTTCAAGCGTGGCACCCCCATCAACGTGGAGGGGCGCGGCATCCGGGACGCGTGGGAGCTGACTGACAGCACGGCCTGCCGCCTGGAGTACCCCGGACATCCCGACACGGTGCTGATCGTCGAAGAGGGACGGGTGTTGATGTTGTTGCCCAAGAGCTCCGTGCGGACGGTGACGCGGACGCTGGATGCCGGGACGGAGCCCCCCGCGGGGACCGACGCCGGCCGTTAGTCAAAGACGCCCCATGAACGAACAGACCTTCATGAAGTTGATGCGCGTGTTGCCCAAGTCCGCCCTGTCGACGGCGGTGGGCATGGCCACGCGAGTGCCCATTCCCGCGCCCGTCCACCAGGCGGCCATGCGGGCGTTCGCCAAGTCCTACAACGTGGACATGGCGGAGGCCGAGCACCCCATCGAGCACTACCCCACGTTCGCGCAGTTCTTCACGCGCGCCCTCAAGCCGGGCCTGCGCCCCATCGACCCGGACGAGAAGGCCGTGGTGTCCCCGGTGGACGGCCGCGTGTCGCAGGTGGGCTATTCCGAGCACGGCCGGTGCCTGCAGGCCAAGGGCATCGAGTACACGGTGGATGAGCTGCTGGGGGACGCGGAGGCGGCGAAGCCCTTCCACGGTGGAGCCTGGACGACCATCTACCTGTCGCCGCGCGACTACCACCGCATCCACTCGCCGCTGGCGGGCACCATCACCGGCTATGCGTACATCCCCGGTGAGTTCTGGCCGGTGAATCCGGCGTCGGTGAAGAACAAGCAGTCCCTGTTCTGCGTCAACGAGCGGCTGGTGACCTACCTCCAGACGGCGGCGGGGCAGTGCGCCGTGGTGAAGGTGGGCGCCACCTGTGTGTCGCGCATCAAGGCGTCCTACGAGGACATCACCACGCACACGGGCCAGCCGGGCAAGGTGCACCGGTATCAAGAGGGCTACAAGGTGGAGAAGGCCGGCGAGCTGGGTCGGTTCGAGATGGGCTCCACCGTCATCCTGTTGTTCGAGCCCGGCCGCGTGAAGTGGGAAGCGAGCCTCCAGGAAGAGGCGGTGCTTCGGCTGGGGCAGCGCATTGGAGTCATCCCGTGAGTCAGACGCTCAGCGCCGTCAAGGGCATGAACGACCTGCTGCCAGGCGAGATTGAGATCTGGCAGCACGTGGAGGGCCTGGCGCGAGAGCTGTTCGGTCGCTTCGGTTATGGGGAGATCCGCACGCCCATGCTGGAGGACACGGCGCTGTTCGTGCGCAGCGTGGGTGAGGAGACGGACATCGTCGGCAAGGAGATGTACACCTTCACCGACAAGAACGACCGCAGCCTGTCCCTGAGACCCGAGGGCACGGCCCCGGCGGCGCGCGCGTACATCGAGCACTCCATCGTGAACAAGGAGCCGCTGACGCGCTGGTTCTACACGGGGCCGATGTTCCGGTACGAGCGGATGAAGACGGGCCGCTACCGGCAGTTCTATCAAATCGGCGCGGAGGCCTACGGTTCGAAGGAGGCCGCCCAGGACGTCGAGGTGATGGACATGGTGGCCCAGTTCCTCCAGAAGCTGGGGCTCCAGGACATCACGCTCAATCTCAACTCATTGGGCGACGAGACGTGCCGGCCCGCGTACCACATGAAGCTGGTGGAGTACCTGCAGGCCCACCGCGAGGAGCTGTGCTCCGACTGTCACCGGCGCATGGAGAAGAACCCGCTGCGGGTGCTCGACTGCAAGAACCCGACGTGTCAGGCGGTGGCCGCCAAGGGCCCCAACGTGCTCGAGTTCCTGTGCGAGCCGTGCCGCGCGCACTTCGATGACGTGCAGCGCAAGCTGACGGCGCTGGACATCAAGTTCGTCGTCAATCCGCGCATGGTTCGCGGCCTGGACTACTACACGCGCACCGTCTTCGAGTTCATCGCCTCGCACCCCGCGCTGGGCACCGCCAGCACGGTGGGCGCCGGTGGCCGCTACGACAAGCTGGTGAAGAGCCTGGGGGGGCCGGACGTGCCCGCCGTCGGCTTCGCGTGCGGACTGGACCGCCTGGTGCTCCTGCTCAAGGAGAGCCAGCAGAAGTTCGGCGCGACACCGGACCTGTTCATCGCGGTGGCGGATGAGGGCTCGCATGACGCGGCCTTCACCCTGGCGAGCCGGCTGCGGCGCGACGGCCTTCGAGTGGACTTCGACACGCGCGGCGGCAGCCTCAAGAGCCAGATGAAGCGCTCGGACAAGAGCGGGGCGCGTTTCACGCTCGTGCTCGGGGAGTTGGAGCGCACCAGCGGGCAGGCGAAGCTCAAGCAGATGGCCGGAGGGGAGCCCATCCCCGTGGCCCTGGATGACATCGCGCGGACGGTGCGGGCCCACTCGGCCGCTCCCCGGGCGGACGCCCTCAGCGCCTCGTGAGGTTGTAGTCGAGGGAATTCAGGACTCCCCGCGATTCAGTCCAGCCCGGAGGGGTCTTGTAACCTCCGGGAAATTCAAGGGGAATCCAAAGGGACTCATTCGCGCCGCCCTGGCCGGTGGAGTAGACTGGCTCGGAAATGTCGGGTGAGTCCCCCACCTCCGCTTCGCCTTCGGCCTTTCGCTGGATTCCCGTACGGGGAGACAGCATGTGGCCATCGTTGCGGGCAGGGGACTTCGCTGGTGTGGAGCCGTTGTCTGGCGAGCCACGGCCGGGTGAGGTGGTGCTGGCGCGGTTCGACGACGCGCTCGTCCTGCATCGGGTCCGCGCGGCGGGGAAGGGCGTGCTGTCGCTGCGCGGGGACAATGCGCCGGCGGAGGACCCTCCGATTCCCGCGTCGCGCATTCTCGGGCGCGTGACGTGTGTCCGGCGGGGCGCGGTGGAGCTGGGCGCGGAGTGGGACCGGGGGCCGTCGCGGCTCGGTCGGGTGCGCGCGGTGGTGCGGGGCAGGGTGGCGCGGTGGCTGGGACGGGGAGGGCGCTCATGAGCGGCGACTTCTCGGCGGACCATCTTCCGCGGCGACGGGTGGGGGCGGAGGGACAGCGCTTCGGCGCGGACTTTCTCCTGCTGGACGCGGAGGGGCGCACGTTGCGTGGCCTCAACGCGACGGCGGTGCGAATCTGGGAGCTCAGTGACGGGACGCGCTCCGCGCGCTCGGTGGCCGACGTCGTGGCCCGCGAGTTCTCCATGGACGTGGGCCAGGTGCTCACGGACACGTTGCGGTTTCTCACGGACCTGGCCCGACTGGGCCTGGTCGACGAGCTTCAGGAGGTACGGTGATGCGAGCGCGCATTGCGGCGGGCTGCTCGGCGGCGGCGCTGCTGCTGACGGCCTGTACGGAGAGCGGAATCTCTCCCCGGGTGTTCGACTGGACGGATGCACCCGCGGAGGGCACGCCGCCCGCCGTGGAGCCCGTTGCTCCCACGGACGTGCTGGGCGAGGAGAGCGAGGCCGCCCGGCCTCCGACGGCTGAAGCCGCGGAGGGAGAGCCGATGCCGACGCCCGTCTCCGGGCACGCGGAGGTGGTGGGGCTGGACGCGCATGGCCTGTCGGACGTGTCCCAGGTGGACGTGGACCTGACGGTGAGCGGCGTGCGTGGCAAGGGCCGCGTGGAAGTCGAGTTCGTGTCGCCCTCCGGCCATCCGTACGAGCGTCGCACCTCAGTGGTGGAGGCGAAGCCGGACGTGACTCGCACCGTGCGCTTCTCGCTGCCCGTGGCCGGAACGACGGTGGCCACCTCCGGCATGAGCGGGACATGGCAGGTTCGCTTCTTTCTCGACGGCGCGCCGCTGACCACGGCCGCCTTCACCCTGGAGCCGTGACGTGAGGCCTTCCGCCATGATTCCCACGCTGAACGCCCGCCTCGCCGCGCTCGTCGCGGTGCTCGTCCTTCCTTTCGCCGCGCTGGCCCAGAGTACGACCCGCGCCGCCGTCTTCACGACGCTCGCGGAGCCCGGGGAGACCCAGGCGACAGTGGTGATGGATGAGGTCTCCGAGCTGCGCGTCCAGGTGCGCAACAACACCCGGAGCACCTCGCCGCTGTTCCGGCCCATCAACCAGGTGTCGTTCATCCTGCCCACCGGATACACGCTGCTGGAGAGCCCGGCGCCCGCGGGTTGGGTCGCGGACCACTTCATCGCGACGCGACAGGTGACGTACAACATCCCGGTCAACTGCGCGTTGGCGGACGCCGGTTTGATGCAGGACCAGACGGCGACCTTCACGCTGCGGATGATTCCGCAAGTGACGGCGGCCAATGCCACGGGCCAGCGGTTCACGACGCTGACGGCCTTAGAGGCTTGCGGAAACCAGTCCTTCACCACGAATCGGACGACGGCCGCCGCGGAATGGCGGCGCGTGGGATTGTCCACGCGGGTCGACATCCAGCCACGGGTTCTTCCCGTGGGCGACGACATCACCGCGCGCCTCGTCATCGAGAACCGGACCAGCCAGACGGCCGCCCAGAACAACATCACGGCGGAAGGCCCCAGCACCGGCGTGGGCGGTGTCTCGTTCGAGGTCGTCGAGGTCCAGCCCGCCAACTTCCAGGTGAACATTCCCCTGCGCGGAGCGGGCATCCTCTCCGCGCGGGCCACGACGCAGACGGGTGGGACGATGGTGGCCAGCGTCCGCGCCACCAGCGGGAGCGGCTCGGTCACCTCGGCCGTGGCCGACACGCCCATGGCCAATGTGGGTGTGCTCGCGGCCTCCGGTGACGTGGACAACGTCCAGGCCTTCGTGGGCGAGACGGTGAAAGTGCGGCTCAGCGTCACCAACACGTCCACCACCGCGTCCTATCTGAACGTGACGCCCCGTGCCCCCGTCTTTGTGGGCACTGCCGTGGCGGCCCTCGCCTCCGGCCCCAATCCCGCGAGCGTGTCGCGCCTGGCCCCCGGCGCTTCCGCGCACTTCATCTGGAGCTACACCCTCACTGGCGCCGAGTTCTCCGACTTCGCCTTCGATGTGCAGGCGGATGCGACGTTGAACGGGAGCGCCGCGACGACCCAGGTCGTGCGTTCGGGACAGGGGCGCATCGTGACGCATCGCCTGAAGGCGAGTCCGTCCGTGCTCGTTCCGGGCGTGCCGAATCAGCCGGTGGTCTACACGGTGCAGAACCGGGGGACGCTGCCGATCGAGCAGGTCACGTTGCTCCGGCCCGCCGTGAACTTCTTCGCGTTCGTCAGCGGCAATCCGGCGGCCCCGGCGGGGTGGTCCATCTCGAGCAGTGCGACGAGCTTCACCTGGACGGCGAACAACAATGCCGCGCGAATCATGCCCAACCAGGAGCGCGCCTTCACCGTGACGTACGCGAGCGTCGGAAACGTCACCGCGCCCACGGCGTTCCGCCACCGGATGCATCTGCCTCTCGTATACGCGTCCGACTCGGCCGCGCGCATCGAGGCCCCGGTGACCATCGCCACGGGCACTGCGCCGGAAGTCGAGCGGCTCACCGCGGTGGCTCGGGATGCGAGCGTGACGGTGACGTGGGACAACCCCGCGGTTCACAACGGCGTGCTGGTGCTTCGTTCCGCGGGGGCCGCACCCAACACGCTGCCGGTCGCCGGTCGGGCCTACGCCGCCGGCTCGACGCTTGGCAACGCCACCGTCGTCGCCTCCGAGAGCTTCACTTCGACGTCCTCCATCACCGACACCACCGTCGTCAACGGCACCACGTATCACTACCGCGTGTTCAACACCGATGACGTGGGACGGTACTCAGCGGGCAGCCGGCCCACGGCCTCGGCGGCGCTCATCGCGACGCCCCAGGCCCGCGTCGGCGCGGCGCCGTTGTGGTGCTACTCGGTGGGCCTGGATGCTCGCCTCCAGCCCATCACCGAGCTGGGCGTGGGCATCTTCAGCTCCTTCAACGACTCGGTCGTCGCCAACCTCACCAATGTCACCACGCCCTCGGCCGACGGTGCCGAGCGCTGGCGTCCGCTTCCGCTGTCGGGCCTCATCGGCAGCCGCTTCCCGGTGGTGCCGCTCAATGGCCTGGCAGGCCAGTACATCCTCACCGCCGACCAGTCAGGTGTCGCCTACGCGCTCAACGCCACCACCGGCACGGTGCTGTGGCGCTGGGACAACACCGGCGCACCCATTGGCACCATCCAGTCCTTCCCCGTGACGCAGCTCCACGACTACGCGAACGCCGCATACAAGGCCGCGCGGCCGAACCTGGACCTGGCGTTCTTCGCGACGCGGCTGGCGAACCCGGCCCTGAATCGCGTGGTGGCGCTCAACGCGCGCACGGGCACGCCGGTCTTCACCTACCAGCCCGGAGACCTGGGCATGGTGAGTGGTGGCATGGTGGTCGACTACACCACCAACCGCCTCTTCATCGGCTCGAAGACGCATGGTGGAACAACGGCGTCGCTCCGCGTCCTGGACACGCTGACCGGCACCGAGGTGACGCGCCTCTCCCTGGGCGACCTGGAGCACAGCCTGGTGCGCAACGCCGTGGCGAATCAGATCTTCGCGACCAACAGCGACGGCGTCGTCCACGCCATCGACGCGGGCACCCTGACGTCTGTGTGGAGCGCGAATGTGGCGACGCGTCCCTCGCCGAGCACGCCCGCGTTCACCAGCTTCGTGCGGCCCCTGGGCGGAGGCTTCGTGGCCAGCCTCGCGAGTGGCAGCGTGGAGTTCTGGGACCACGTGACGGCTGGGGAGACGGCACCCTCTCAGGTGTGGACCACGCCCATCGCGAATCCCTCCGGCACCTTCACCCTCAACTCCAACGGCGTCGTCCGCATCTACGTGGGCAGCTCCGACGGGAAGGTGCATCAGCTCGAGATGATTGGCGGCGTGGACTCGCAGCAGGTGTCCATCGGCGACACGCAGCTCATCGGCACTCCGACCATCGACACCACTGTTTCCCGACTGCATGTGGGCTCTCAGGACGGCCGCATCTGCGCCTTCCCGGTACCGTTCCCGTGAAAATTCCCTCGACTCCTTTGTCCTCTCCGTCGCCGTCGACGGAGGTTCCTCGGACTGCTTCCACCGAGGCTGTTTCGCGCTACGAGGCTCCCGCCATCCTGTGGGAGCAGCCCTTCGTCGCGCTCGCGGCCATGTCCCAGTGCAACATCCCCGGCGAGTCGGAGTGCACGCCCTGAACGCATCGGGAGCCGGCCCGTCCGGTCCCCAGCGCTCCGGCGGTTCCGACGAAGACGGCCTGGAGACGTCAGGCCCATGGCTCTCCATCGCTGGATGGACCGTGGGCCTCCAGGTGCCAGACTCCCGTGTCCGGGAGCTGCTGCACCGCTCCCTGGCGGGCTTCGTCATTGCTCCACCCTTGGCCGGTGTCCGAGTCTGCCGGCTGCGCGTCGCGGCCCCCTCCGTGGCCCGCCCCGAGCCGACGACCCGCGAGCTGCCCCGACCCTGGCGCGAGCAGGATGGCTCGCTCCGGCTGGAAGGCGAGGACTACTCGGCGAGACTCGACGCGGACGGCCTCCGTGGTGAGGTGGTCGGCGCGGGTCGCTTCCCCGTGGAGGTGGTGCTGCGGGTGATGCTGGCGGCGGAGTTGGCGCGTCGCGGTGGCCTGTTGGTGCATGGCGTGGCGCTCGTGCATGGCGACGCGGCGGCGCTCTTCACGGGGCACTCGGGCGCGGGCAAGAGCACCCTGGGTGGGCTGTGGATGGACGCGGGCGAGGCGCTGCTCTCGGATGAGCTGGTGGCGGTCTGGCCCGATGCGATGGAGGGCTCATGGCGAGCCGCGGGGACGCCGTGGAACCTCGGGTTCCCACGTGAGGCCCGGCTGCGCGCAGTGGGGACGTTGGCCTGGGATTCGAACTCGCGCTGGGAGCGACAGCGTGCCGGGGACGTGGGCCGGGTGCTGGTGCACAATGCGCTGTTGTCGGAGGCCTCCTCCGAGGGCCGGGCTGCGCTGCTCGCCTCGGCGGGGAGGTTGCTGTCGGACGTGGAGCCGGTGCGTCTGGTGTTCTCGCGAGATGCGTCCGCCGCCACCGTGGTGCGTGAGGCCCTGGGAGTGTCGGGACATGGGTGAGGCACAGGAGGGGAGACCGACGTTGACGGTGCTGGCCGGGCCGACGGCGTCGGGGAAGACGTCGCTCGCCATCGAGGTGGCGCGTCGCCTGGGTGGGGAGATCGTCAGCGCGGACTCGCAACAGGTGTACCGGCACTTCGACGTCGGCACGGCGAAGCCTTCGACGGAGGAGCTGGCCGAGGTGCCGCATCACCTCGTGTCCGTGGTGGACCCGATGGAGACCTTCTCCGCCGCCGAGTACCAGCGTCGAGCGGACGCGGCCATCGCTGACATCACCGGACGCGGTCGGCCCGTGGTCGTCGTGGGAGGCACGGGGCTGTATCTGCGCATCCTGCTTCACGGCGTGGTGGACGCCCCGGGAGCGCTCCCGGAGCTGCGCGCGGAAATGGATGCGCTCGCGGAGGAACAGGGGCGCGAGGCCGTCCATCGCCGGCTGGCGGAAGTGGACCCGGAGACCGCGGCGAAGCTGCCCATTCAAGACCTGGTGCGAGTGGTCCGCGCGCTGGAGATCCACGCGCAAACGGGCGTGCCCGCCTCCGAGTTCCGCAAGGCCCATGCGTTCGCTCCGGACCGGTATCCCTTCCGGTTCTACGTGTTGGACCCGCCGCGAGAGGAGCTGTACGGCCGCATCAACGCGCGCACGGAGGCCATGTTCGCGTCCGGGCTCGTGGAGGAAACCCGGGCACATCTGGAGCGAGGCCTGGGTGATGCCGCCCCGATGAGAAGCGTAGGCTACGTGCAGGCACGTGCGGTGGTGGAGGGCCGCCTGTCCGTGGACGAGGCGATTCGAGACACCGCGCAGGAGACGCGACGGTACGCCAAGCGCCAGCTCACCTGGTTCCGCAAGGAGCCGGGCGCCGTCTTCATCCAGCCCCCGTATGCCTCCCTGCGCGAGAGCACGCCGAGCGCACCGGGCTGAAGTCACCCTCCAGGGAGGGGCGGGGAGGGGAGGAGCGGGAAGTGAGGCTGTTGTCCCCGTGCTCCAAGGCACCCATGTTCGCCGCTGAATCTTTCCTCCAAGGGAGGCGGACCGACATGGACACCAGTTACAAACGTGAACCCGCGACAGGTGACAGAAGCAAGGCCGCCTCAGCGGCATGGGGACCGCCATTCGTCCTGGGGCTCTTGATGGCCGTCCTCGGCTTCGTCGCGCTGGGGGCCTCGTTCCTCACGAGCCTGGTCTCCGTCATCCTCTTTGGCGCGTTGCTGGCCGGAACGGGCATCGCGGAGATTGTCTCCTCGTTCCGTGTCCGCAAGGCCGGCGGGCCCTTCTGGCTCTATCTGCTGAGCGGCGTGCTCTCCACCGTGGTGGGCTTCTTCGTGCTCGTGTATCCGGCGGCGGGCCTGGGGGCGCTGACACTCCTGCTTGCTGGCTACTTCTTCGCCAGCGGCCTCTTCCACGTGGTGACCTCGCTGATGGACCGGTATCCCCAGTGGGGCTGGGACTGCGCCTATGGCGCCATCTCCATCGCCCTGGGTGTCATCGTCATGGCGCAGTGGCCGGTCTCCGCCGTGTGGCTGGTGGGCACCCTGGTGGGTATCTCCATCCTCATGCGTGGCATCGCGCTCATGGCCGGCTCGCTGGAGCTGCGCCGAGGCCTGCGTCGCATCGCCACGTAAGCGGGCGCTCGCGGAACGAACGAGGGGCACGGCGGCCAGGAGGCCCCGTGCCCTTCCTCGTTGGCGTGCGGCGTCGCGCGCGCGTCACCCCGTCACGCCCCGGTGCGGGCACGGTGGACTGAAAGGCACCGTGCCGAGCACAGCTCCCTAGGAAGCGGCGTAGCGGTCCGAACCACCCGCATCGGTCGGCTGTCGCGTCGTCGCGTCAGCCGTGGTGCTGGGCGAGGCCAACCGGCCGGTGAGGATGCGCAGCAGTCGCTCCGGATCCACGGGCTTGGGCAGGAAGGCCTCGGCCCCCGCGTCGAGCGCTCTCTGGCGAACGTGCGGACGATTCAAGCCGCTCATCACCACCACGCGCGTGCTTCGCGTGAGGGGATGTTGCTTCAGACCTTCGCACAAGCGCAGCCCGTCCACCCAGTGCAGCACGACATCGAGGATGATGGCCGTGGGCGGCCGTCGAGCCACGGCGCAGAACAGCGCCAGCTCGTCCGCGAACGACACCACCTTGGCGCCCGTGCTCTCCAGCAGCGCCGTCAGCGCCTCACGCGCGTCGGGGTCATCGTCCACGACGTAGTACAAGTCGGGCTCCAACTCCGGCACCGCCATGGGCACGGGCTCCATCGTCGTGCGCAGCCAGGAGCCCACCACCTCACGCAGGCCCGCCCAGCGCATCGCCCCCAACAGGGCCAGCGGCGTGGGAGCACTCAGGCCCAGCACTCCACCCCCGTAGACACCGGACGACGTGCGCCGTCCCTTCGCCGCGACGAAGGCCCCAGGCGCTCGCTTCCCGGCGCGCCGCAGCCACGACGCCGCGCGGGCTCCGGCCGCCGCGTCCTCCATCAGCTCGCACAGGCCCTCGCGGACGTAGCGACGCTCCAGGGCCGAGCCATCCAACCCTCCATCCAGCAGCGCCACCGCCGCCCGGCTGCACGAGGCCAGCGTCTCCGACAGCCCCACCTGGAGCGGATGTCCGAACGCGGCGGGGCCCACGGCGATCTGTCCCGGCGCCACCAGCGTGCGCCCCGGCCCGTAGGGCAACCGGGTCGTCTCCAGCGCGGCCAGCTCGAACCCTTCCTCCAGCAGTCCATCGCGGGCGGCCATCATCAGCGCCTGGCACAGGTCGGCCGGCGTCACCGAGGGGCCAAAGGCCAGCGCATAGACAGAGTCCGCGCCCGGCAGGAGGAACAGCCCCTCCACCGTGGGAAGCGGCGCCACCCACAGCCGAGCCACGGGGGCGATCTCCAGCCGCGGCGAAGCGTGCCGCAGCCGTGCCTGCACGGCCGCCACCGTGGGCGCGGGGCGGAAGCCCGGGAAGAACGCGTCACCCATCATCGGCCCCGCGCCACCGGCCAGGGCCACCGCATGGAAGCGCTCTCCGCCTCCCTGCGCTCGGACCACCAGCGGCCCGGCGCCTCTCACGGACGCGGGCGCATCCGGGGCCGCGGGTTGACGCTCCACCCGGTCCACGTGCCGCTCGAGGAAACGTGCGCCCTGGGCGCTGGCCGCCGTGGCCAGCACATCACGCACCTGGGCCAGTCCTCCTTCTCCATGGGGCCAGCCGTCCACCACCCAGAGGCCACCGGGGGAGGCGGTCAGCAGCTCGCGACGTCCCTCGGCGATGATCTCCACGCCCCGCAGTTCGTGGGCGCGCCACTCGGTGGGGATGCGACAGCCCAGCGCGGCCAGGCGAGAGCGACACTCGGGTGTCAGCACCGCGGGAGGCGCGGTGCGCTCGGACAGTCCCCCGGAGTAGACGCGCACATCGAGCGTCAGCCCCCGTGCCCTGCCGTTGAAGAGCAGCGAGGCCGCCAGCCCCGCCCCCGCGATACCGCCCCCGACGACCGCCACCCTCGAACCGCTCGTCAGCCTGTTGCCCAGAATCATCCGCGCCCTCTAGCTTCCCGCCGTCGCCTGCTTCGTCCCGCCCCGCGCTCAGTGTCGTTGCACGGGCGGCGCGAGCGCCGGACGGCCGAACACCACGACCCGGTCACGCCCTTCGCGCTTGGCCTCGTAGAGGGCCGCGTCCGCCGCCTTCATCAGCGCATCCGTATCGTCCCGGGGTGTTTCCAATGTGTGGTCGGCGATGCCGACACTCACGCTCAACCCGAAGGAAGCAGGGCGGCCGTCGCTCTTCTGCACGCCGACGGAATGCAGCCCGGTGCGGATGCGCTCGGCGAACACCGCCGCTTCCAGCGCCGTCTGGTGGGGAAGGAGCGCCACGAACTCGTCGCCGCCGAAGCGCGCCGCGAAGTCCGACTCGCGCAGATTGCCCTTGAGCTGGTTGGCCAGCGCGAGGATGGCCCGGTTGCCCACGTCGTGCCCCATCCCGTCGTTGATGGCCTTGAGGTGGTCCAGGTCGATGACCACCACGCTGAGCGGGTAGCCGTAGCGCTGGGCCCGGCGCAGCTCCTCTTCGAGCCGCACGGTGAGGGCCCGGAAGTTCGCCAGCCCCGTGAGGGCATCCGTCTGGGCGAGGATCTGAAGCCGCCGCTGCTGTTCGCTCTGCCGCAGCGCCCGGTCGATCCGTGCCATCAGCTCCCTCGCGCTCGCCGGCTTGTGGATGAAGTCCACCGCCCCCATCTCCAGGCAGCGCTCCAGGGTGGCCTCGTCCGCGTCCCCGGTCAGGAAGATGACCGGCGTCGACTCCGTGCGGGAGTCCCGCTGCAGCGCCTCCAACACCGCCAGCCCATCCCCGCTGGGCAGGAATCTGTCCAGGAGCACCAGGTCGGGACGATGTTCGCTCGCCAACTCCAGCCCCACGCCCGCATCCGCCGCGCCCAGGACATCGAAGCGCGAGGCGAGCAGGTCCGACAGGCTCTCCAACACGCTCGCGTCATCCTCGATGACCAGGAGGAGGGACCGCTCCGAGGTGCGCCCTCGCCGTTGCATGAACCTCTCCGCTTCGTTGATCTCCCGATGATTCGCGGTCCAGAGGTCTCGGATGCCACGCCCCACCAGGTGCTCTCGCCGCCCCTGCGCCCCACGCGCATCCGCCACCGCCCGGTCCTGCGAGCACCCATCCCCACCCGCAACCTTCACCCGAGACCTCCGGCCGCCAGGCCCGACTGCTGTGCGCGGCGGGTGTCATCCCCGTCGGCGCGCGTGGGCGAAGAGCAAGCAGCATGCCCTTGGAGCAGGCATGCGGCCGGGAGTCATTTCAGGGGGTTGCGATGCGAACGCTTCCTCGCAACGAAGGCGGATCGGAAGTCGTTCCAGCGTCAGGGCAGGGGAGGCGGTAGGAATTCCCGGGCGAAGGAGGGCGCGCACGCCCCCCTCGCTCCTGGGATCAACGTCGGGTAACGAACTGCATGCGGCGTCCACCACCGCCCATGGGAGGCATCGTCGGCGGGGCCTCGAGCCCGAACTGCCACCACAGCGGCTCGTAGGGCTTCATCTTCAGCCGCTTGTCGTTCTGGAGCTGGGCGAGGCTGGCCTTGAGCTTCTCGTCCTTCGGGTTCTCCTCCACGCCCCGGCCGAGCACCTTGAGGGCCTCGTCCTTCTCCTTGTTCTGCAGGAGGCACCAGGCGTAGACGGCCCAGACGATGGCTTCCTTCTTCCCGCTCTTGGAGGCGGACTCGAAGGCGGTCTTCATCCCCGCGAAGTCCTTGCGCTGGTAGCGCAGGGCACCCTCCATGGCCTTCGCCATGTAGTTGCGGGAGCTGCCCTTGCTGAAGGCCGCCTGCGCCCCGTCATGGTCCTTCACCATGTACTTCAGCATCCCGATCTGCGCGTGAATCTCCGGACCCACCATGAACTGCCACTTGTCATAGACGAGTCCCTTCTCGAGCGTCTTCACGGCCCGGTCGACCCGGCCCTGCGCGTCCTTCTGACTGGTGGGCTGGGACTGGAGGTCCTGTTGCACCGTCGTCATGAGTGCCTGGATGCGGGTGGCGACCCGCCGGGCCAGGAAGATGAAGGTACCGAGTGCGGCGATGAGGCCGGGCACCAGGCCCGCCCAGATGGAGAAGCCGGCGAACTTCACCAGCAGCGCGACCACGATTCCCACTGCCAGCGAGATGAGCAGGTTGTACATGCGGGGGCCCTCATAGCGATGTGCGTCCGGCACCGCAATCTTCGGATGCATACGGGCGACCGTCGCGGTATACGTCTGGCCGCTTCCGTAACAAACGGCCCTCTGTCGAAATTGGTAGACGAGGCGGACTCAAAATCCGCTGCGGCTGACCCCGCGTCCCGGTTCGAGTCCGGGGAGGGCCACTTCCCGAAAGGGGTGGGTGACTGGCAGGGCATCGCCGGTTCCCCCGCCTGGGACCGTGGAGGACGTGCTCCGGTCAGGGGCGTTGGAGATACCCCGAGATGAAGGTTCTGCTGGTCGAGGACGACGCGAGCCTCCGGGAAGGCATGGGTGAGCTGATCTCCGACCTGGCGGAGGTGCGCTCGGTCGGCGAAGTGAGCTCGGCGCTGGCGGCCCTCGGCCAGGAGCGCTTCGACCTCGTCGTCACGGACCTGCGCATCGGCGGCGGAGAGTCGGGCGGGCGCTCGGTGCTGGAGGCGGCCCGGAAGGGGCGCCAGGCGGTGGCCATCGTCAGCGCGGCGTCTCCGGAGGAAGTGGCGCGGGCCCTGAGGCCCTTCGTCCCGGATGGCGTCCTGGTGAAGCCCTTCCAGATCGAGGACATCCTCGGGTTGGTGGAGCGCTTCCTGGCCGTGCACCGGAACGTGGAGCTGGCGTCGAGGGGACAGGTTCCCTCCGAGAGTGACTGGGTGGAGTGCGCGCCGGGTGTGCACCTGGCCTCGCCGGGCGGCAAGGCGGCGGGCGCCATCTGGGTGCGGCTGGCGGCGGCGGGGCAGTGGGCCTGGTCGGCCCGGCCTCGTGGGCGGGAGGCGGCCCTGTTGCTGGAGGGCGAGCTGGAGATCGAGGGGACACGCTTCGTGGCCCCGGCGACGTTCTTCGTGGGTGCGGACGAAACGCCCGAGGTGCGCACGCCCACCGGGTGTCTCGTCATCACGCTCGGCCTGGACGGTTGAAAGGGCAGGTTGGCACCCGTGGACACTGTTTGGCCTACAACTCCGCATGATGCGGCACGTCTCGGTCGTCCCTCGCGGAGGGCGGCGACGGCGGCGCTGGAAGCGCACATCGCGGTGCTGCGGGGAGATCCGCTGAAGGCCGCGCTGGCCAATGCCCTGCGGGACGCGGATGGGCTCGGAGGCCAGGAGCGGCGCTTCGCCGCGCTCGTCGTTCGCGAGCTGTCCCGTCATCAGCGCCTGTTGGACCTGGCGGCGAAGCTCCTGGGCCACCCGCCGGGCAAACTGGTGATGGTGGAGGATCAGGCCCTGGTGCGGTACGCGCTGTGGCGGCGCATCTTCTGTGGTGAGACCTGGGCGCGCATCGGCCCGGAGGTGCGACTGCCGGGCCCCATGAGGCCACGCACCCTGAAGGACGAGGTGCTCCAGAAGGTGGTGGAGTCGGAGCTGCCCGAAGCGCCGCTGCCGGACTCCCACGCGGAGCGGCTCGCCATGCGGTACTCGTTCCCCAACTGGCTGGTGCAGAAGCTGGCGCAGGCGTACCCGGACGAAGCCACGCTGGAGGGACTGCTGTCGTCGCTCGACGAGGAGCCCGGCCTGCACTTCCGCGTCAGGCCTCCGGGCACGCGGGATGAAGTCCTGGCGGCGCTGGTGGAGGAGGGCGTCGCGGCGGAGGCGGTGCTCGCCGCTCCGGACGCGGTGCGCGTGGTGGATGCGAGCCATCGCGTCTTCGAGACGCGGATGATGAAGACGGGGCGACTGCAAGTTCAGGACGTGGGCAGCCAGCTCATCTCGGAGGTCTGCCGTCCGGTGGGCGGCTCGCTGACGGGCCTCACCGTCGCGGATGTCTGTGCGGGCGCGGGCGGCAAGACGCTGGCGCTGGCGGACTTCGTCGGTCCCTCGGGCCGGGTGCTCGCGGGAGACCGCTCCCGGCGCCGGCTGGCCGAGGCGCGTGAGCGGGTGCGTCACTTCTCGCTGCGGCAGGTGGCCTTCCCGCATCCCTTGCCCCTGTCCGACGCGGACGTGTTGCTCATCGACGCGCCGTGCAGCGGCACGGGCTCACTGGCGCGCGAGCCGGATCAGAAGTGGAAGCTCACCGCGCAGGAGATCGCCAAGTACCAGACGACGCAGTCCGAGCTGCTGGAGGAGGTCTCCCGGCAGGCGAAGCACGGAGCGCTCATCGTCTACGCCACCTGCTCGGTGTTGCCGGACGAGGACGAGGCCGTGGTCGAGGGCTTCCTGGCGAAACATCCGGAGTTCACCCTGGAGCCTGTCTCAGACGTGCTCGGAGCGGAACGGGCCGCGCTGGCGGCCCACGGGCCGTACCTCAAGTCCCTGCCGCCCAAGGTGCCAGGGGGCGGATTCTTCGCCGCGAGGCTGCGCCGGACGACGGGGCAGGGTTGACAGTCCACGAGCCCACACGCTACGCCAGTATTGGTTCTTCAAGGGGTGTCACCCACGTGGCGGCCGACGCGAAGCAGTCCGAGGTGGTGAAGCAGATCAACGAGGCCTTCCAGGCGGCGCAGGCCCGTCTGGCGCAGCTGCGCGAGGCGGTGGAGCGCAACACCGACCTGGCCCGCGCGAACGCCAGGGCCACCGTGCTGAAGGACCAGAAGGACCGTGCTCTCAAGGAGCTCGGTGACCTGGTCTACCGGCAGATCCAGAAGGGCAGGCTGGAGCTTCCCGCGGGCTTCGCGTCCGCGCTCAAGGCCATCGAGGCGGCCGAGCAGGCAGCCGAGGCGCATGCTCGCGAGCTCACCGATATCCTTCGGGAAGGTGAGGAAGTCGCCGAGCGGTTGAAGGTTGGAAAAAACGCACCGAAGCCTCAAACAGTTCTTGGCCCTGGGAACAAGAAACGGTAGAAGGCACGCACTTTCGACGTCGGGCCGCAACCCAAGGCGGCCAGCAGCAAAAGACGGGGCTATAGCTCAGCTGGGAGAGCGCTTGAATGGCATTCAAGAGGTCACCGGTTCGATCCCGGTTAGCTCCACTCTGAAGTAGAAAGGCCCGCCCGGGAAACCTGGCGGGCCTTTTTCATTTCCGATGGGCGGTCGCGAGCGATGGCCCCGGTTTCGCGCCGGGCCTCACGCGGCTTCCTTGAGTGCGTGACCGACGACTCCCCGGAGCTGCTCCGCGCTGGCGTCCCGTCCTCCGCATTCTTCCAAGCACGATTCGAGGTCTCGGCGATGTCGCGACGTGGTGAACGTGGCCCCTTCGACGCTACTCACTGTGGCGCGGCACGGGGACATGGGGACGCGATGGACGAGGACTCTCGACAGCGGACGAAGTTGGTCGGTGACTGTGCCCTGGCGAAGGAAGATGCTGCGACGTCGCGGGCTTCTCGGATATGGGGGCCCGCGAGAGGCCGAGCAATGCGCAGACACCTGGATCGAGGCGTGGCAGTGGCGCTGGTGCTCGCGGGTGGGCTGTCGGCCGCCCAGCTCACCCCAGGCTCGGCGGGGCAGGGCGGTGGCTCGACGCCGGGAACGACGGGGACCTCGGGCAGCTCGACGCCGGGGACGACGGGAACCACCGGCAGCGGTCAGTCCGGGACGGGAACCGGGACGACGGGAAGCCCCACGCCCACGCCCACTCCCACTCCGAGCACGGGGACGCCGACGCCTGGCGCCGCCGCGCCGCAGGCTCCCGCCACGTCGACGGGCTCGACGGGAGGCACCACGCTTCCTCCAGGTCCGCCGACGATTGCGCCCGAGACGGTGGACAGCTCCACGAACCCTTCCGGGGGCCGCACGGTGTCTCCGGCGCCCATGCGAGAGACCGCGCGCGAGGCGCAGCAGGCCAAGGAGGGCGTGGCGCAGGTACCGGATGCGGACGCCCCGCCCGCCAAGGCCGCGCCCCTGACGTTGGGGCAGTTGGTGGAACGGGCGCGCGCGACGGACTCCCGCGTGGAGGAGGCGAGCGCGGAGCTGCGCAAGTTCCAGGCGCTCTACAAACAGGCGAAGTGGGCCTGGTTCCCCAAGTTCGAGATCTCCGTGGGCGCGGGAGGCCCGGTGCCCGAGGCGCGCAATGACGGCGTCGGCGGCCCGCCCACCACCGAGGCGTCCTACGAAGGCGACTGGAACCTCGGCAAGGTCGGCGTGACGGTGTTCTCCTCGGGAAACGCGGTGCTGCCGCTCTACACGTTTGGCAAGCTGACCGCGCTGGAGAAGGCGGGCGCGCAGGGCCCCATCCTCGGCGCCGCGCTGCGCGAGCGGGCCCAGGACGAGGCGGGCTTCCAGGCCGCGCAGGCGTACTTCAGCTACCAGCTTGCGCGCTCCGGGGTGCAGCAGCTCGAGGAGGTCTCCAAGCGACTGGAGGACGCCGCCGAGCGCATCGCCGCGCTGCTGAAGGAGGAGTCACCCCAGGTGACCCAGGTGGACACGTACAAGGTCCGCTTCTTCCGGCAGATCGTCGAGGCCAAGAAGGCCGAGGCGATTCAAGGGCGCGCGCTCGCGCTGACCGCCATCGGCGTGCTGGCCAACGCCGCCCCCGGTGCGGCGGTCGACGTCGTGGAAGAAGAGCTGGCGCCCGAAGCGGAGGTGCAGCCGCCTTCGCTGGAGCGGGCTCTGGCGTTGGCCGATCAGTACCGGCCGGAGTTCACCGCCATCGCCGCGGGCATCGTCGCGCGTGAGTCCGAAGTGCTCATCCGTGAACGGAGCTACTTCCCGGACCTGGGGCTCGCGGGGTTCTACGACGTGCGGTTCACCAGCAGCGCCACCCGGCAGCGCAGCCCCTTCGCGTATGACCCGTACAATGATCGCACCGCGGGCCTCGGCCTGGTGGTGCGGGGGACGTTCGACATCCCCATCAAGGACGCGCAGTTGGATCAGGCGCGGGCGGAGCTCGACAAGCTGCGCGCCCAGGAGAAACAGATTCGCGCCGGCATCCGCCTGGAAGTGGCGAAGGTGCATGGCGAGCTGGTGGCGGCGTGGTCTCGGGCCCGGGCGTATACGGACGCGGAGAAGAGCGCGCGTCGCTGGGTCACCTCCGCGTTCGCCGCCTTCGACCTGGGGACGGGAGAAACGCGCGATTTGGTGGACGCCTTCACGGCTTATGCGCAGGTTACAGGCGACCGGTCGAAGAGCTGGTTCGACGTCCGGTTGGGAATGGCGGCCCTCGCCCGAGTCACGGGGACGCCACCCGCCCCGGGTGAATAATCGGGGCGCCGCGTCTGTCCGCTGTACCGTCCTCCTTCACGGAGTCGAAAAGCCATGATTGCTTCCCTGCTTGCCGCCACCCTGATCGCCGCGGCGCCTGGTCCCCTCTCGGTCGTCAAGTCCGGGAACGCGGATGTCCAGAAGGCCGCCAACGCTCCCGGCGCCACCGTTGAATCCCTCGCCAGCGTCGTCGAGAAGTTCGTCGACTTCCAGGAGCTGGCGAAGCGCGCCCTCGGAGACAAGACGTGGGCCACGCTCACGCCCGCCCAGCGCAAGGACTTCTCGGAGACGATGACGGGGCTCCTGCGCGCCTCCTATGCCCAGAAGGCCATTGGCCAGGCCCAGGCCGAAGTGAAGTACGGCAAGGAGTCCATCGAGGGCACCGAGGCCACCGTCAACACGACGCTCACCCTCAAGAAGGACCAGATTCCCGTCGACTACCGCCTGTACAAGCCCAGCGCCAAGAGCGACTGGCGCATCTACGACGTCGTCACCGACGAGGTGTCCCTCGTGGACACGTACAAGGGCCAGTTCCAGAAGCTGCTGAGCACCAAGGGCTTCGACGGCCTGCTCTCCACCTTGAAGACCAAGCGGGCGCAGCTCGAGAAGGAGAACGCGGCCAACTCGGCCAAGGGCTCCACGGGCGCAACGGGCTCGGCGACGGGCGGCTCGGCGGGTCCGACGAAGTGAGCTGACGCGAACCCCGCGTCACCGAAGCACTCCAGGCCGGGGCTCCCATTCGAGGGGCCTCGGCCTTCGTCTTTTCAGGTGCGCGCGAGCTGCTGGTACGACGCGAGGGTCCCGACGAGCCCGTCGGCCAGGGCGATGGTGGGCAGGAAGCCCAGCTCACGCGAGGCGCGCTCGGTGGTGCAGGTCCACGCCGCGGCGGTCATCTCCCGCACCTTGTCGCGGTTGAGGATGGGGGTGATTCCGCGCAGTCGGGCGATGACCTCGGACCCCAGGCCAATCATGTAGCCCACGCTGTCGGGCACGGGCAGCACGGTGGGGGCCTTGAGGCCCAGCGCATGGGCCACCGCCGCGCACAGCTCTTCCCAGGTGTACTCGCGTCCATCGGAGACGGTGTACACGCCGCGCGCCGGGTCGGCCTTGTCCAGCGTGGGGCCTCGCTCGGCGGCCGCGAGCAACGCGGTGTTCAGGTCATCGACGTGGATGAGCGAGTAGCGCTTGGGCCCGAAGCCGCTCTTGAGCGCCAGCCCTCGCTCCGCCATGGGAATCACGGAGGGGATGAACTCCACGTCGCCAGGGCCGTAGACCATGGGGGGCCGGACGATGACGGATGGCACCCGGTCCGCGAGCTCTCGCACGGCCTCCTCGCCCCCCAGCTTGCTGCGGCCGTAGACGGAGACGGGCGCCGGAGGGTCCTCTTCCCGGCGTGGACGCTCTGGAGTGGACGGCCCCGCGGCGGCCAGCGACGAGCAGTAGACGAGCCGGGGAGGGCGGGGCAGTGACGCCATGGCCTCCGCGACGCGGCGGGTGCCATTCGCATTGCCCTCGAAGTAGCCCGCGGGCTCCCGGGCCTTGGTGACGCCGGCCAGGTGCAGGACACAGTCGACGTCGCGCACGGCCTCCGCCAGCCCTTCGCCCGTCGTCAGGTCTCCCACGGCGAACCGGGCACCGAGCGCCGCGAGCGCGTCGCGACGAGAGCTGGAGCGCACGAGCGCCGTGAGCGAGTCACCCCGCTCGACAATGCGGCTCGCGAGCCGATGGCCGATGAAACCAGTGCCACCGGTGAGGAGGAAGCGCACGAGGAGACTCCAGGAGGATTACAGCGGGCGCTGGTAGATGCGGTACGCCTTGGAGCGCTGGCCACCCATCGACTCGATGGCGCGGTTGACGAGGTGGTTGTCCTCGAGCGTCCAGGAGATCTCTCCACCGGAGTACCCGAGGCGGTGCGCGGTGCGCAGCGTGTCCAGGTACAGGATGGCGTCCAGCCCTCGGCGCCGGTAGCCCTCCTTGATTCCGAGGGTGATGAGGCGCAGGCGGCGGATGCTTCGCGAGGCGAGCGCCAGCTTCACCAGGCCGATGGGCAGGCCGAACGTCGTCAGGCGCCCGTTGGCGGCCTTGAGCGCGTGGTTGGCGTCCGGCAACGTCATGGAGAAGGCGACAGGCTCACCCTTCACCTCGGCGATGAGCACCAGCTCCGGCCGGACGATGGTCTTCATGTCCTTGGCCAGGTGGTCGAACTCCCGGTCCGTGAAGGGCACGAAGCCCCAGTTCTTCTCCCAGGCCGAGTTGTAGATGTCGCGGATGCGCTCGACCTCGTTGGCGAAGTCCTTGAGGTTCACCGCGCGCACGGTGATGCCCTCGCGCTGGCGCATCTTCTCCGCGATGCGCACCACCTTCTCCGGCGGCTCCGCGGACGAGGACAGCTCGTAGGCGAACAGGTCCTTGGCCTTCACCAGCCCGCACGCCTCGATGAGCGACGCGTAGTAGGGCGGGTTGTACGGCATCATCACGGCCGGCGGCGAGTCGTGCCCCTCGATGAGCAGGCCCCAGTCCTGGTTGGACGAGAAGTTGGCAGGCCCGAGCATGGCGTCCAGCCCGCGCTGCTTCAGCCACGCCCCCGCCGCGTCGAGCAGCAGTCGCGCGACGCCCGCGTCATTCACGCACTCGAAGAGGCCGAAGAAGCCCTCCTTGGTCCCGTGAATCTCCTGGTGACGTGGGTTGCGGATGGCGGCGATGCGGCCCACCACCTCCTGGCCCCTCCGGGCGAGGAACAGCTCCACCTCGCCATACTCGAAGAAGGGGTTCTTCTTCGGGTCCAGGAAGTCCTTGCGCTCCATCTCCAGCGGGGGGACCCAGTTGGGATCTCCCGCGTACAGCGAGGCAGGGAAGCGGATGAACGTCATCTGCGCCGCGGCGCCCCGCACGGGCGTCACCAAGACGTCGAAGGGGAGGGGAGGAAGGGCGGGCTGTGTCGCGGGTGGCTCGGCGGGCAGGGCCATGGGGGATCAGGTCCTCTCGGCGGGGTTGCCGTCGGTGCCGTTGCGCATGAAGAAGTGCGCGCCCTTCTCCAGGAGGAGGCCGGGCAGCGTGCCGCGCTTCTCCCACAGCTTCATGGGCGCGGAGCGCAACTGACGCAGGTCCTCCGGCTGGAGGTTGGCCGCGCGCCAGGTGAGCTGCTCCACCGCGTCGAAGATCTTCCCGGCCACCTCGCGCGACGACATGCGCTGCAACTGCTCCAGGGTGATGCCGCCCTTGTCCGCGAGCAGACCGGCGGAGCCCGCCGCCCACTTCTCGCTCGCCTTGTTGGAGCGCACGGACGTGCCCGGGCGGGCGATCTGCACCGGCTCGTACACCGTGGGGCGCGTCTCCGGAATCACGCCCAGCTTGCGGCCGATGGTCTCGAAGGTGTCCAGCACCCGGTCCAACTGCGCGTCGGTGTGCGTGGCCATGTACGACGTGCGGATGAGCGCGTGGCCCGCCTCCACCGCCGGCGGAATCACCGGGTTGGCGAAGACGCCCGCCTCATGCAGCGCGCGCCAGAAGCGGAAGCACTTCACCTGGTCGCCGATGTGCACCGGAACCACGGGCGACACCGACACGCCGGTGTCGAAGCCCATGGCGCGGAAGCCGTTGTGCATCTTCTCCGCGATGTCCAGCAGGCGGGCGCGGCGCTGCGGCTCCGCCTCGATGATCTCCAGCGCCTTGAGCGCCGAGGCGATGGACGCCGGCGTCATGGACGCGGAGAAGATGACCGAGCGGGACTTGTGGCGGATGTAGTTGATGACGTCGAACGGACCGGACAGCACTCCGCCCAGCGACGCGAAGCTCTTGGAGAACGTCCCCATGACGAGGTCCGTCTCCTTCTCCAGGCCGAAGTACTCCGAGGTGCCCCGGCCCTTCTCACCCAGCACGCCCATGGCGTGCGCGTCATCCGTCATCACCCGGGCGTTGTACTGCTTCGCCAGCTCCACGATGCGCGGCAGGTTGCAGACGTCTCCCTCCATGGAGAAGACGCCGTCGGTGATGATGATCTTCCCCGCGTTCGGATCCGCCTGGGACAAGAGCTGCTCCAGGTGGTCCATGTCGTTGTGGCGGAACTTGCGCTCGGTGGCGAAGGACAGGCGGATGCCGTCCACCAGCGACGCGTGGTTCTGCCGGTCGCTGAAGACGATGTCGTGGCGGCCGAGAATCGACGCCAGCGCCAGGTTCGTCTGGAAGCCGGTGGAGATGACCAGCGCCGACTCGCGGTTGAGGAACTTGGCCAGCCGTCCCTCCAACTCCTCATGCAGCGCCAGCGTGCCGTTCAACAACCGCGAGCCCGAGCACGTCGTCCCGAACTTCTCCGTCGCCTTGATCGCCGCTTCCTTCACGCGCGGATCCGCCGACAGGCCGAGGTAGTTGTTGGAACCAACCATGATCACCCGCTTGCCCTCGATCTCCACTTCCGTGGCGCCGTGCGACGCCTCGATGACGCGGAAGTAAGGGTAGAGGCCGGTGGCCTTCGCGATGCGGTAGTCCTTCCAATTGCTGCACTTGTCGAAGACGTCGCTCATGGTGTTCTGTGGTCTTTCTGTATGTCTGCGTCGGGGGAGGGTTTGTCGCCTGTCAGGCGGATGCATCGCTCCGGTCGCCACTCACCATGCAGGGCTCGTTCCCGAGCCGGGGGCAACCTTGCGTCCGTCGACCTCCCTCGGGGGACGCGGGGCGGTGAATAAAGAGGCCGAGAGGCAGTGTCAAGGCGCGGACTGTCGCTTGAGTCCCATGCGAGAGGCCCTTTGACGCCCGTGCCTTGACAGCACTGGCTCTTTGGTGGCACCCCGCCGCATCGCACCGTCTTCCAGTGGATACTGGAAAGTACCGTGTGTACTCGGCTGCACGTCCGGCGGCACCTGAATGACCGGCGGAAGGCTTTCCAGCCGCCCGTTGTTTGGGGGGGCTACGAATGGCCGGGAATTTGCTATGCCCGGCGTTCATCGAGGAGTGGACGGTGGCCAGGTCTCTGCGGGAACGGTGGTTCGAGGGGTTCATCCAGACGGCGGTCTCCCGGCCCTGGTACGTGCTGCTGATCTGCGCATTGCTCGCCGCGGGCGGTATGGCACTGGCGTCGCGGTTGGAGTTTCGTGGTTCATTCGTGGAACTGCTTCCCCAGGGAGCCCGTGAAGTCCAGGACCTGACACGCGTGTCGCAGAAGGCCGGCGGGGATGGGTACCTGGTCATCGTCGCGAAGGGGGACACGCCGGAGCGGCTGAAGGCTTACGCGAGCGAGCTGAAATCGCGGCTGGAGGCCCTGCCGGAGGTCCGCTACGTCGAGCACAGCTACGACGTGGAGTTCTTCCGTCGTCACGGGCTGTTGCTGCTGCCGGCGGAGAAGCTGGTGGAGCTGCGCACGGAGCTGGCGGCGCGGGTGCGCTACGAGCGGCAGCAGGCCAATCCCTTCTACATCGACCTGGGAGCCACACCTCCTCCGCCCACGTTCGAGGAGATTGCCCGCAAGCACTCGCCCAACGCGCCGGTGCACGAGTACCTGGCCAACGCGGACGGCACCGAGGTGTACCTCATGCTCAAGCCCATGGGGACGGCGGGAGACCTCTCCTTCGCGCGCCGCTTCGTGGAGCTGGCCATGGGCACGGGCCGGATGCTGGCCTCGGAGCGCTTTCCCGCCGTGAAGCTGGAGGCCACGGGCAACTTCCAGAACCGCATCGAGGAAGACGCGGTGATGCGGGGCGACCTGTCGCGCGCCGGCATGCTGTCCGCGCTCATCGCGGTGGGGCTCATCCTGCTGGCCACGCGACGCATCGCGGCGCTGGCCGTCGTCGGCGTGCCCGTCGTCGTGGGGCTGCTGGTGACGTTCGGTGTGGCGCAGCTCGCCATCGGCCACCTCAATGTGGTGACGGGCTTCCTGGTCGCCATCCTCATCGGCCTGGGCATCGAGTACGGCGTGCACCTGTGCATGCGCTACTGGGAGGAGCGGCGGACGCGCTCGTCGCGCGACGCGCTGGCCATGGCGGTGCGCGGCACGTTCAGCGGCGCGCTCACCTCGGCGGTGACGAACGCGGCGGCCTTCTTCGTCCTGCTCCTGGCCCAGTTCCACGCCTTCAACCAGTTCGGCTTCCTGGCGGGCCTGGGCGTGCTGCTCGCCGTCATCGCGGCGTATGCGCTGGGACCGTCACTGCTCGCCATCGCGGAGCGGCTGCGCCCCGCGCGCAAGGACGGCGCGCCCGCGTCGGCGGAGACCGCCACGTCGTCGGCGACCCCGGCTCCGGCGCGGGAGTGGAAGCGCTGGCCCACGCCCGTCATCGCGCTGTTAGCTCTCTTGGTGGTGGGCTTCGCCGCGTTCTCCGTCTCCATCGCCCCGCGCCTGGGGTTCGAGACGGACATGCGCAAGCTGAAGGGTGACTCGCCGGCCTCGCGGCTGGATGACCATGTCACCGAGCAGTTGGGACAGCCGCTCAACCCGGCCATCTTCCTGGTCGACGACCTGGCCCAGGTGGCGAAGGTGGAGCAGGTCATCGCGGAGGTGAAGCAGCGCAACGGCGCCGACTCCGTGTTCCTGCGCACCACCTCCTTGAACGACCTGGTGCCGGGAGACCTGGAGCGACGGGAGAAGGAGATCGCCGGCATCCGGGCGCTGCTGCAGGGGCTGCCCGAGGCGGCGCACGAGGATCCGCGGCTGAAGGACTTCGAGCAGATGGTGGAAGCGAAGCCCTACGGCCTGGACTCGCTGCCCGTGGAGGTGCGCCGTCGCTTCCTGGCCACCGACGGCCAGGGCACCTTCCTGCTGCTGTTCCCCTCCGTGTCCAACTACGACACCGACGACCTGAAGCGCTGGGCCGCGCAGATCGACCAGGTGGTGGAGACGGCGACGGCGCGGGGTGTGGAGATGTCCGTCCTGGACAGCAACCGCATCGCCGCGCGCATCTTCGCGCTGGTGCGCGGAGACGGACTGCTCATCCTCTGCTCCGCGGCGGCGGTGGTGTTCGTCGTCATCCTGCTGAGTCTGCGCAGCCTGAAGCGCGCGCTGCTGGTGACGGGGCCGCTGTTCCTGGGCATGACGTGCCTGGCGGGCGGCATGTACCTGTTCGACGTGCAGCTCAACTTCATCAACGCCGTGGTGCTGCCGAATCTCCTGGCCATCGCCGTGGACAACTCCATCCACCTGTATCACCGGTACGAGGAGGAGGGCCCCGGCTCGCTCGGCAAGGTGGTGCGGCACACGGGGCTGGCGGCCGTGGTGGCCACGCTGTCGAACGCGGCGGGCTACGGCGCGCTGCTCGTGGCCAACCACCAGGGATTGCGCAGCATCGGACAGATTGCGCTACTTGGGGTCGTGTGCACCTTCTTGGGGACCACGGTCTTCTTCCCCGCGCTGCTCGCCCTCCTGGAGCGCTGGAAGGAGAGGCAGGGCTCGGTCGCCCGGGAGGGTGCTGTCGTCCGGAGCCTGGAGCTCGACATGGCCGGTCAGGACACCGCGCCATCGGGGGAGCGGAAATCGGCGTGAGTCTCGTGACCTTCCAGAGCTTTCGTGGCTCCGTCCCCATGAATGGCCCTCGTGATGCGCAGGTCCGGCTGGGGGCGGTGGACCTCATCATCGTCATCGCGTGCTCGCTCGGGGCCTTTGTCCTGCTCGGGCCGGGACGCTGGGCGCCGCAGGCCATCCCCAACGCGGGGCTGTTCGCCTCCATGGCCGCCGGTCCGCTGGTGCTGCGGACGTTGGAGTCCTGGTTCCCTCGCCAGCGCTGGTTGACGGTCATCGCCGACTTCTGGTTGCTGCCCGTGGCGGTGCTGACGCACTCGTGGCTGTCGCCGGTGGTGGACACGCTCAACCCGTTCCTGCGCGACGCGCAGCTCGTGGCGGCGGACCAGCGCATCTTCGGGTTCCAGGCGGCGGTGGTGCTCGCGCACGTCGTGCCGCCGTGGCTCAACGACGTGCTGATGGTCTGCTACTACGGCCACTTCGTCTGGCCGTTGGTGCTGGGCATCGGGCTGTACTACCGGGCGCGGGGCGCCTCGGCGGAGTTCGACGAGTACCTGCTGGGACTGGGCCTGCTGTTCATCCTCAACTACTCGGCCTACTCGCTGGTGCCCGCCGTGGGGCCGCGCTACTTCCTGGTCGACGCGTTCAGCGGGCCGCTGCAGGGCACGTGGACGCCGATGCTGGACTCCATCATGCGCAGGCCCCTCTTCGGTCGGGACTGCTTCCCGTCGGGCCACACCGGCACCACGCTGGTGGTGCTGTTCTACTCGTGGCGGTTCTCCCGGAAGCTGTTCTGGGTGATGTTGCTGCCGGGCCTGGGGCTCATCGTCGCGACGCTGGCCGGGCGCTTCCACTACGCCACGGACCTTTTGTGCGCGGTGCCGCTGGTGATGGTGGTGGTGGGCATGTCCGCGGCCCTGTCCCGAGCGGCCCGCCAGCGCGAGAGCGAGAGAGCCGCGCGTTCCGTCCCCGTGGACGCTATCTTGCGCCCCTGAGCCCGGTCCGGCGACTGACGCCGGCCGCCAGGAGCCCCCATGTCCAGGCCCGTGTTGTCGCAGCGCGTGTCCCGGTTCGGCACCACCGTCTTCTCGGAGTTCAGCGCCCTGGCGCAGAAGCATGGCGCCGTGAATCTGGGGCAGGGGTTCCCCGACTTCGACGGGCCTGACGTCGTGAAGGAGGCCGCTCAGCGGGCCATCCGCGAGGGCGTCAACCAGTACGCCATGAGCTCGGGCGCCCGGGACTTGCGGGTCGCCATCGCCGAACACGCCGCGCGCTTCTACGGGCAGACGGTGGACCCGGACACCATGGTGACGGTGACCAGCGGCGCCACCGAGGCCATCCTCGATGTGTTGCTGGGACTCGTGGACCCGGGCGACGAGGTGGTGGCCTTCGAGCCGTTCTACGACTCGTACGACGCCAACATCACCTTCGTCGGCGCCACCGCGCGCTGGGTGCCCTTGCGTCCACCGGATGCGGTGCATGCGCAGTGGTGGTTCGACTGGGACGAACTGCGCGCGGCCTTCGGTCCGCGCACGCGGCTGCTCATCCTCAACACGCCCCACAACCCCACGGGCAAGGTCTTCACTCGCGAGGAGCTGGAGCGCATCGGCGCGCTGTGCGCCGAGCATGACGTGAAGGTGCTGTCCGACGAAGTCTACGAGCACATCACCTTCGCGCCCGCCCGCCACGTGCGCCCGGCCACGGTGCCGTCGCTCGCGGAGCGGACGGTGACGGTGAGCAGCGGCGGCAAGACGTTCAGCCTCACGGGCTGGAAGGTGGGCTGGGTCATCGCGCCGCCCCCGCTGCGAGATGCGATTCAGCGCGCGCACCAGTTCGTCACCTTCGCGACGGCGTCTCCCTTCCAGGCGGCCATGGCGGCGGCGCTCCGGTTGCCGGATGCGTACTTCGCGGAGCTGGCGGCGACCTACCTGTCGAGACGGGAGCGGCTGCTCGCCGGGCTGCGCGCGGCGGGACTGCCGGCGTACACCCCGGACGGCAGCTACTTCATCCTCGCGGACATCCGGGGCTTCGGCTTCCCGGACGACGTGGCCTTCTGCCGGCACCTGGTGTCGGAGGTCGGCGTGGCGGCCATTCCCCCGAGTGTCTTCTACGGGCCCGAACATCGGCACCTGGGGCACGGGCTCGCCCGCTTCGCGTTCTGCAAGACGGACGCGGTGCTGGATGAGGCCGTGCTCCGACTGCGCGCGAAGCTGTCGACTCGACGCTGACGGCGCCGTGCCCGCGCGCGCGTTGCGAGCCCCGCACGCGGTTGCTACATCCCCTCGCAGGAGGGCGGCCCGGCACTTCCCGGCCGCCACGGGCGCGCGTGGACTTCTTCGGCGAGCTGTACCTGCGCAGCACGCTGCCGTTCCTCTCCGAGTCCGTTACGGCGAGGGAGGTGGACTACCTCGCGCGCGCATTCGCCGACCTCCCCGGCCCGGGGCCCGTGGTGGACCTGGGCTGCGGGCATGGCCGCCATGCCGCGCGGCTCCAGGCCTCGGGGCCCTTGGCCGGTCGCGTCATCGGCCTGGAGAAGGACGCGCTCTCGCTGTCGATGCGACGCCCGGGCTTCCCGGTGGTGCGCGGAGACTTGAGGGCCTTGCCCTTTCGGGAGGGGAGCCTGTCCGGTGCGTACGCGTGGTATTCCACGCTGTTCGCCTTCACGGACGAGGAGCACGTACACATCCTCCGTGAGCTGGCGCGCGCCATGAGACGGGGAGGGCGGCTGGTGTTCCAGACGGTGCCACATGAACGACTGGCCGCGTCACCCGACGCCGCGTTCCAGCGCGGGCTTCCCGGTGGTGGCGTGCTGGATGAGGAGAGTCACTTCGACGCGGCGACGGGACGTGACGTGGGACGACGAACGCTCACCCTCGTGGACGGGCGCGTCCTGCATGCGTCCTACGCCATTCGTTACTATCCCCTTGCGGATCTCGCCGGGCTGTTGGAAAGCACGGGGTTTTCAATCTCCTGGGTGCATGGCGGGCTCGATGGCGAGCCGCTGACGCATCTGTCGGCCGACCTGATTGTGGGAGCGGTGCTGCGAGATGGCTGAGAATTCACGAGCGCGTGGAACCCTGCTGAGCCAGCTGCCGAAGCGGGTGGACGTGTACGAAGTCGGCCCTCGGGACGGACTCCAGAACGAGCTGCGCACACTGCCCACGCGCGACAAGGCGCGGCTCATCGACGCCCTGGTGACGGCCGGCGAGAAGCGCATCGAGGTGACGTCGTTCGTGTCGCCCAAGTGGATTCCCCAGCTCGCGGACGCGGAGGAGTTGCTGCGGCTGGTGGGGCGCCGCGAGGGCGTGGTGTTCTCCGCGCTGGTGCCCAACCTCAAGGGGCTGGAGCGCGCGAAGGAGGCGGGGTTGCAGGAGGCGGCGGTGTTCATCTCCGCGTCCGAGGCCCACTCCAAGAAGAACATCAACAAGAGCATCGCCGAGGCGATGGCGGGCGCTCGCGAGGTGACGTCCGCCGCGCTCCAGGCCGGAATGCGCGTGCGCGGCTACCTGTCCACCGTGTGGGGCTGTCCCTACGAGGGCCATGTCCCGGTGGAGCGCGTGGTGGACATCTGCCGCTACCTCGTGGACGCGGGCATCTACCAGCTCAGCCTCGGCGACACGATTGGCGTGGGCACGCCCCGGCAGACGGAAGAGATTCTGGAGGCGCTCCTCCAGCACATTCCGGTGGAGAAGCTGGCGCTGCACCTCCACGACACCCGAGGCACCGCGCTGGCCAACTCGCTGGTGGGCCTGTCCGCGGGCGTGACGACGTTCGACGCGAGCATCGGCGGGCTGGGCGGCTGCCCCTATGCGCCCGGAGCCGCGGGCAACCTGGCCACCGAGGACGCCGTCTTCATGTTCCACGGCATGGGGGTGGACACCGGCATCAACCTGGACCGGCTGGTGGAGGCCGGGGAGATTGCCCAGGAGCTCATCGGTCGGAAGCTGGCGGGCAAGTACCTCCAGGCCGCCCTGGGCGAGCGCGAGAAGAAGGCCTCTCGCCGCGCGCAGACCTGAGCCATTCCCACGGATTTCGCCTGGAGCGGCTCCGTGGGCCACTCCCTCCGTGAGGGGTGGCAAGTCTGTAAAATTTCGACGGTGGTTCCGATACGAGGGCACCACTGCTAGCCTGGGTGGGAGTCGACCCTGTACCCCCCACCTGGACTTGCTTCATGACCCACACGGTCGACGCGACGGCCCTCGCGAACCGCTCGTCGGACATCTTTGACGCGCATCAATCTGCCCTCCACCGCCGCACGGACCGGATGTTCGCCGTGCTGATGGGACTTCAATGGTTGGGGGCGCTCCTCACCGCGCTCGTCTTGTCGCCACGGACGTGGGCGGGGACCTCGAGTGAAGTGCACCCGCATGTCTGGGCTGCGGGCGTGCTCGGACTCGTGGTGGCCAGCCTTCCGGTGTCACTGAGCCTGCTGCGTCCTGGGGGCGTGTCCACGCGCTTCTCCATCGCGGTGGCGCAAGCGTTGACGTCAGGGCTGCTGATCCACATCACCGATGGCCGCATCGAGACGCACTTCCACATCTTCGGCTCGCTGGCCTTCCTGGCCGTCTACCGGGACGTGCGCGTGCTGCTCATCTACTCGGGCGTGGTGGTGGTGGACCACCTTGCGCGCGGGCTGTTCTGGCCGCAATCGGTGTTCGGCTCGGACCTGGTGAGCGTGTGGCGTCCGCTGGAGCACGCGGGCTGGGTGGTGTTCGAGAACGTGTTCCTCATCCTGACCTGCCTGAGCGGGCGAAGGGACTTGCGGGAGCTGGCGTCGCGTCAGGCCCGGCTGGAGCTGGCGCAGGGGGAAATCCAGGCGAGGGTGGTGGAGCCACTGATGGACTCCGCTCGGGAGCTGACCGAGGCGATGCTCTCCCTGACCATCACCACCGAGGACCAGCGCCGGATGCTGTCGCGGCAGGCGCAGGCGCTGTCCGAGACACAGGTGACGGCGACGGAGATTCAGCGCACGTCGGAGGAGACCTCACGGCAGGCGGAGGTCATCATGGAGTCCACCACCCAGGCGGGCGATGCGGGCACCACGGCCCAGGCGATGATTGGCAAGAGCATGCTGGGACTGGAGGGCATCCGGTCGCAGGCGTCGGAGCTGTCCGGTCAGCTCGAGAAACTGGGCGCGCGGGCCCGCAAGCTCAACGACATCGCCGCCACGGTGAAGGACCTGGCGGACCAGTCCAACATGGTGGCCGTCAACGCCGCGATTGAGGCCGCGCGCTCGGGGGAGACGGGCCGGGGGTTCGCGGTGGTCGCCACCGAGATGCGTCGGCTGGCGCGCCAGTCCCAGCAGGCCACGGGCGAGGTGCGCGTCATCCTCGACGAAACGATGAAGTCCATCCAGGCGGTGATGACCGCGAGCAAGCGGGGCTCCGAGCGGATGTCGATGGACCTGGAAGTGGTGCGCGAGTCCGGCGAGAGCCTTCGTGGCCTCACCTCGATGATGGAGAACAGCACCGACAGCGTGCGCCGCATCTCAGCGGCGGTGGGGCAGCAGGCGGCGGGCGTCTCGCAGCTCTTCAGCGCCGTGAATGACCTGTCCGCGATGATGACGGAGACCCTGGGCCGCTTGGATTCCGCCGCCTCAGCCACCGTTGCCCTCCAGTCCGTCACCGACCGGGTGCAGCGGGTCATCCAGGCCTATCAGCCCGAGTCACACCGCCCCTCCTGAGCCCTCGGGCCCAGGGCTGGATTTCACTCCCAGTAATCATACTCGGAGTGTGTCTCGCCGGATTCCCGGAGGGGCGGGCTCGGTGGCCCGCCCCCTGCCGTTTCAACGGTCGCTGATCATCGACGCCAGCTTCTCCTGGAGGCCCAGGTGGCCCGCCGCGGACTCCAGCATGCGGCGCTCCTTGCGGTCGATGCGGCCATCCACCAGGGCAATCTCGACGATGTTGCGCAGGAAGACCTCCGCCTCGGGGCTGCCCCGGGCAACCAGTCGCTCGAAGAGCTGCGGCCCCGCGTTGAGGGCCATCTCCACCTGAGACCACTCGACGTCCCAGCGTTCGGCGCACAGCTTCAGAAGCCGGCGTTCGGCGGGAGTCACGGTGCCGTCGGAGGCGGCGATGGCGGCCATCATGTAGAGCAGCCGATGCCGTTCCTGGACATCCAGCACCGCGTCCGTGCCGTTCCCCGACGAGGCCACCGCGGGCGCACCGTTTGACGGCCGAGCCACCGGCGCGCGGGCAGGCGGCGCCCGGTAGCTGCTCGCTCCCTCGCGGACATTCCACGCCTCGAAGGGCAGCGCGGACGCGAGCACCCAGTCCCGCTCACCATTGGCGAGCTGAGTGCCGCAGAACTCGCACGCCGTGGCGGCGCTGTCGGTGAGCGGCGCGTTGCACTGAGGGCAGCGGTCCGTGGACACGCCGTTCGCGGTGTTCGTCCGCGCGCCATGCTTGCGCACCAGCGTGAAGACGAAGCGCTGGGGCAGGGTGGGGATCTGCGGAGGACGCTCGTTGACGGGGCCCACACCCATGCGCGCGCTCCAGCGGATCTCCACGTGCGCGCGGTCATACCCTCGCGGGTCCACCTCCAGCAGCCGCACATCCACCGAGCCCACCGCGCACTCCAGGAACACCCTCCGCCGGCCCTGGCGACGCAAACCGTCCAGCTCGGAGTTCAGCGTCCCGAGTGCATCCGGCGTGGCCACCTTGGACAGGCCGTTCGTGTCGCCCCGGCTCTGTGCGTCGATCCACTTCCAGAACAGCAGCGACGCGCGATCCTCCAGGACCTCCAGGTTGAGTGCAGGGTCGTCCTGCCGCGCCTGCATCAGCCCGTCCACCGTCCGGTGGTAGCGCGAGTGCTCCACGCCCTGCGTTATCTCCGTGAGCGTCCAGTCGTAGTTGCCGGAGTTCACCACCGCGTTGCAGAACTCGCAGCGGTTGGCCGCACCGCCCTTGTACGGGGCGCCGCAGTTGGGGCACTTGCCCTGGAACAGGTCCGCGCCGATGCGCGTCTGCACGCCCGGCTTGCGCACGAAGGTCCACACCTCCGTGAAGGTCTCCATCCGAGCCCTGCGCGCGGCCTCGACGGCCTGCGCATCCGTGTCGTTCGCGGACACATCCGTGTCCCGCATCCGCGCCTGGACGCGGACCTGGATGCTGTCGAACCACTCGCTCTGCTCCAGGCCGATGAGCTGGACGTCGAGCACCTCGATGTCGGTGATGGCATCGCGCACGCCCTGCGCATCCAGCAGCTTGAGCTGCACGCCGAAGCGCTGCCACGTCGCGTCCGAAAGGAAGGGCCGCACCGGCGTCATGTCGCGGCGGAACCAGGCCTGCTGCAGGTCCATGAACAGCCTGCGCACCTTGCCGAGCACGGGCTCCAGTTCGAACGCGGGGTCCTTCAGCTTGAGCGCGTTGACCCAGCCGGACACGTCGCGCGAAGTCACCTGGGTGCGCTGGTCCGCCTCGTACTGGTCCAACGCCTTGCGCGTGGTGGCCGTCGGGTGGAGGTTGCGCTTGTAGAGCCAGTACCCGACGCCGCAGATGACCAGCAGCGGAATCATCACCTTCGGGTAGCGGAACACCAGCCGGAACGCCTCGAAGAGGATCCAGATGGGAATCCCATCGCCACCGCCGTCGCGGTCCGAGGAGGGACGCGTGTAGTGCTCGCCACCACCGCCCCGGGCCGGGGCGTCCAGGGGAACGAGGGCCAGGGCCACCAGGGCGAGGGCCGAGGGCCACCAGGAGGCCCACGGGGCGAGCTGTCGGAGCACGGTGCGCGGCGAAGGCATGAGGGGATGCTAACCGTTTCCGCCTTGCCAGACCCGCCTTCCCGCCGCACTCTGCCGCGTCCCAGAGCGGCCCGCCGGGCGGGCCCTGGAAGGGGAGCGGATATGCCGGAATTCAAGGTCGACGCACGCGGTGCCATCGAGATCTGGACCATCGACGGCGAGGGCCGCCGCAACGCCATCAGCCGCGCCATGCTCCAGGAGCTGGGCGCGCTCGTCGCTCGGGTTTCCTCGGGGCACCAGGTTCGCGCGGTCGTCATCACCGGCGCGGGCGACAAGGCCTTCTGCGCGGGCGCGGACCTCAAGGAGCGCGCGGGCATGGCCGAGGACGAGGTGCGCGCGTTCCTCGACGGGCTGCGCAAGACGTTCCGCGCGATTGAAAAGAGCGACTGCGTCTTCATCGCCGCCATCAACGGCGCGGCCTTCGGTGGAGGCACCGAGCTGGCGCTCGCCTGTGATTTGCGCGTGGCGGCCCCGGCGGCCGAGCTGGGGCTCACCGAGGTGAAGCTGGGAATCATCCCCGGAGGCGGCGGCACGCAGCGGCTGGCGCGACTGGTGGGCCCGGGGCGCGCCAAGGACCTCATCCTCACCGCCCGGCGCCTCAACGCGGCGGAGGCCTTCGCCGTGGGGCTGGTGAACCGGCTCGCGCCCGAAGGGCACCTCCTGGAGGTCGCGCACGGCCTCGCGGAGTCGGTGGTGGACAACGCCCCCATCGCGGTGGCCACGGCCAAACACGCCATCGACGAGGGCACGGGCCTGGAGCTGGACGACGCGCTCGCGCTGGAGCTGCGCAAGTACGAAGAGGTCCTCAAGACGGAGGACCGGCTCGAGGGCCTGCGTGCCTTCGCGGAGAAGCGTCCCCCCGTCTTCAAGGGGCGCTGAGAAACACACGAAGGGCGGCGGCCCGCGACTCGCGGACCCCGCCCTCGTGACCCTGGTCGGGTCGGACCCTCGCGAACGAGTGGCCCGCGCGACGAGGCAGTCTCACTCGCTAGGCGCTGGCGCTCTTCTCCGGCGCCAGTCCGATGTTCTGCTTGTTCATGTAGCCCATGGCCTTGTCCTTCACCTGGCTGCGCAGGTCGTCGCCCGTCTTCGGGGTGAGCAGCAGGGCCGCCACGCCGCCCGCCACCGCGCCGATGAGGAACAGACCCAGGCTGCCCAGCCCGGCGCGGCCCGGCTTGTAGGTCGTCAGACCCACGTGCCGCAGCGCATCATCCGGCTCGAAGTCGTCCCAGCGATTCCGGGCGACGCGGGGAAGCTCGTCGAGGAGCTTGTGCGCCATCCACTTGCGGTACAGCTCGCTCTTGGCCAAACCCTTCGCCGTCCACTTCGCCTTCTTCTTCGCGAACATGCATCCCTCCTGGGCCAGTGTTGGTCGGGGACGCGCCGCGCCGCGGAGCGTCTCCTTCGAGCGTTGAAGGTAGGCAGGGGAGCCCGCGCCGCCACCCCCCGGACCCTGGGGTTCGCTCGGCGCGTCATCGGCTGGACGACAGGGTGCGTCGAGCCCTCGGTGAGAGAGCAGCCAGCCGTGGACCTTTCTGCTATGTCGCCCGGGCCATGTCCCAAGACACGAAACTGCTCGAGAAGATCGCCCAGGTGGAGAAGGGTGGCGCGCCGAAGTACCACGCGAAGAACCAGGAGGCCGGCAAGCTGTTCGCGCGGGAGCGCATCCGCCTGCTGGTCGACGAAGGCTCCTTCGTCGAGGACGCGAAGCTCGCCAACAACCTGGACGGGGAGCTGCCCTCGGATGGCGTCGTCATCGGCCTGGGCAAGGTGGCCGGACGCACGGTGGCCATCATGGCCAACGACTCCACGGTGAAGGCCGGCAGCTGGGGTGCCCGCACGGTGGAGAAGATCCTCCGCATCCAGGAGACCGCCCGCTCGCTGCGCTGCCCGCTGCTCTACCTGGTGGACTCCGCGGGAGCCCGCATCACCGATCAGGTGGAGATGTTCCCCGGTCGCCGGGGCGCCGGACGCATCTTCTACAACGAGGTGCACCTGTCCGGGGACGTGCCCCAGGTGTGCCTGCTCTTCGGACCTTCCGCCGCCGGTGGCGCGTACATCCCCGCGTTCTGCGACCTGGTCATCATGGTGGACGGCAACGCCTCCATGTACCTGGGCAGCCCGCGCATGGCGGAGATGGTGATTGGCGAGAAGGTGACGCTCGAGGAGATGGGCGGCGCGAAGATGCACTGCTCCATCTCCGGCTGTGGCGACGTGCTGGTGAAGACGGAGCAGGAGGCCATCGCCGCGGCGAAGAACTACCTGAGCTACTTCCCGGAGAACTGCAGCCAGCTGCCGCCGCGCGCGGAGTCCAAGGCGCCCAAGGCCAGCGGGAAGAAGGTCGAGGAGATCGTCCCCGTCGACCAGAACAAGCCCTTCGACATGCACGCCCTCATCACCGAGCTCATCGACGAGGGGAGCTGGTTCGAGGTGAAGAAGCTCTTCGCCCAGGAACTCATCACCGGCCTTGCCCGCATCGACGGTCGTCCGGTGGGCATCATCGCCAACCAGCCCAAGTACAAGGGCGGCGTGCTCTTCGTGGACAGCGCGGACAAGGCGGCCCGGTTCATCTGGCTGTGTGACGCCTTCAACATTCCGCTGCTCTACATGGCGGACGTGCCGGGCTTCATGATTGGCACCAAGGTGGAGCGCGCGGGCATCATCCGCTCCGGCGCGAAGATGATCTCCGCGGTGTCCGAGGCCAGCGTGCCCCGCATCTGCCTCGTCGTGCGCAAGGCGTACGGCGCCGGCCTCTACGCCATGAGCGGCCCGGGCTTCGCGCCGGAGGCCACCCTGGCCCTGCCCGGGGCGATGATCGCCGTCATGGGCCCGGAGGCGGCCGTCAACGCCGTCTACTACAACAAGATTCAAGAGCTGCCCGAGGCCGAGCGCCCCGCCTACGTCCAGAAGCTGCGCGACGAGTACAAGGCGGACGTGGACATCTACAAGCTGGCCAGCGAGCTGGTCATCGATGACATCGTCCCCGGTGAGCGCCTGCGTCACGAGCTGACCCAGCGCTACGGGCTGTACGCCTCGCGCCAGACGCCTCGTGCCGAAAAGAAGCACGGCGTCTATCCCGTTTGAGTAGAGAATCTTGCCCTACCCGGAAGGCCCGCTGCCTTCCGGGACCCTTTGCTATAGATCCTCCCGACCATGGACTTTGAACTTCCCGAAAGTCATCGCGCCCTCCAGTCCTCCCTCCGCGACTTCTGCGAGCGCCAGGTGAAGCCCTTCGCCGGCCAGTGGGACAAGGAGGAGAAGTTCCCGATGGAAGTCGTCCGGGAGCTGGGCCAGCTCGGCGTCATGGGCATCCTCGTCTCGGAGAAGTACGGCGGGGCGGACATGGACTCGCTCGCCGTAGCCGTGGCCGTGGAGGAGATCGCCCGCTACGACGGCTCGCTCGCCCTCACGGTGGCCAGCCACAACGGCCTGGGCACCAGCCACCTGCGCGTCTTCGGCAACGAGACGCAGCACGCGAAGTACCTGCCCAAGCTCGCCTCCGCGGAGGCCCTGGGTGCGTGGGGCCTGACGGAGCCCGGGTCCGGCTCGGACGCGTCCGGCATGAAGACGACCGCGGTGCGCCAGGGCAAGAACTGGGTGCTCAACGGCACCAAGATGTTCATCACCCAGGGCACCGTGGGCGACGTTTTCGTCGTGCTCGCGGTGACCTCCCCGGAAAAGCGCCAGAAGGGCGTCACCGCGTTCCTCCTGGAGAAGGGGATGCCCGGGTTCAGCCAGCGCGCCATCCACGGCAAGCTGGGCATGCGCTCGTCGGACACGGCGGAGCTGGTGCTGGAGAACGTGGAGGTCCCCGACGAGAACCGCGTCGGCGAGGTCGACCACGGCTTCATCGACACGATGAAGATTCTCGACAAGGGCCGCATCACCATCGGCGCGCTGGCGGTGGGCCTGGCCCGGGGCGCGCTGGAGGAATCGGTGCGCTACTCCAAGGATCGCACCGCCTTCGGCCAGCCCATCTCCGAGTTCCAGGCCCTGCGCTGGATGATGGCGGACATGAAGACGGAGACGGACGCGGCGCGGCTGCTCGTCCACCGCGCGGCGCGAATGGCCGATGCGGGCCAGCCGTACTCCAAGGAAGCCTCCATGGCGAAGCTGTTCGCCTCCGAGGTCGCCATGCGCGCGGCCTCCAAGGCGGTGCAGATCCACGGAGGCTATGGCTACACCCGCGAATTCCCCGTCGAGCGCTACCTCCGCGACGCCAAATTGTGTGAAATTGGAGAGGGAACGAGCGAGATCCAACGCACCATCATCGCGAGAGAGACCTTCAAAGGGGCTTGATGGACACGGCACGGCTGGAGGGACTCGGGCTTCAAGTACGTGAGGATGTGGCCGGCATCGAAGCGGTGCTGGACCTGGAGTCGTCTCCTCTCGTCAATCCCGTGACCAAGGCGTTCATCGCCGAGGTGACCTTCCAGGTGATGGGGGACCGGCTCATCCCCATCTCCCCGGCGGCGGTGGTGGGACTCGCGCCCATCCTCGTCGGCGCCCTCAGCGACGTGGCGGATATCGAAGCGCTGCTGTCGGACGCCTTCAACGAGCACATCTTCCATGTCCAGCGTCGTTCGGCGGAGCTCCAGGTGCTGGGGCTGGTGCCGCGCGTGGACCAGGACACCCTGGAGCTGACTACCGAGGTGGTGGAGGGCGACCTCTCCGTCCTGCTCGCGGCGGACCGGCTGGGCAACTTCCGCATTGCCCGCGCCCAGCGGGACGCGGGTGAGGTCTCCGGGGGGGCGGGGCACACGCTGGAGCTGTCGGAGTTCCGCGAGCGCGCCGCGCTGACGGGGTATCTGGCGGCGCTGCTGGGTGAGCCGGCGAGCCGTCCACAGCCTTCGCCCGCGGGCGCGGGGCTGGTGCGTTTTTCAGACATCGTGGAGAAGTTTGGCGCGGAGTCGTTGGTTCCGCCCCGGAGCAGCCTGGAGCTGCTGGCGCAGTTGCAGGTGGAGGGCCGGCCGTATCGCTTCGCCGCCGCGAGGGTGGCGGGACGCACCTTCCGGGGCCTGCTGGCGGGGGCTCAGGGCAAGGTGTGGGCGGGCCGGTTCGAGCTGGATGAATTCCCGGGCATTGTCCGGATGGTGGCGGCGCTGCTGAAAGTTCGTCCCGAAGCCGTGAGGCTGGTCGGACCGGACGCGCCTCAGGAGTGAAAGACGTCCGTGGAGAAGCTGACTGTGTCGGAGCGGGTGGAGGCCCTGGAGAAGCGCCTGGGCCTGGGGTTCTCGCGCAGGGAGATCGCGCTCGAGGCCCTGACCCACAAGACCTACGTCAATGAGACGCGGGACAAGGACCTCAAGGACAACCAGCGCTTGGAGTTCCTGGGCGATTCGGTGGTGAACCTGGCCGTCAGCCACCGGCTGATGGAGCGCTTCCCGGGCATGCCCGAAGGCGACCTCACCAAGATGCGCGCCCGCATCGTCAACGAGGACGGCCTGGCCCGGGTGGCCCGCACCATCCCCCTGGGAGACCTGTTGCTGCTGGGCCGGGGCGAGCTCCTGTCGGGCGGCCGCGAGAAGAACTCCGTGCTGGCGGACGCGCTCGAGGCCGTCTTCGGCGCCGTCTACCTCTGCGCGGGCCTGGAGCCCGCCGTGGCCCTGGTGGACCGGTGCTTCGCGGAGCTGCTGGACGAGGTCTCCAGCGGCCAGGGGAGGCTGGACTACAAGACGCTCCTCCAGGAGATGGCCCACGAGAAGCTCAAGCTGTCGCCTCGCTATCGCGTGATTTCAGAGGCGGGCCCGGAGCACTCGAAGGTTTTCGAGGTGGAGGTGACGCTGGGCGACGCGCCCTTCGCCCGGGCCTCCGGCCGCAGCAAGAAGGAAGCGGAGCAGTGCGCGGCGCAGGCCACCCTGGAGCGCATCAAGCAGGACGCCGCCACCGCCGCGAGCGCCGCCCCTCCGCCCCCCGAGGGAGGGCCGCCCCCGGTGGAGGCGCCCACCCCGGAAGTGCCACCGGACGACACCTCGGCGTGAAACCCCTTGGTGGGGAAGGGGGTGGGGAATAAGGTGCCGCGCCCATGCGCCCCTCCTCACCCCTCCGTTTGACGTTCGCGCTGGTGGCCTGCCTGGTGGCGGGTACCGCTGTCGCCGCGGCTCCCGGCAAGTGGACGAAGAAGGTGACGGCCGGCAAGGACCTCTACGCCACGCTGAAGACGAGCGAGGGCGACATCACCGTCCGCCTCTTCTCCAAGGACGCCCCGAAGACGGTGGCGAACTTCGTGGGTCTGGCCACGGGTGAGAAGGAATGGAGGGACCCCAAGTCCGGAGAGATGTCGAAGAAGCCGCTGTACAACGGGACGGTGTTCCACCGAGTCATCCCGGGCTTCATGATTCAGGCAGGGGACCCGACGGGGACGGGCTCGGGTGACCCGGGTTATCGCTTCGAGGACGAGTTCAACAATGGCCACGTCTTCGACAAGCCGGGTCAGCTGGCCATGGCCAACCGGGGACCGGGCACCAACGGCAGCCAGTTCTTCATCACCACCAGCGCGCCTGACCACCTGACGAACAAGCACACCCTCTTCGGTGAGGTGGTGAAGGGCTACGACGTCGTGGAGAAGATTGGCGCGGTGCCTCGGGACAACCGCGACCGGCCGCAGACGCCGGTGGTGCTCACCCGGGTGGAGTTGAGCGACAAGGCGCCCGCGGGCGTCGTCATCCGGAAGGGACCGGCGGCGGATGCCCCGGTGAAGCCCCCGGTGACGCCGAAGCCCCAGGGCGCTCGGCCCGAGTCCTCCCGGTAGGTTGGCGGGACTTTAGGGCAGTGGACGTGAAACGGACCCGCTGCTTCGGCGGGTCCATCAAGCAAGACGGGAGGGCAGCATGGGAATGACGGACGAGGCCCGCGCGGGCAATGACCTTTACGCCACCTTCGACACCACGCAGGGGCAGATTGTCGTGAAGCTGTTCCCGAAGGACGCCCCGGATTCGGTGGCGAGCTTCGTGGGCCTGGCGACGGGGGAACTGGAGTTCACGGACCCCAAGACGCAGGAGAAGACGAAGCGCCCGTTCTATGACGGCACCGTGTTCCACCGCGTCATCGACAACTTCATGATTCAGGGCGGCTGTCCGCTCGGCTCCGGCCGCGGCAACCCCGGCTTCAACGTGAAGGACGAGTTCCAGTCCGGCCGCACGTTCGACAAGGTGGGCCTGCTGGCGATGGCGAACATCGGCCGGCCGCACACCAACGGCAGCCAGTTCTTCCTGACGACGTCGAAGCCGACGTACCTCAACAACAAGCACACCATCTTCGGCGAGGTCGTGAAGGGCTACGACATCGTGGAGAAGATCAGCAAGGTGGCCCGGGATGGTGATGACCGTCCCCGCACGCCCGTGACGGTCAACAAGCTGACCATCTCGACGACCCAGCCGTAGGCCGCCCGCCTGACCACCGCCCCGGGCAGATGCCGGGGGTGGTGGTCTGTTATAGGGCGCTGTTGGAAGTTCCCCCTCAGGGGCTCCCAGCCACACAGGGACTCCCAGACCACCTTCGAAGCAATGGCCTCTCCCAAGAACCACCGCAGCGGCTTCGCCGCGCTCATCGGACGCCCCAATGTGGGCAAGAGCACCCTGCTCAACGCGCTCACCGGTGAGAAGATCGCCATCGTCTCCGGCAAGCCGCAGACGACGCGCAACCGCATCCTCGGAGTCGTGACCCGCCCTGAAGGGCAGGTCGCATTCCTCGACACCCCCGGCATCCACCAGGCCAAGGGGGAGCTCAACCGCTACATGGTGGAGACGGCGATCCAGGCCGCGGAGGAGGTGGACCTGGTCCTCTTCCTGATTGAACCGCCCGCCGGCGAGAAGCCCGAGGTCAGCCCGGGCAACCGCATCATCCTCGAGCGGCTCCAGAAGCTGGGCAAGCCCACCTTCCTGGTCATCAACAAGATCGACTCCATCCCCAAGGGAGCCATCCTTCCGCTCATCGACCTGTACCGCCAGGAGTTCCCCTTCGCGGAGGTGGTCCCCATCTCCGCGCGCGAGAAGGACGGCGTGGAGCGCCTGTTCACCACGGTGCTGAGCCACCTGCCGGAAGGCGAGAACCTCTTCGACGAGGACATGCTCACCGACCAGCAGGAGCGGACGCTGGTGAGCGAGTACATCCGCGAGCAGGTGCTGCGGCACTGCCGCCAGGAAATTCCGTACTCCACCGCGGTGATGGTGGACATCTTCGACGAGTCCGAGCGCGAGCCCCGGCCGGGAACTCCTCCGGGCCAGCTGGGCGGACTCATCCGCATCGCCGCCTCCATCTTCGTGGAGCGCGACAGCCAGAAGGCCATCATCATTGGAAAACAGGGGCAGATGCTGAAGACGATTGGCACGGACGCGCGCAAGTCCGTGCAACGCCTGCTGGGCGCGCATGTGTACCTGGACCTGCGTGTCCGGGTGGAGCCGCGCTGGAGCGAGCGCCCCGAAGGCCTCAAGAAGCTGGGATACGACTGAGATGAAGCCCCTGGTAGCCATTGTCGGACGCCCCAACGTGGGCAAGAGCACGCTGTTCAACCGCCTCATCGGTCGCCGCATCGCGTTGGTGGAGGACCAGCCGGGCGTGACGCGGGATCGCCACTACGCGGACGCGCAGTGGGGTGGACGGGCGTTCACCTTCATCGACACCGGCGGCTTCGTCCCCGGCGAGAAGGACTCGCTGCTCAAGCAGGTGCGCGAGCAGGCCCAGCTGGCCGTGGAGGAGTGTGACGTCATCATCTTCGTCACCGACGGCCGGGAGGGCGTGACGGGCGCTGACGAAGCGGTGGCCAAGTACCTGCGCAAGAGCGGCAAGCCGGTGATTGTCGCGGTGAACAAGCTGGACACCACCAGCGGGCAGATGCAGTCGCTGACCGCGGACTTCTACAAGATGGGCCTGGGCGAGGTGCATGCCATGTCCGCGGAGCACGGCCTGGGCGTGCCCGGCCTGTTCGACGAAGTCGTCGAGAAGCTGCCGCCCAAGGAAGAGGGCGAGGACGCCGAGGCCCCGCCGGACGACGGCATCATCCGCGTGGCCATCATCGGCCGGCCCAACGTGGGCAAGAGCACCCTGGTCAACGCCATCCTGAAGGAGAAGCGGGTGGTGGCCAGCGAGATTCCGGGGACGACGCGGGACCCCATCGACTCGCCGCTGACGTACAAGGACCGCAAGCTGCTCCTCACGGACACCGCGGGCATCCGGCGCAAGAAGACGATTGCCCACCAGATCGAGAAGTACTCGGTCATCGCGGCGCTCAAGGTGATGGAGCGCAGCGACGTGGCGGTGCTGCTGATGGACGCCACGGAGCCCGCGGTGGACCAGGACGCGAAGCTGGCGGGCCTGGCCGAGGAGCGCGGCCGGGCGCTGGTCATCGTGGTGAACAAGTGGGACCTGATCGACGCGGATCAGCGCCGCCAGGAGGCGTTCCGGGAGTCGCTCCGGCACTCGCTGAAGTTCGTGGGCTACGCGCCCATCATCTTCACGTCCGCGCTGACGGGCTCCAAGGTGGAGAAGGTCATGGACGCGGCGGTGGAGCTGGCCGAGCAGTTCCGGTTCCGGGCCCCCACGCCCCAGCTCAACCGGCTCCTGGAGTACATGGTGGACAACCACCCGGCGCCCATCGTCCGGAGCAAGCCGCTGCGCCTGTACTACATCACCCAGGTGACGTCGGCGCCGCCGACGTTCGCCCTCACGTGCAACCATCCGGAGGGCGTGCCGGACATGTACAAGCGGTACATCACCAATCAGCTCCGGAAGACCTTCGACCTGCGCGTGCCCATCCGGCTGGTGTTCCGGGAGCGGCCCGGACAGGCGAAGCGGGCGGCTCGAAAGAGGCCGAGCCATCAGGGGAAGCACTGAAGCGTCCGTGCGTTGACACTCGCGGCGCGCGCTCCGTACAGTGCGCCGCTCTTCCGCTCTCCGACAGGGTAGAGCACCGAAGCGCAGAGAGAGGTTGACCGACGTGGCTGGAACCAAGACCGAGAAGATTCGCCAGCAGGAGCTTCGTCAGCCGGACACCTTCCAAAAGGTCGGCGCTGACGCGCGTGACTGGCTCATCCAGCGGCAGAAGCTCATCGGCATCGCCGTGGCCGTCATCATCCTGGGCGGCGTGGGTGTGGCCATCGCCAGCGAGGTGTCCAAGCGCGGCGAGGCGCAGGCCGGCCAGGCGTTGGGCCAGGCGCTCGCCGTGCTGGATCGTCCCGTGGAGGGCGTGCAGCCCGCGCAGCCCGGCGACACCGAGACGCCTTTCAAGAACGTGAAGGAGCGCGACGAGGCGCTGGTGACGGCGCTGTCGGACTTCCGCAAGGAGCACGGTGGGACGCGGTCGGCGACGACTGCGGCGCTGTCGCTCGGCGAGGCGCAGTTCCGCCTGGGCCGCTTCGCGGACGCGCAGACCGCGTTCAGCGACTTCCTGAAGGGCGCCGCCCAGAACGACCCGCTCCGCGCGGGCGCGCTGGAGGGACAGGGCTACGCCTTCGAGGCGGAGAAGAAGTACGACGAGGCCATCAAGTCCTTCGAGCAGATGGGCGCGGCGGGCGGCGGTGAGTTCCTGGCCGGCATGGGCGACTACCACAAGGGTCGGATGCTCATCGCGCAGGACAAGAAGGACGAGGCCGCGGCCGTGCTGTCCAAGGTGTCCACGGACCACGCGAACACCACGGCGGCGCGACTGTCCAGCGAGCGGCTGGCGGTGCTGGCCTCGCAGGGCGTGAAGATCCCGGCCCCGGCGCCCGCGCCGGCCGCCGTCACTGACGCGGGGTAGCGCGCACGTTATGAAGAAGCAGCTCGTGAGCTGGAGGCGTTGGCTGGGGAGTGCCGTGGCGGTCGGTCTCCTGGGCGGTTGCAGTACCCTGCCGCGCTACGGCAATCCGGAGCTGCCCCGCACGGAGCTGGCGCCTCCGGTGGACTACTTCTCGGTGGACTGGTGGGCGCCACTGGTGGCGCCCACCCTGCTGGAGTACGCGCCGCGCGAGGTCGCCTCGCCAGCGTACGACGCGAAGAGCAAGACGGTCATCGCGCTCACGCGGGATGGCGTCATCCGCGGCGTGGGTCCGGACGGTCAGATCAAGTGGTCCAAGCGGACGACGACCCGCTTCGCGGCGGGGGCCCAGGTGAGCGACGGCGTGGCCTTCGTTCCCGGGGGTGACGGCACCCTGTACGCGCTGGACGCGGCCACTGGAGATCAGAAGTGGCAGTACGCGGCGGGTGAGTCGCTGGCCACGGTGCCGGTGATTGCCGAGGGCCTGGTGTTGGTGGCCTCGGAGAGCGACACCCTGTTCGCGGTGAAGGTCGAGGACGGGGTCTGGGCCTGGCAGTACCGCAGGGATCCGCCGTCGGGCTTCACGGTGCGAGGCGCGTCGACGCCGCTGGTTCGCGACGGCAATGTCTACGTGGGCTTCTCCGACGGCTACATCGTGTCGCTGAACATGAAGGACGGCGGCGCCAACTGGGAGAAGTCGCTGTCGGGAAGCGGCTCCGAGTTCCTGGACGTGGACACCACGCCCGCGCTGGATGACCACGGGCAGCTCTACGTGGCGTCGTACAAGAACGGCCTCTTCGCGCTGGAGGCGGAGTCCGGAGAGCTGGTCTGGACCAGCTCGGTGTCCGGCATGACGGGGCTGCTGGCGAAGGGGCAGATGCTCTTCACCGTGGGCGACGGCCGCGTGGACGCCTACCTGGCGGAAGACGGACGGCTCCTCTGGTCGCACCCCCTGGGCGAAAGGTCGGGCCAGACGCCCGTGTTCTCCAAGGGAATGCTGATTGTTCCCATCCAGCGGTCGCTGCTGTTCCTGGACCCGAAGACGGGCCAGGCGCGCGTGTCGTGGAACCCCGGTGACGGCGTCTCCGCGACGCCGTTCGTGGCGGGCTCGAAGCTGTTCGTGCTCTCCAACAACGGATGGCTCTACTCGCTGGACTTCAACGGGCTGAAGGGGTGACCACGGTGGCGACCCGGACGGTCCGCGTGGTGGCGGCGCTGATTCCAGGTCGCCTCGACGCCCAGCGCTTCCTGGTGCAGCAGCGGCTTCCGGGTGGAAGCCGCGCGCTCCTGTGGGAGTTTCCCGGTGGCAAGGTGGAGGCTGGCGAGACGGACGAAGCCGCGCTCGCCCGGGAGTGTCGCGAGGAGCTGGATGTGGAGCTCTCCGTGGGCCGGCGACTGTGGGAAGGCCGCCACGAGTACCCGGACCTGACGGTGGAGCTGGTGCTCTACGCGGCGCGGATGCTCTCTGGTGAGCCGAAGCCGTTGGGCGCGAATGCGCTCGAGTTCCGGACGCCCGGGGAGATGCAGTCCCTGCCTTTCTGCGAAGCGGACATTCCGCTCCTGGAGGAACTGGTGGCGGGAAGGTTGGGCGCGCTCGATTGATGCTCCAGCGGACGTTCCAGCACATCCCCGGCGTGGGCCCCTGGCGCGAGAAGGACCTCTGGGCGCGCGGCTTCAAGACGTGGGACGACTATCCGGCGGCCGGCGAGGGTGTGGCCATCACCCGGAAGACGGACGACATCGCGCGGGAGCGACTCGCGCTGGGTCGTGAGGCGCTGGAGCGGAGGGATTTGCGCCGGCTGGCGGAGCTGATTCCGCCCCGTGAGCACTGGCGGCTGTACCCCGAGTTCCACCAGGACGCCGTCTACTTCGACATCGAGACGGATGGCCGCGAGGCCCAGGCACCCACGGTGGTGAGTCTGTTCGATGCCACGGGCCTGCACGTGTTCATCCAGGGCCGGAACATGGACGCGCTGCCGGAGGCCATGGCGGCGCGGCGGCTGTGGGTGACCTTCAACGGGTCCACGTTCGATGTGCCGGTGCTGCGCAACTACTTTGGCGCGGGGCGGTTTCCGGTGCCGGACGCGCATATCGATCTGCGCTTCGTCACGCGTCGGCTGGGACTGGGCGGCGGGCTGAAGGAGATCGAAGGAAAGATTGGCGCCGAGCGTCCGCCGCACATGAAGGGCGTCAACGGCTACGACGCCGTGCTGCTGTGGCGTGCGTATACGCGGCGCGGCGACGTGGAGGCGCTGCGGTTCCTGGTGGAATACAACCTCTACGACTCCTTCCAGCTCCGGACGCTGATGGACGTGGCCTACAACCGCGGCGCCGATGACTTGAACCAGGACGTGCCCCGGCTGCCCGTGTTCGAGCGTGGCGAAGTGCTGTACGACGTGAGCCGGATCATCCTGGAGCTGGGGCCCACGGAGCGGGACCTTCAGACACTCGAGCGCGTCCGGGCCGAAGAGCAGTTTCCCTGAGTTCCTGAGCAGGGCGGGCAGGGTGCCTCGGCGATTCGCCCCCCTGGGACTCTCTTCCGGTGAACAACCGGCCTCATGGGTTGCACCGCGCCCGTGGAATGCGTCCAGGAGTCGTTTGTAGGGTGAACCGAACCCGAGACGGAGGACCGCAACCCATGAGCGACCCGATTGACCCGACAGAGAGCTCCGAGGTTCCCCAGCGCGGCTCGGCTGGAAAGAAGGCCGCGCTGGTTGGCGGCGCGCTGGTGGCGGTGGGCGTAGGGGCCGCCGTCGCGCTGGGCCTCTTCGAGAAGGAGCCGCCGCCCGTGGTCGCGGTGGCTCCAATCATCGAGGACGCAGGTGTGGCCGCGCCGGTAGCACCGACGGCTTCGCTTCCGGGGAGTGACGGCCGGGTCCGGGAGATGGCGAGCCGGATGTCGGAGGAAGCGGAACTCCAGCGCTGGCTCCAGGAGAAGGATCTGGTGCGCCGGGTGACGGCGGCCGTGAACAACATCGCGGAGGGCGTGAGCCCCCGGATGGTGCTGGGTTTCCTGGGCCCGGCGGATGGATTCCAGGTCGTCGAGGGCAAGGACAAGTCGGTGACCATCGACCCGCGAAGCCATGCTCGCTACGACCTGGTGGCGCGAGTGTTCGGCACCTTCGACGCGCAGGTCGCCAAGAGCATGTACCGCGACTTGAAGCCGCTCATCGACCAGGCGCATGGCGAGATTGCTCCGCCGGGACAGACGTTCGATTCGACGCTGAGCCGAGCCATCCAACATCTGCTCGCGGTTCCGGTTCCGGAGGGCGCCGCGCTGGAGGTCCAGCCGCAAGGAGCGCTCTATGTCTATGCCTCGCCGGAGCTGGAGGGCCTGAGCCGGGCGCAGAAGCACTTGCTGCGGATGGGGCCCCAGAACATTCGGGTCATCCAGGCGAAGCTCCGGGAGCTTCAGGGCGCGCTGGGACTGCCTCCGGTGGCCGCCGAGGGCCCGTAGCGAGCCCGAATGCTGATGGGCGGCCGGGCTGGATGGAGCCCGAATATTCGCGGTAGCGAGCCCGAATGTTCAGGGGCGACCGGGGCAAGCCGGGGGCCGGATGTTCGCGGCAAGGCTGGAATGTTCATGCGGGCCCAGGGCTAGCGGCCCGGAACATTCGAGGCGGCGCCGGGAACATTCGGGGCCGCCATGAGGCCCAGGACTAGCGGCGCTTTTTCTTCTTGGCCGGCGCTGGAGGCGGTGCCGGCTTTTCCTTTTCGCCGGCGATCAGGAACGTGGTGCGGAGCTCCTCGACGTCGCGGCCCAAGGTGTCCGTGAACGCGGTGCCGGTCTGGGCATCGACGACCAGGGTGTACTCGAAGCCGGTCTTCAGGGGCTGGGGCAGGACGATGCGGTAGACGAGCCCGGTGTCGGATTCCTCGGCGACGTCGTCGGAGACCATGGCGCGCTCAGCGGCGTCGAAGAGCCGGACCCGGTAGTTCCGGAGGCCTCGTGACGCGGTCAGCTCCAGCGTCGAGGTCTGCTCGATGACCGGCTTCTCACCAGGGTCCAGGGAGATCTCCGCGAGGCCCGCATCGGGAACCTGGGAGCGAAGCGCGAACGTGGTCGGCGGCGGGGCCTTGGGCGCCTCGGGAACTTCGGCGACGCCAGAATCCGGCGACGGACCCGAGGTCTTGTCCGGGCATCCCGTCAGCGCCAGCAGGCCGCAGCAAAACGCGGTGGTGACCGCGGTTCGTTGGAGGAAACGCATGCCGGGCACGGTACGCGGCCACGGTGGCCACGAGAAGCGAGGACTCGATGCGGGCATCCAGGCAGCCAGGCCCACGGTTCACCCCTGTCCTCCCTCTATCGATACGTCCGATAACATGCGTTATGTAAACTAAGTGAATGGGAAACCAGGGGTCGTTTTTCCAGGGTTCTTCCCCGCTGTTCCCGGGCAATCGGCGCGCGGCGGTCGGCAAAGATGGGGGCCTTCCAAACCTCCACCACGGCGTTCCCGGACCAGCCCCATGAGATTCCTCGACGACCTGCTCGCGGATGCGCGCTTCGCGTTCCGCACGTTCCGACGTGCCCCCGGCTTCGCGGCCGCCGCCATCCTCTGCCTCGCCCTGGGCATCGGCGCCAACGCCGTCATCTTCAGCGTGGTCCACGGCGTGCTGCTCCGGCCTCTCCCGTACGCCGAACCCGAGCGGCTCGTGTCGCTCGTCGAACTGCGCGCCCAAGGCTCAGGCGGCCCGGTCTCCTGGCTCACGTTCTTCGACTGGCGCGACCAGGCCCGGGCCTTCGAGCACATGGCGGCGTTCACCGTGGGCGGCTCGATTCTCCGCGCGGACGACGACTCCGAGCGCCTGGAAACCACCCGAGGCACCGCCGACTACTTCACCGTGCACGGCGTCCCCCCGTTGCTCGGCCGGACTTTCGCGCCCGGCGACGACCAGCCTGGGCATGAGCCCGTCGCGGTGCTCAACGAGGCGCTCTGGCGACGCCGTTTTGGCGCGAATCCCGCCGTCCTCGGCCGCACGGTGCTCCTGGACAACGTCCCGCATACCGTCGTCGGAGTCATTCCCGAGTCGTTCGCCCCGGACATGGACGTCTGGCTGCCGCTGGTGGCTCCGCCCGATGCCCGTGGCGGTCGCTATTCCACGGTGCTCTCCGTGCGCGCCCGGCTGGCGCCCGGAATCACCCTGGACTCGGCCAACGAGCAACTCAAGGCCGTCTCCGCCGGAATCGCGGCCGCGGGCCCGGATGCCCTCAAGGAACGCACCGCACGGGTCGACTCGCTCGCCGAGGCCCAGACGCGGCTCTGGAGCGGCCCACTGAAGCTGCTGCTCGGCGCCGTGGCCCTGGTCCTCCTTATCGCCTGCGCCAACGTCGCCAACATCCTGCTCGCGCGCGCTGGTGCCCGCCGGCAGGAACTCGCCGTCCGCGTGGCGCTCGGCGCGACGCGCGCCCGCGTCATCCAGCAACTCCTCGTCGAAAGCCTCCTGCTCGCGCTCACGGGTGGCGCCCTGGGTGGACTGCTCGCGCACTGGGGCCTGGACGCGCTGCTCGCCGTGGTCCCCGAGTCGATGCCACACCGGGCCGCGGTCTCCCTCGATGGGACGACCTTCCTGTTCCTCGCCGCCATCTCCATCTTGAGCGGCCTGGCCTTCGGACTGCTTCCCGCGCTCCAGGTCTCCCGGCTCGACCTTCGCGGGGCCCCCATCCAGGGCGGCCGACGCCTCCGGTCCACGCTGGTCGTCGTGGAGCTGGCGGTCTGTCTGGTGCTCCTCGTGGGCGCGGGCCTCCTGGGCCGGGGCTTCTTCCAGCTCCTCGGCACGTCCCCTGGGCTCGCTCCGGAGCAACTGCTCACGCTGCACATCGCCATCCCCGACAGCCGTTTCTTCACCGATCAGGGCCTGGACGGAAACGTGCCGAGCACCCTGCTGGAGCCCATCCTCGACCAGGTGCGAGCTCTGCCCGGGGTGAGCGCCGTGGGAATGACGTCGCTGCTGCCCATCCAGCGCGCATGGAACAACGCCCGCTATGTCATCGAGGGCGAACCGCCCCCGGAGGCCGGCTCGGAACCGAGGGCCGAGCGCCGCTCCACGAGCCCCGGCTTCTTCGGCACGGTGGGAATCCCGCTCAAGCAAGGCCGCGACTTCACCACCGTCGACGCGGCCCCCGGTCAGCCCGCCACGGTCATCATCAACGAGACGCTCGCGCGCCGGCACTTCCCGGACGGCAACGCCCTGGGCCGCCAGCTCCGACTCGGCACCGGGGCCCACACCATCATCGGCGTCGTGGGCGACGTGCGACAGGCCGGCCTGGACAAGACGCCGCTGGCCGAGCTCCACGTCCCCTACGGCCGGCCCTGGGGCGACGACAGCCTGGTGCTCGTCGCTCGAACCTCGGTGCCACCGGAGACCTTGCTGCCCTCGGTCCGCGAGGCCGTGCGCCGGGTCGACTCGAGCCTGCCCGTCTTCCGTGCCCTCACCATGGACCAGGTCATCTCCCAGTCGCTTGGCTTCCGGCGGCTCGTGCTGTGCCTGCTCGGCGGCTTCGCGGCGCTCGCCCTGGTGCTGTCCACCTACGGCCTCTATGGCGTCATCTCGCTGCTCGTCTCGCAGCGGACGCGGGAGCTCGGCATCCGCATGGCGCTCGGGGCACGGCCCGGAGACGTCCTCCGACTCGTGCTCGGCCAGGGAGCGAGGCTCGCGGGACTGGGCATCGTCCTAGGGCTTGTGGGCTCCCTGGCGCTGACCCGGTTGCTCGAAAGCCAGCTCCACGGAATCACCGCCACGGATCCCCTCACCTTCGGCGCCGTGGCTACCCTGTTCGCCCTCGTCGCCCTGCTGGCCTGCTGGTTCCCCGCGCGCCGCGCCACCCGCGTGGACCCGCTCGTGGCCATGCGCACCTGAGTCACGGCGACCCGACCCGGAGCGGCGGGTTCTCGACGCGCTGCGATAGCCAACCCTGGGGAGCGGTCATCCGCTCGAATCGTGCAATCACGGGCAGCAACATCTCGTAGGACTCCTCGCACTGACGAGGAATCCCCAGGCCGCCTGGATGTTCCAGGGGTTGGGAATTCTTCCCAGCTTTTTTCCCGGTTGACCGAGGCAGTGGGTTACCGCAGAACCGCGACACCCCCGGCCCTGGAAAGGACCTGTCCAATGAAACGGTTGTTCCTGATTGCCACCCTTGTCGGCGCCGCCCCCGCGCTGGCCGACGAAGGCATGTGGACGTACAACAACTTCCCGTCCGCGAAGGTGAAGGAGAAGTACGGCTTCGAGCCTTCGCAGGAGTGGCTCGACAAGGCCCGCCTGTCCTCCGCGCGGCTCGCGGGCGGCTGCTCCGCCAGCTTCGTGTCCGCCAACGGCCTGGTGATGACGAATCACCACTGTGCTCGCGGCTGTATCGAGCAGCTCTCCGGCGCCAAGAAGGACTACATCGCCAACGGCTTCTACGCGAAGACCGAAGCCGAGGAGACGCAGTGCCCGGCGATGGAGATCAACCAGCTGGAGCAGATCACCGACGTCACCGAGACGCTGAACAAGGCGACCGCGGGGCTGTCCGGCAAGCCTTATAGCGACGCCCTGAAGGCGAAGATGTCCGAGCTGGAGCAGGCGTGCTCCGCGGGCGACGCCAAGGTGCGCTGCGACGTCGTCACCCTGTACCAGGGCGGCAAGTACAACCTCTACAAGTACCGCCGCTTCCAGGACGTGCGCCTGGTGATGGCCCCCGAGCACGCCATCGCCTTCTTCGGCGGCGACCCGGACAACTTCGAGTTCCCCCGGTGGGACCTGGACGTGACGTTCCTGCGCGTCTACCAGGACGGCAAGCCGGCCAAGACGGAGAACTTCTTCAAGTGGTCCGAGAAGAGCGCCAAGGAGGGTGACCTCACCTTCGTGTCCGGCCACCCCGGCCGCACCTCGCGCGGGCTGACCATCGCGGAGCTGGAGTACCAGCGCGACGTGGCCATGCCGAAGATGCTCTTCATGATGTCCGAAGTGCGCGGCATGGTGACGGAGTTCCAGAAGCGCGGCCCCGAGCAGAAGCGCATCTCCAACAACCTGCTCTTCGGCGTGGAGAACGGCCTGAAGGCGACCAAGGGCCGCCTGGAGGCGCTGCAGGACAAGAAGTTCTTCGGCCAGAAGGTCGCCGCCGAGCAGGAGCTGCGCAAGAAGGTCGACGCCAACCCGGAGATGAAGAAGAAGTACGGCGCGGCGTGGGATGAGATCGCCAAGGCGCAGGGCCAGCTCGTCAACGTCCGCAAGGACCTGGCCTTCGTCGAGCAGGGCAACGGCCTGTCCTCCAGCCTGTACAGCATCGCCAAGACGCTGGTGCGCGCCTCCGAGGAGCTCCCCAAGGAGAACGGCCAGCGCCTGCGTGAGTTCAACCAGGCCAACGTGCCGGCCCTCACGGCCGGGCTGCTCAGCCCGGCGCCCATCTACCCGGAGCTGGAGATCATGCGCCTGTCGTTCGGCCTGACGAAGATGCGCGAGGAGCTCGGCTCCAACCACCCGTTCGTCAAGAAGGTCCTGGGCAAGGAGTCCCCCGAGAAGCTGGCGGCCCGGCTGGTCAAGGGCTCCAAGCTCTGTGTCCTCAAGGACGTGAAGGGCTCCAAGGTCTGTGACGTGGCCGTGCGCAAGGGCCTGCTCGACGGCGGCAAGGCGGCCATCGCCGCTTCGAAGGACCCGATGATCCAGCTGGCCCTCGCGCTCGACGCGGATGGCCGCGCGGTCCGCAAGAACTACGAGGAGAACATCGACGCGGTCATCAAGAAGAACGCGGAGCTGGTCGCCAAGGCGAAGTTCGAGGCCTACGGCACCAACCAGTACCCGGACGCGACGTTCAGCCTGCGCCTGTCCTACGGCTCGGTGAAGGGCTACATGGAGGACGGCAAGAAGGTGGAGCCCGTCACCCAGATGGCCGGGACGTTCGAGCACGCCACGGGCGAGGAGCCCTTCGCCCTTCCGCCTTCCTGGCTGAAGTCGGAGAAGCTGCTCGACGGCGCCACGGCGATGAACCTGGTCACCAGCAACGACATCATCGGCGGCAACTCCGGTTCCCCGATGATCAACAAGGACGCGGAGATCGTCGGCCTGGTGTTCGACGGCAACATCCAGTCCCTGGGCGGTGAGTACGGCTTCGACGAGTCCGTCAACCGCACCGTGGCCGTGCACAGCGACGCCATCATCGAGTCGCTGAAGAAGATCTACGGCGCCACCCGGGTGCTCGAGGAGCTGCGTCCGGGCAGCACCAAGATTCCCTCGGTCCCCACGAAGCCGGCCGGGTGATTCACCCCGCCTGAAGGGGCCCGGGCTCAACCCCCGGACCCCTGAAGCACGAAGAGGCTGCCTGGGCACGTTCGCCAGGCAGCCTCTTTCGCGTTTCCAGCGGGCACCCTACTCCCGGCTCACTCCCACTCGATGGTGGCCGGGGGCTTGGAGGACACGTCGTAGGCGACGCGGTTGATGCCACGCACCTCGTTGGTGATGCGCGTGGAGATGCGCTCCAGCACGGGGTACGGCAGCCGGGCCCAGTCTGCGGTCATGCCGTCCACGCTGGTGACGGCGCGCAGCACGCAGGTGGACTCGTAGGTGCGCTCGTCGCCCATGACGCCCACGCTCTGCACGGGCAGCAGCACGGCGAAGGCCTGCCACAGCTCCTTGTAGAGCCCCGCGGCGCGAATCTCCTCCTGGACGATGGCGTCCGCGCGGCGCACCAGCTCCAGGCGGGCTTCCGTGACTTCACCCAGCACGCGGATGGCCAGGCCGGGACCGGGGAACGGCTGGCGGTTCACCATGTCCTCGGGCAGCCCCAGCTCGCGGCCCAGGGCGCGGACCTCGTCCTTGAACAGCTCGCGCAGCGGCTCCACCAGCTTGAGCTTCATCGTCTCCGGCAGGCCGCCCACGTTGTGGTGGCTCTTGATGGTGACGGAGGGGCCCTTGTACGAGACGGACTCGATGACGTCCGGGTACAGCGTGCCCTGTGCCAGGAACCCGGCGTCCTGGATGTCGCGCGAGGCCTCCTCGAACACGGCGATGAACTCGCGGCCGATGATCTTCCGCTTCTTCTCCGGGTCCGTCACGCCGGCCAGCGCGTCCAGGAACCGGGCCCGCGCATCCACCGTCTTCAGCGGGACGTGGAAGCGGTCCACGAAGAGCCCCTCCACCTGGGCGCGCTCCCCCTGCCGCAGCACCCCGTTGTCCACGAAGATGCACTGGAGCCGGGGGCCGATGGCGCGGTGGAGCAGCAGCGCGGCCACGGAGCTGTCCACGCCGCCGGACAGCGCGCAGATGACCCGGCCCTGCTCACCCACCTGGCGGCGGATGGTGGCCACCGCCTCGTCGATGAAGCCCTTCATCGTCCACGAGCCGCTCACCTTGCAGTCGTTGAAGAGGAAGGCGCGCAGCATGGCCTTGCCTTGCGGGGTATGTACGACTTCCGGGTGGAACTGGAGGCCGTAGAAGGGCTTGGTCTGGTGGGCCGCCGCAGCGAAGGGCGAATTGCCACTGCGACCAATGGCCTCGAAACCGGGCGGAAGCTCCTCCACCCGGTCTCCGTGGCTCATCCACACCTGGACCCGGTCTCCGGGTTTGAACTCCGAGAAGGGCCCGCGGGGGGCCAGGACTTCGACCTCCGCGTTGCCGAACTCACGGTGTGCGCCCCGGTCAATGCGCCCGCCCAGGAGCTTGGCGGTGAGCTGGAGGCCGTAGCAGATGCCGAGGACGGGCACGCCCGCCTCGAAGACGAACGGGTCACACCGGGGGGAACCAGGCGCCTCCACGGACGCCGGGCCTCCGGAGAGGATGATGCCCCGGGGGGCATAGCGGCGGATATCCTCCGCCGGGAGGTCCGGGCGGTGGATTTCGCAATAAACGCCCAGTTCGCGCACCCTCCGGGCGATGAGCTGGGTGTACTGACTCCCGAAATCGAGGATCAGGATCTTCTCGGCGTGCAGGTCCACCGGAGGTTCTCCAAGGGGCGTCGTTGACGGCTGGGGGCCCTTATCGCTACAAACTTCCGGAAAGCAACGCCCAAGTCCCCTCAATTGTTCGAGGTCCGGATGCTCCGCCGCCTGTCCGCTTCCACTGCTGCGACCCTCTTGTTCCTCTCCGCCTCTGGATGCGTGAAGGAAATCTCCTCCGACGAGCGACTGGACCGCGAGACCCAGAACCTGGCTGTCAAAGACACGCCAGGGGTCTCCGATCTCCAGAAGCTCACCTGTGACGACACCACCGACGCACTGGGCAAGGCCCGCAACGTCAATCGCCCCGAGACGGACCGCCTCGTCGACTACATCGAGCTGTACTCCTCGCTGCGCAAGCGGACCACCACGTTCGAGGAGGCGATGAACCGCAACCCGGACCTGAGCTACCGCGAGGGCAGCCAGCAGATCGTCAATGCACGGGACACCTGCATCCAGCAGACGGCCGACGTGAAGGTGGAGTTCGAGACCTACATGCGCGAGCTGGTGATGGTGCCCACCGTGCAGGAGATCAAGGGCGGCAACACCGTCACCATCGCCCGGCTCGACTTCAACACCCTGCGCCAGGCCATTGAAACGCTGGAGCCCGACGACAAGGACGCCCTGCTCAGCCGCGTGGCCGGCGCCGAGGGGAAGATCTCCGCCGCGTCGCCGTCCTCCGAGGACTCCGGCTCCGGCGGTCGCAAGGGCCGCAAGTAGCCGCCTTCCCGGCCGAAACAACCGAGGGCCCCGCCGCCTGGCGTGGGCCCTCTTTTCGTTCCGGGATTCGCCCGACGGCGCGCCTTACTCCACGCGGTAGTTGGGAGCCTCTTCGGTGATGATGACGTCGTGGACGTGGCTCTCCTTGAGGCCCGCCGAGGTGATGCGCACGAAGGTCGCGTTCTTGCGCAGCTCGTCGATGGTGCCGCAGCCCACGTAGCCCATGCCGCTGCGGATGCCGCCCAGCATCTGGTGGACGTTCATCGCGAGCGTGCCCTTGTACGGCACCCGGCCTTCGATGCCCTCGGGAACGAGCTTCACCGCGTCCACGTCCGACTGGAAGTAGCGGTCCTTGGCGCCCTGCTTCATCGCGCCCAGGCTGCCCATGCCCCGGTAGCTCTTGTAGCTGCGGCCCTGGTACAGGATGACGTCTCCGGGGGCCTCCTCGGTGCCGGCGAAGAGCGAGCCGATCATCACCGTGCTGGCTCCGGCCGCGAGCGCCTTGACGATGTCGCCCGAGTACTTGATGCCGCCATCCGAGATGATGGGGATGTCGTGCTTCTCCGCCTCGCGGCAGCAGTCATCCACCGCGGTGACTTGCGGCACACCCACGCCGGCGACGACGCGGGTGGTGCAGATGGAGCCGGGGCCGATGCCCACCTTCACCGCGTCCACGCCCGCCTGGATGAGCGCGCGGGTGGCCTCGGCGGTGGCGACGTTGCCGGCGATGAGCTCGAAGCCCTTGAAGTTCTTGCGCGTGTCCCGCACCCCGTCCACCACGCCCTTGGAGTGGCCGTGCGCGGTGTCGACGACGATGACGTCCACGCCCGCCTTTACCAGCGCGTCGATGCGCGCCTCGCGGTCCGGAGACACGCCCACGGCGGCGGCGCACAGGAGGCGCCCCTTTCCGTCCTTGGCCGCGTTCGGGTTCGTCCTGCGCTTCTCGATGTCCTTGATGGTGATGAGGCCGCGCAGCTCGAAGTCGTCGTTGACGATGAGCAGCTTTTCGATGCGGTGCTCGTGCAGCAGCTTCTGCGCATCCCCCTGGATGATGCCCTCGCGGCCGGTGACGAGCTTGCGCGTCATCACCGCTTCGACCTTCTGCGTGAGGTTGGTCTCGAAGCGCACGTCGCGGCTGGTGACGATGCCGACGAGGCGACGCCCCTTCACCACGGGGATTCCCGACACGCCATGGTGCCGCATCAGCTCGATGGCGCGGCCCAGCGGGGCCTCGGGGTCGATGGTGACGGGGTCCACCACCATTCCACTTTCGAACTTCTTGACCTTGGTCACCTCGAGCGCCTGCTGCTCGGGGGTCATGTTCTTGTGGATGACACCGATGCCGCCCTCTTGCGCCATGGCGATGGCGGTGCGCGACTCCGTCACCGTGTCCATCGCCGCCGACAGGAGCGGGATGTTCAGGCGAAGGTTGCGCGTGAGGCGGGTCGACAGGTCCGCATCCTTGGGGACAACCGAACTTTCGGCGGGCACCAGGAGGACGTCATCGAAGGTGAGTGCGAGCCGGATCTCGGGGTTCAACATGGGCGGCGCTCCCGGGGCGAAGGGCCCACGAGGCACCAGCGCCCCGAGGGTGCGGTTCCATACGAGGTACGTTGTCCCCACGCAACCTGGAAGGGTGGACTTTTTGACGCCCGTTCACTCGCACTTCAAGCGATAATCCGACCGGGCTTTTCACTCACGTCTCAGGAACCGGGCTTTGACGGAATCGAATCAGGCGGCGGTCGGGTTGGTCGTGAAGCTGCCATTCGCGACGCCGGAGGAGTTCCTGGCGAAGTACGGCGGCAACGTCACCCGGGGTGGCATCTACCTGCGCGCTCGCGCGGTGAAGCCTCCGGGGACGGCCGTCACGCTGGACCTTCGGCTGGCGAGCGGCGAGCGGCTCATCCACGCGCAGGCCGTGGTCCACTTCGTCACCGGGCAGGGAGGCCAGGGCGTGGTGGGCATGGGCCTGCGCTTCCTGGGGATGGACCCCCAGACGCGCCGCTTCCTCGACTCGGCGGTCGCCGCCCTGCCCCACGCCCAGTCGGACGCGCCCCCGGTCCCCACGGGCGTGGGTGCTCCGGACTACACCGTCCCACCTCCGCCACGGCAGGCGAATCCCCAGGTCGTCGCCGCCCAGGTCGCCCCCCCTCCGGGCGGAGTCGCCCCGGTGCCCGCGACGATGATGTCGGACGCGGCGTTGGACCTGAACACGGCGGAGCCCAAGCGCGCGGGTGTGGTGATTGGCATCGACCTGGGCACGACGAACTCGTGTGCCGCCTATGTGCGCAACGGCAAGCCCGGGGTGCTCAACAGCCGCGAGGGCCACAACACGGTGCCCTCCATCATCGCCGTGAACACGCGCGGCAAGCTGGTGGTGGGCCACCCCGCCAAGGGGCAGATGCTCACCAACCCCCGGCACACGGTGTACGGCGCCAAGCGCCTGGTGGGGCGCGCGTACGAGTCGGCCATCGTCGGGGCCATCAAGGACAAGTTCCACTACGAGATCACCGCGGGAGAGAACGGTGACGCGGGCGTGAAGCTGTCGGACCGCGTCTACACGCTCCAGCAGATCTCCGCGCTCATCCTGCGCGAGGTGCGCGAAGTCGCCCAGAACCAGTTGGGCCAGCCCGTGTCCCGCGCCGTCATCACCGTCCCGGCGTACTACAACGACAACCAGCGCCACGCGGTGCGCGAGGCCGGCAAGCTCGCGGGGCTCTACGTCGAGCGCATCCTCAACGAGCCCACCGCCGCGGCGCTCGCGTACGGCTACGGCCGCAAGCTCAACCAGCGCGTGCTGGTGTACGACCTGGGCGGTGGCACGTTCGACGCGTCCGTGCTGGAGCTGGCCGACAACGTCTACGAGGTCATCTCCACCGGCGGCGACACCTTCCTGGGTGGCATCGACTTCGACAACGCCATCGTCGCGTACCTGCTGGAGGAGTTTCAGAAGAAGACGGGCCGGGCCTTCCAGGGCGACCGGGTGGCCATGCAGCGCATCAACGACGCGGCGGAGCGCGCGAAGTGCGCGCTGTCGGAGCGCTCGGAGATGCGGGTGCATGTGGCCTTCGTCACGATGATCGAGGACAAGCCGTACGACCTGGACGTCACGCTCACGCGGCAGAAGCTCATCGAGCTGACGGAAGGGCTCGTCGACCGCACCGTCCAGGTCTGCGAGGAGGTCCTCCGGGTGAAGAACCTGGGCCCCAAGGACATCGACGAGGTCATCCTCGTCGGAGGCCAGAGTCGCTTCCCGCTGGTGCACGAGAAGATCACCCGCTTCTTCGGCAAGCCGCCGAGCAAGGGCGTCCACCCCGACGAAGCGGTGGCCCTGGGGGCCGCGCTCCTGGCGCACAGCCTGGGGCAGCTCGAGGGCGTGGTGCTCATCGACGTGCTCCCCATGGCTATTGGCGTGGGCCTGCCCGGTGGACGCTTCAAGCCCGTGCTGGAGCGCAACACCTCGCTGCCCTCCACCAAGAGCTACACCCTCTCCACGCACCGCGACGGCCAGACGGAGCTGGAGCTCACCGTGTTCCAGGGCGACTCCGACAAGGCGTCCGACAACGAGTACCTGGGCACGCTGAAGCTCGCGGGACTGCCCAAGCTCCCGCGTGGCGCCGTGCAGGTGTCGGTGACGTTCGAGGTGAACAACGAGTCACTGTTGAAGGTCACCGCGCGCGAGTCCTCCTCCGGGCGCGAGGTGACGAGCACCTTCTCCACGCGCGACACGCCCGACGCCGTGAAGGCGAAGCTCGCCCAGTTGGACGCCGAAGGAACGGCCGCCGCGGCACAGGCGACGGGCTCCACGCCGACGCGCACCGTGAGCACGACGGGAACAGGCACCGCCAGTCCGGCGCCGATGAGGGCTCCTGCGGGCGTGACAACTACCTCGGCCCCACGAATCGCTCCTCCGAAGGTCACAGCCGCGCCGCAATCCAACGTCCACGCGGTACCGGCCTTGGTGAGCGCGAAGTCGCGAGGCTTCGTGCGATGGCTCAAAGGCTTGTTCGGTAGGGCCTGAGTCTCGATTTCTTGCTGAGAGTGGATCAGTCGTCCTTCCACTTTCACGCTGGGAATGAAGATGCATGTGGGTAGTCGTTGAGGCCCGCGATTGTCGGCCTCGCCTGTTATTAAGCCGCCGGCCGCAATCAGCCCGGACGAGCTCCACACCCCATGCATGCTCCCTTTCGAATCCTCAATGACGCCCTCCGTGTGCGCGCAGTCGGAGAGTCGTCGCGGCAGCCGCTCTACACCTTCCTCGGAGAGTCGGACGGCGACGAAGCCGCGCTGACCGCACCCGAGCTGGAGCGCCAGGCACGTCGCATCGCCGCCGCGCTGCAAGCGCGTGGGGCCGTGGGCCAGCGAGTGCTGCTGCTCTATCCGCCGGGGCTCGACTACCTCGCGGGTTTCTTTGGCTGCTTGTATGCGGGCGCGGTGGCGGTGCCCGCCTATCCGCCGGACCCGACGCGGCTCGAGCGCACCCTTCCCCGCTTGCGCGCCATCATCCAGGACGCGGAGGCGACGGTGGTACTCACCACGTCGGGCATCCTGGGCCTGGCGGATTTCGTCTTCGAACAGGCGCCGGACTTCCGAGCGCTCCAGTGGTTGTCCACGGATGACCTGCCCGTGGGCGGCGAGGACGCGTGGCGCGAGCCCGACCTTGGCTCCGACACGCTGGCGTTCCTCCAGTACACGTCGGGCTCCACGGGGACGCCCAAGGGCGTGATGCTGTCCCACGCCAACCTGCTGCACAACCTGGGGCTCATCTCCGGTGCGTTCCAGGTGCGCCGCGACAGCGTGGGCGTCATCTGGCTGCCGCCGTACCACGACATGGGGCTGATTGGCGGCATCCTCCAGCCGCTGTTCGGCGGCTTCTCCGTGGCGTTGATGTCACCGATGTCCTTCCTCCAGCGTCCCATGCGCTGGCTGGAGGCCGTGTCCCGCTTCCGGGGCACCGTCAGTGGAGGCCCGAACTTCGCCTTCGAGTTGTGCGCGCGTCGCGCCACCTCCGAGGATGTGAAGGCGCTCGACTTGAGTTCGTGGGAAGTGGCGTTCTGCGGAGCGGAGCCCATTCGAGCCGCGACGTTGGACCGCTTCGCGGAGGTGTTCGCTCCGGCGGGCTTCCGTCGCGAGGCGTTCTATCCCTGCTATGGGCTGGCCGAGGGCACGCTCATCGTCACCGGTGAGCAGAAGGGCCGCGTTCCTCGCGTGCACGTGCTCGACGAGGCTTCGCTGTCTCGTGGCACCGCTGTCCTCGCATCTCCGGAGACCCCGGGCGTCCGCGCGCATGTGAGCTGCGGTGCGACGCTGGCCGAGCAGCGGCTGCTCATCGTCGATCCCGAGACGAAGGTGCAGCGGGCTCCGGGTGAAGTGGGCGAAATCTGGGTGTCCGGCGGCAGTGTGGCGCTGGGCTACTGGCACAAGCCCGAGCAGTCGCAGGAGACGTTCCAGGCACGCCCCGTGGGCGCCGAGGACGGACCTGCCTATCTGCGCACGGGGGACCTGGGACTGCTCCTCGATGACGGGCAGCTCATCGTCACCGGGCGTCGCAAGGACCTCATCATCCTGCGGGGTAGGAACCTGTACCCGCAGGACGTGGAGGCCGTGGTGGAGCGCGCGCATCGGCGCGTGCGGCCCGGTGGCGTGGCGGCCTTCGGAATCGAGACGCCGGAGGGTGAGGCCCTCGCGGTGGTCGCGGAGGTAGCGCGCGAGCTTGCGGAGTCGGGAGACACCGAGGCGCTGACCGCCGTGGCGGACTCGGTGCGGCAGGGCATTGCCCGTGAGCTGGAGGTCCAACCCAGGACGGTGGCACTGCTTCCGCCCGGCTCCATCCCGAAGACGTCGAGCGGGAAGATCCAGCGCTTCGCCTGCCGGGCGGGCCTGGCCTCGGGCGAGCTGCCCGTGCTGTGGCGCTCGGACCTGAACCTCGGGGGCGCACCTGGGACGACTCGGGATGCAACCGCTGGGGTCGTTGAGAGGGAGCCTCGAGCAACCGGGTCGTCGCTGCTGGGCACCGCTTCGTCCGTGAACGTTGGTGGGACCGCGGACGCTCAGTCCGGCACCGCGTCGACGATGGGCGTCGGCGTGGCCGCACAGTCCGGAACCGCATCGACGGTGGGCGTCGGCGTGGCCACTCAGCCCGGCACGGCATCGACGGTGGGTGTCGGTGTGGCCGCTCAGTCCGGCACCGCGCCGTCCGCGAGCGCCGACGTGGCGGTTTCCGCTGGCGCGCTCGTGGAACCATCCGCGAGGACTTCGGGCTTGTCCTCCGCGGAGCTGGAGCGCGCGCTTCGCGAGGAACTCTCCGCCGTACTGGGTGCCTCCGCTGGCACCGTGGACCTGGATGCTCCGTTGACCCGACTGGGGATGGACTCCCTGGGCGCGGCCGACCTTCAGGTGCGCATCGAGAAGCGCCTGGGCGCGCGCATCTCCGCCGCCACGCTGCTTCAGGACGTCAGCCTCCGGGGCCTCATCAGAGAGGTTTCGACGGGGGCCCAGGGCTCGCTCGCACCGCGTTCCGGTCCGGTGGCGCGGGGCAGCGCGAACACAGGGCCCCTGCCGGCCTCCTTCGCGCAGCAGCGACTCTGGTTCATCCAACAGCTCGAACCGGCCTCGACCGCCTACCACATCCCCCTCGCCTTCACGTTGCGGGGACACCTGGACACGGCCGCGCTGGAGCGCGCGCTGAACGAACTGGTCCGTCGCCACGACGTGCTGCGGACCACGCTCACCTCGAAGGACGGTGAGCTGCTCCAGCACGTCCACGCACCGACGCCCGTGGCCATCGAGCGAGTCGTCACTGACGCCGATGACCTCGCGGACCGCGCCTCCGTGCTGGATGCCGTGGCCGTACGAGATGGCCAACGTCCCATGGACCCGGCGACGGGTCCGCTGCTTCGCTTCAGCCTCGTGTGCTTCGCGGCCGAGGACCATGCCCTCGTCGTCTCCGTACACCACCTGGTGGCCGACGGCTGGACCGTGGGCCTGATGGCGCGCGAGCTGGCCACCCTCTACGGGGCCTTCAGCGCGGGACAACCTTCGCCCCTGTCCGAGCCGGCGCTCCAGTACGGAGACTTCGCCGCGTGGCAGCGTGAACACCTCACGCCCCAGGCACTCCGGAAGGAGCTGACGTGGTGGAAGCAGGCGCTCGCGGAGGCCCCCTCTCTGCTCGCCCTTCCCACCGACAGACCTCGGCCGCAGCGCCTCTCGTTCCACGGTGCGCGCCGCTCGCGGCTGTTGCCCGCGGCGCTGATGGCGCAGTTCCATGCCTTGGGCCGACGTGAAGGCGTCACGCCGTTCATGAGCGTGGTCGCCGCGCTGTCCACCGTGCTGCATCGCTGGAGCGGACAGGCCGACTTCGTGCTCGGCTCCGCCATCTCCGGCCGCGAGGTCCCCGGCATTCGCGGGCTGATGGGCGACTGCACCAACTTCATCCCTCTGCGCGTACGGCTCCCGTCCGAGTCCACCGTGACGGGGCTGCTCGCGGCGGTGAAGCAGAGCACCCTGGGCGCGCTGGCCCACGGGCATTGCCCGTTCGACCACGTGCTCGCGGCCGTGCAGCCCGGTTCGCAGCGGCGCGAGCTGTACAACGTCGCCTTCGTCCTCGACGACTACGACATTCCGCGCGACCTGGCCGTCGGCAACGGCCTGACGCTGGGCGTGTCGCTGCTGGACAACCGCACCACCGAGCTGGACCTGACGTTCGAGGCCGCGCACGGGCCCGACGGCCTGCTCATCGGCTGCAAGTACGCGTCGGACCTCTTCGATGCGGAGACCATCGACCGGCTGCTCGGCCACCTCGAAGTGGTGGTGGGCGGCATGGTGGACGCTCCCGGCCAGCGCATCGCCGAGCTGCCCTTGATGACAGAGGCCGAGCGTCAGCACGTGCTGCACGCCTGGAACCCCCGCACCGAGTCGCCGAGCGACAGCACGCTGGTGGAGCGCTTCGAGGCGCAGGTGGACCGCACGCCGGACGCCGTCGCAGCCACGTTCGAGTCCAGTCACCTGACGTACCGCGATCTGGATTCACGCGCGAACCGGCTGGCCCAGGTGCTGCTGCGCCATGGCGTGGGCCCCGACGTCCTCGTCGGAGTGTGCCTGGAGCGCGGGCTGGACCTCGTCGTGGCCCTGATCGGCATCCTCAAGGCTGGCGGTGCGTACCTGCCGCTGGACCCGTCGTATCCCCGGGAGAACCTCGCGTTCATGCTGGAGGACGCGCAGGCCCCCGTCCTCATCACGCAGACCTCGCTGGAGGACCGCGTGCCCGCGCCCGGTGCCGCCGTGGTGCGTCTGGACACCGAGCCGTCCGACTCCACCCCCGCGCCTCGCCCGCCGCGCTGCAACGCCCCGAGCGACCTCGCCTACGTCATCTACACCTCCGGCTCCACGGGGCGCCCCAAGGGCGTGATGGTGCGGCACGACAACGTCGTGCGCCTCTTCACCGCCACCGACGCGTGGTTCCAATTCGGACCCGAGGACGTGTGGACGCTGTTCCATTCCTACGCGTTCGACTTCTCAGTGTGGGAACTCTGGGGCGCGCTGCTCTACGGCGGCCGGCTGGTGGTGGTGCCGTACTGGGTGAGCCGCTCTCCCGAGGCCTTCCATCGGCTGCTCGTGGACGAGCGCGTGACCGTCCTCAACCAGACGCCCACCGCGTTCCGCCAGCTCATCCATGCCGAGCAACAGGCCGCCGCGCGCGGTCCGCTCCCCACGTTGTCCCTGCGCTACGTGGTCTTCGGCGGTGAAGCGCTGGACATGGCCGCGCTGCGTCCGTGGTTCGAGCGGCATGGCGACGCGCGTCCGACGCTCGTCAACATGTACGGCATCACCGAGACGACGGTCCACGTCACCTACCGTCCCGTGCGGATGGAGGACGTGGAGCGCCCCTGGTCCAGCGTGATTGGCGCGCCGATTCCGGACCTTCAAATCTACCTGCTGGATGCGCTCGGCCAGCCCGTGCCCGTGGGCGTCCCGGGAGAAATCCACGTTGGTGGCGCGGGTGTGGCCCGTGGCTACCTGCGGCGTCCCGAGCTGACCTCCGCGCGCTTCGTGGAAGACCGCTTCGGCCCCGTGCGCGGACGCAGGCTGTACCGCGCGGGAGACCTGGCGCGACGCCTGGCCAATGGAGACTTGGAGTACCTGGGCCGCATCGACAACCAGGTGAAGATTCGCGGCTTCCGCATCGAGCTGGGGGAGATCGAATCGGCGTTGAGCACGCATCCCTCGGTGCGAGAGACCGTGGTGATGGCCCGCGAGGACTCGCCGGGAGACAAGCGCCTGGCGGCGTATGTTGTCCTCGGGGACCTGGACTCCTCGGGCACCGTGGAGCAGACGGCGCAGTGGAAGGCCGTCTACGACGAGACCTACGCCCAGGGGGAGCGCAGCGAGGACCCCACCTTCGACATCTCCGGCTGGAATGACAGCTACACCGGTGGGCCGCTCCCCGCGCCGCAGATGCGCGAGTGGGTGGACACCACGGTGCGGCAGATCCTCGCCCTGCGTCCTCGCCGGGTGCTGGAGCTGGGCTGCGGCACGGGCCTCCTGCTGTACCGGCTGGCGCCTCGGTGCGAGGCGTACTGGGGCGTGGACTTCGCCCGGCCCGCGTTGGATCGCATCGAGCAGCAGAAGGAACGACTGGGCGACTCCCTTCGCTCCGTCTCCTTGCTGCATCGAAGCGTGGATGACCTGTCTGGCATCGAGCCCCACTCGTTCGACACCGTCATCCTGAACTCCGTCATCCAGTACTTCCCGAGCGGCGACTACCTGCTCCAGGTCCTGAGCGGAGCGGTGAAGGTGATCAAGCCCGGGGGCCGCATCTTCCTGGGCGACGTGCGCAACCTGGAGCTGCTGGAGTCCTTCCGTGCCTCGGTGCGCCTGCACCGCGCGCCGCCCAACCTGTCGACGCCGCAACTCCAGTACCGCGTGCAGCGAGACGTGCTGGCCGAGGAGGAGCTGGTCCTCTCGCCCACGTACTTCACCTCGCTGCCCGCGCGGGTGCCGGGCATCTCCCGAGTGGAGGTCCTGCCCAAACACGGTCGCTACGACAACGAGCTGAGCCGCTTCCGCTACGAGGTCATCCTCCACGTGGGCGAGGCCGCCGCGGCCTCGCGTCCTGACTGGGTGGATGGAAGCAACCTGTCGCTGGAGCCTCTGCGCCAGAAGCTCGAAGCCCAGCCTTCGATGCTGGCCGTGCGCGGCCTGCCCAACGCCCGCGTGCTCGATGACACGCGCCTGGTCGCGCTGCTCTCCGGCTCCGGCCGGCCGCCGCACGTGGGCGCGCTGCGCGAAGTGCTCCGCGACTGGCCCGGTTCACGAGGCGTGGAGCCGGAGGACCTCTATGCCCTGGGCGGAGTGATCGGCTACGACGTCCGGGTGAGCTGGGCCGGCGCGCATGCGGACGGCGCCCTGGACGTGGTGTTCTCACGGCCCGGTGAGGCCACTCGACTCGACCTCACCCCGGAGGCGGCCGGTGACCTCGCGCCCGTGTCGCGACTCGCGAACGACCCGCTGCGCGGGGCCCGGAGTGCTCGCGAAGTGGCGCGCATCCGGCAGTCGCTCATGGAGCGTTTGCCGCCGCACATGGTGCCGTCGGCCTTCGTCGTGCTGCCGTCGCTGCCGCTGACTCCCAGTGGCAAGGTGAACCGTGGCGCGCTGCCCGCTCCGGAAGCGGACCGCTCCGTCATCGAGGACGAATACCTCGCGCCGAGAAACCCCACCGAGGAGGCCATCGCTCGCATCTTCTCCGAGGTGCTGGGGCACTCCCGCGTGGGGGCCCGGGATGACTTCTTCGCGCTCGGTGGACACTCGCTGCTGGCCACGCAGGTGGTGACGCGGCTGCGCGCTCAGCTCGGCGTCTCGTTGTCCCTTCGCGCCCTCTTCGAAGCGCCCACCGTCGAACGGCTCTCCGAGCGCATCGCTCCGCTACAAGGCTCGGCTCCGACACCGAGCGAGAGCGTGCCCCTGGAGCGCCTGACTCGCTCCGGAACGGTGGACGCGCTCGCCGTGTCCTTCGCGCAGCAGCGCCTCTGGTTCCTGGAGCAGCTCCAGCCCGGACAGGCCGCGTACAACATCCCCGTGGCCCTTCGGCTGACGGGACGACTCGACGTCGAGTCCCTGCGTCGGACCTTCGCGGAGGTCGTCCGTCGGCACGAGCCCCTGCGGACGACGTTCGCCTCGCGCGATGGCCAGCCCGTGCAGCTCATCCACCCGGCGCCCGAGGCCTGGCCCCTGACGGTCGAGGACCTGAGCACTCTGGAGTCCTCCGCGCGCGAGGCTGCCGTGGAGCACCGCGTCTCCGAGGAGGCGCACCACGCGTTCGACCTGGAGCACGGCCCCCTGCTGCGCACGGCGCTGCTCCGACTGGGAGCCGAGGAGCACCTGCTCCTGCTGTGCATGCACCACATCGTCTCCGACGGCTGGTCCATGGGCGTGCTCGTGCGCGAGGTCGCCATGCTCTATGCGGCCGTCTCCTCGGGCCGCGCGGCCACCCTCCCCACGCTCCCGGTCCAGTACGCCGACTACGCGGCCTGGCAGCGGCGCGTGCTGGAGAACGAGACCGAGAACACCCAGCTCGAAGCCTGGCGCGCGCACGTCCAGGGGACCCCCGTCCTCGAACTGCCGACGGACTTCCCGCGTCCCGCCGTGCGCGGCTCGCGCGGCGCGACAGAGTTCTTCACCGTGCCGGGTGACCTGGTCTCCCAGTTGGAGAAGCTGGGCCAGTCCGAGGGCGCCACGCTCTTCATGGTGCTGCTCGCCACCTGGCAGACCCTGCTCGCGCGGTACTCCGGCCAGACGGACTTCTGCGTGGGCACTCCCGTGGCCCATCGCACGCGTCCGGAGCTGGAGGGGCTGATTGGCTTCTTCGTCAACACGCTCGCGCTGCGGGCACAGCTCGCGGGCGACCCGACTTTCGTGGAGCTGGTGGGCCGGGTGCGCGAGGAGTCCCTCGCGGCCTTCGCTCATCAGGACGTGCCTTTTGATCGACTCGTCGAGGCCCTGGGCGGAGAGCGCGACCTGTCGCGCACGCCCGTGTTCCAGTCGGTGTTCGTGCTCCAGAACGCTCCGTTGCAGCCGCCAGCGCTGCCGGGCCTGAGCGTGGACCTTCTTCAGACGGCGACGAACACCTCCAAGTTCGACGTCACCGTCTCGCTGATGGAACGCGCGGGAGCCCTCGCGGGGCAGCTCGAGTACAGCCTGGACCTCTTCACCCCGGACACCGCGCGGCGACTGGTCGACCACTTCCAGCGCCTGCTGCGCGGCGTGGTGGAAGACGCGGGGCGCCGGCTCTCCGCACTGCCGCTGATGTCCGAGGCAGAGCGACACCAGGTGCTCGTCTCCTGGAATGACACCCGCGCCGAGTACCCGTCCGAGACCACGCTCCACGAGCGCATCTCCGCGCACGCGCGGGCCAGACCCGACGCCGTGGCAGTGGTTCACCAGGGCCACGGGCTCAGCTACGCGGAACTCGAAGCACGCTCCAACCAGCTCGCGCGCCACCTCCTGGCCCGGGGACTGGGGTCGGAGCCTCGCGTGGGCCTGCTCCTGCCGCGAAGCACGGAGCTCGTGGTCGCCATGCTCGGTGTCGTGAAGGCTGGTGGCAGCTACGTGCCCCTGGATCCGGCGTGGCCCGAGCAACGACTCGCCTTCGTCATCGCGGATGCCGGCCTCTCCACGGTGCTCACGCTGGAGGCTGTCGCCTCGGTGCTCCCGTCCGTCGCGCCTTCGCGCGTGTGCCTGGACTCCGAGTGGGCGCACATCGCGCGCCAGTCGACAGACGAGGTGACGCTCTCGACGAGCCCGGACCAGCTTGCCTACGTCACGTACACATCCGGATCGACGGGCGTGCCCAAGGGCGTGGCCGTCACCCACCGGGCCGTGCTGCGTCTGGCGTCCGGCCTGAGCCTCGCCACCGGACCCGAGGACGTCGTCCTCCAGATTTGTGCGCCCACGTTCGACCCGCTCGCCCTGGAGGTCTGGACCACGCTGCTGTCCGGCGCACGGCTCGTCGTGTACCCGGCTCAAATGCCCGAGGTGACAGAACTCGCACGCATCCTCGTCGAGGAGCGAGTGACCGCCGCCTTGCTGCCCACCGCGTTGTTCGACGTGATGCAGCAGCATCAACCGGAGGCCCTGGCCCAGGTGCCTTGGCTGATCGTGGGTGGAGACGTGCTGCCCGTGCCCCGGGCGCGGGAACGACTGGCCCAGGGCCGCTCGCTCATCAACGCCTATGGCCCCACGGAAGTCTCCGTCGCCACCACGCAGCACCCCCTGAACCCGGGTGACACGCTGGGCGACTCGATTCCCATCGGTCGCCCCCTGGCCAACACCCACGTCTACGTCGTGGACCCGAGCCTTCGGCCCGTGCCCGTGGGTGTTCCGGGCGAGCTGCTCATCGGTGGAGCGGGGCTCGCTCGGGGCTACCAGGGCCAGCCCGCGCTCACCGCCGAGCGCTTCGTCCCGAATCCCTTCGCCTCCACGCCCGGCGAGCGGCTGTACCGCTCGGGAGACCGCGTGCGCTGGCGTCCGGATGGCACCCTCGAGTTCCTGGGGCGCATCGACTTCCAGGTGAAGGTGCGTGGCTTCCGCATCGAGCTGGGTGAGGTGGAGTCCGCCCTGCGCGCGCACACCGAGGTCGGTGAGGCCATCGCGGTGGTCCGAGAGGACGTTCCAGGTGACAAGCGACTGGTGGCCTATGTCTCGCCGGCCACCGTGGACACGGAGTCGCTTCGCGCCCACCTGCGCCAGCGCCTCCCCGAGTACATGGTGCCGAGCGCGTTCGTCGCGCTGGAGTCGTTGCCCCAGACGTCCCACGGCAAGGTGGACCGCAAGGCCCTGCCAGTCCCTGACTTCGCTGCGGGAGCCTCCAGCTTCGAGGCCCCCCAGACGGAGCTCCAGCGACAGCTCGCGGACGTGTTCCGCGAAGTGCTGCGTGTGGAGCGCGTGGGCCTGCATGACGACTTCTTCCTGCTGGGCGGGCACTCGTTGCTCGCCACGCAGGTGGTGACGCGACTGCGTGCGCGGCTGGGGAGCACGCTGTCGCTGCGCGCGTTCTTCGAGGCGCCCACCGTGGCGCGGCTCGCGGAGCGACTCGAAGCCTCGCTCGCGGCGTCCGCCTCCGAGCTGCCGCCCCTGGTCGCCCTGCCCCGCGCTCCAGAGGGAATGGAGCTGTCCTTCGCCCAGCAGCGACTGTGGTTCATGGACCAGCTCCAGCCGGGACTCGTCGCGTTCAACATGCCCGCCGCGCTGCGACTGCGTGGGACGCTCCAGGTGGACGTGCTGCGCCGTGCCTTCCAGGAGGTCGCCCGTCGTCACGAGACGCTGCGCACCACCTTCACGTCCCGCGAGGGGCGGCCCGTGCAGTACGTCCATCCCGCCCCCGAGACCTGGGAGCTGCGAATCGAGGACCTGAGCGCGCTGGAGCCCTCCGCGCGCGAGGCCACGGCCGAGCGACGCATCAGCGAAGAGGCACACCGTCCCTTCGACCTGGAGCGCGGCCCGTTGCTGCGCACCGCCCTGCTGAAGCTCGGGGAGCAGGAGCACGTCCTGCTGCTATGCATGCACCACATCATCTCGGACGGCTGGTCCGTGGACGTGCTGGTGCGCGAAGTCGCCGAGGTCCACACCGCGCTCCTGGAGAACAAGAGCGCGGCGCTCCCGGAGCTGCCGGTGCAGTACGCCGACTACGCGGCGTGGCAGCGGCGAGTGATGGAAGACAGCGCGGTGAGCGCGCAAGTCGACTGGTGGCGCTCACGGCTCCAGGAGGCTCCCGTGCTGGAGCTTCCCACGGACCATGCACGTCCCGCGTCCCGCAGCTTCCGGGGCGCCATGCACTCCTTCTCGTTGCCCGCGGAGCTGGTGTCGGCCCTGGAGGTCGTCGGTCGCGAACAGAGCGCGACGCTGTTCATGGTGCTGCTGACCGGCTGGCAGGCGTTGCTGGCGCGGTACTCGGGGCAGCGCGACTTCACCACGGGGACCACGGTGGGTCACCGCGAACGGCCGGAGCTGGAGGGGTTGATCGGCTTCTTCGTCAACACCGTCCCGCTGCGCTTCCAGTGGGGCGAGGACCCCACCGTCGCCACCATGGTGCGGCAGGTGAAGGAAGTCGCCCTGGCGGCCTTCTCTCATCAGGACGCGCCGTTCGACCGGGTGGTGGAAGCCCTCGGCGGTGAGCGAGACCTCTCGCGCACGCCGCTGTTCCAGACCCTCTTCGTGCTCCAGAACACGCCGATGCGGGCGCCGTCGCTCACTGGCATGCAGGTGGACCTGCTTCCGTGCACCACGGACACGGCGCGCTACGACCTCACGCTCTCCCTGATGGAGCGGGAGGGCGCGCTGGAGGGACAGCTCGAATACAGCACCGACCTCTTCACCGAAGCGACGATCCACCGGATGGCGGAGCACCTGCGCGTGGTGCTCCAGGCGGTGGCTCGCGGAAGTCTGGAGCAGCGCCTCAGTCAGTTGCCCCTGATGACCGAAGCCGAGCGTCATCAACAGCTGCGCGACTGGAACGACACGCGGGTGGAGCTGCCCGCCGTGGCGACGATTCCCGCGCTGTTCTTCGCTCAGGTCGCCCGCACGCCGTCGGCCGTGGCCGTGGAGCATGACGGTCGGACGCTCACGTACTCGCAGCTCGACGAGCGGTCCAACCAGCTCGCGCACCACCTGCGCACCCTGGGCCTGGGCGCCGAGTCGCGCGTGGGCGTGTGCCTCCACCGGGGACTGGAGATGGTGGTGGGGGTGCTCGGCATCCTCAAGGCCGGGGGTTGCTACGTGCCCCTGGACCCGTCGTATCCGGCGCATCGGCTCGCGTTCCTGTTCGAGGACTCGGGCGTGGCGGCGGTGCTCACGCAGGCGTCGCTGGAGGACGAGCTCCCCTCGGGCTCGCAGCCCCTGGTGAGCCTGGACTCCGAATGGAGCGTCATCGCGCGGCAGCCCACGCACGCGGTGAACGCGGATATCGGACCGGACCAGCTCGCGTACGTCACGTACACCTCCGGCTCCACGGGAACGCCCAAGGGCGTGGCCATTCCGCACCGAGGCGTGGTGCGCCTGCTGACCGGCGCGCGCTTCGTCGACCTGGGCCCCAAGGAAGTGGTGCTCCAGCTCGCGCCGTTGGCGTTCGACGCGTCCACCCTGGAGCTGTGGGGCGCGTTGCTGCATGGCGGACGGCTGGTCATCTACCCGCACGCGACGACGGACCTGGAGGAGCTGGGCCAGGCGCTCGTGCGGCACGAGGTGTCGCTCCTCTGGTTGACGGCCGCGCTGTTCGACCAGATGCAGCAGCACCAGCCGGAGGCCCTGGCCCGGGTTCCGCAGCTCCTCGCGGGCGGCGACGTGTTGCCCGTGCCACGGGTGCGCGAGCGACTGGCCAGTGGCCGGGGGCTGGTGAACGGCTACGGCCCCACCGAGGGGACCACCTTCACCGCCTGCCACCGGCTGTCACCGGGTGACGAAATGGGGACCTCCGTCTCCATCGGTCGGCCCATCGGCAATACCCAGGTCTTCGTCCTCGACGACGCCCTGCAGCCCGTGCCCGTCGGTGTCCCGGGTGAGCTGTTCATCGGAGGAGACGGTCTGGCCCGGGGCTACCTGGGCCAGCCCGCCCTCACCGCGGAGCGCTTCGTTCCTCATCCGTTCTCCTCCACTCCGGGCGCTCGGCTGTACCGCTCCGGAGACCGGGTGCGGTGGACAGAGGACGGCACGCTCCGCTTCCTGGGCCGCACGGACTTCCAGGTGAAGGTGCGCGGCTTCCGCATCGAGCCGGGCGAGGTCGAAGCCTCGCTGCGCACCCATCCGGGCGTGCTCGAAGCCACGGTGGTGGTGCGCGAGGACACACCGGGCGACAAGCGACTGGTGGCGTACGTGGTGCCCGCGACGCTGGAGAGCGGCGCCCTGCGTGAGCACCTGCGTCGTCAGTTGCCGGAGTACATGGTGCCGACGGCGTTCGTCGCGCTCGACGCCCTGCCTCTGTCCCCCAACGGCAAGGTGGACCGCAAGGCGCTGCCGACGCCGGAAGTGTCCTCGTCCTCGCCTGTCTCCGAGGATGCCCTTCCCCTCCTCCAGCAGCAGCTCGCGGCCCTGTTCCGCGAGGTGCTGAAGGTGGACCGGGTGGGTCCGGACGACGACTTCTTCGAGCTGGGTGGCCACTCCCTGCTGGCCACGCAGTTGGTGACACGGGTGCGCGCGCGGCTCGACGTGGACCTGCCGCTGCGCGTGTTGTTCGAGGCCCCCACGCTGGCGGGGCTGGCGCAGCGAATCGAGGCGCTCATGCTGCACGCTTCGCGCACGGCGATGCCGCCGCTGCTGACGGTGGCCCGTGACGAGGCGATGCCCCTGTCCTTCGCCCAGCAGCGCCTGTGGCTCCTGGAACAGCTCCAGCCGGGCCAGGCCGTCTACAACGTGCCCGTGGCGCTGAAGATGTCCGGCGCGCTCGACGTGGACGTGTTGAGGCAGACCTTCGCCGCGCTGGTCCTCCGGCACGAGGTGCTCCGCACGACCTTCCTCGCCCGTGAAGGCCTTCCGTTCCAGCGCATCCAACCCGCGCCGACGCGCTGGTCCCTGCCCGTGGAGGACCTGAGCACGCTGGCTCCCGCCGCGCGCGAGACCGCGCTCCGCGCTCGGATGGTCGAGGAGGCGCATCACCGGTTCGACCTCCAGAACGGTCCGATGCTGCGCACGGTGCTCGTCCGCACCGAGCCCAGCGAGCATGTCCTGTTGCTGTGCATGCACCACATCGTCTCGGACGGCTGGTCCATGGGTGTGCTGGTGCGAGAGGTGGCCGCGCTCTACGAGGCCATCGCCGAGGGCCGTGAGCCCACCTTGCCCGAGCTGCCCGTGCAGTACGCGGACTTCGCGGCGTGGCAGCGGCAGTGGGTGCGCTCCGAGGGCATCCAGGGACAGCTCGAAGCACTGCGCGCCCGCTTCGTCGGGGCTCCCGCGCTGGAGCTTCCGGCGGACACCGTGCGCCCCGCGACGCGGACGATTCGGGGTGGCAGCCACTTCTTCACGCTGCCCCCGGAGTTGGTGGCGGAGCTGGAAAAGCTGGCTCGCGCCGAAGGGGCCACGCTGTTCATGGTCCTGCTCGCCGCGTTCGAGGTGTTGCTGTCGCGCTACTCCGGGCAGCAGGACTTCTGCATCGGAAGCCCCGTGGCCCAGCGCACCCGAGCAGAGCTGGAGCCGCTCATCGGCTTCTTCGTCAACACGCTGGTGCTGCGGGCCCGCGTCGACGGCAACCCGACCTTCACGGAGCTGGTGGCGCGAGTCCGTGAGGAGTCGCTGGCCGCGTACGTCCACCAGGACGTCCCGTTCGACCAGCTCGTGGAGTCGCTCGGCGGCGAGCGCGAGGGCCGCAGGTCTCCGCTCATCCAGGTCATGTTCGCGTTGCAGAACGCGCCCATGCAGCCTCCGGCGCTGCCCGGCGTCCGGGTCGACGTGTTGAAGACCGCGACGAACACCGCGCGGCTCGACCTCACGATGTCCCTGATGGAGCAGCAGGACGGCGGACTCGACGGCGCGTTGGAGTTCAGTCTCGACCTGTTCTCCCCTGCTTCCGCCGAGCGGCTGGGCCGACACTTCCGCGTCCTGCTGGAGACCGTGGCCCGCGATGCGAAGAGCCCCATCGGACAGCTTCCGCTGATGGGTGAGGAGGAGCGGCGACAGGTGCTGGTGGAGTTCCAGGGCCGCACGGAGGCCTACCCGCGCGATGTGTCCCTGCACTCGCTCATCGAGGCCCAGGTCCTTCGTTCTCCCAACGCGGAGGCCGTCCGCTTCGAGGACTCCTCCCTCTCCTTCTCCCAGCTCGACTCTCGCGCCAACCAGCTCGCCTGGCACCTGCGCTCTCTCGGTGCTCGTCCCGGAGTCCTCGTCGGTGTCTGCCTGGAGCGCTCCCTGGACCTCGTCGTCGCGCTCCTCGCCGTCCTCAAGTCCGGCGCCGCCTACGTCCCCCTGGACCCGGCCTACCCCCGTGAGCGCCTCGCCGGAATGCTGGAGGACGCGGATGCGCCGGTGCTTGTCACCCACGAGCACCTCAAGGCCGTCCTGCCTCCTCACGCCTCTCGCGTGCTGTGCCTGGACTCCGACGCGGCCGCTGTCTCTCGTCAGCCCTCGACGACTCCCTCGCCCCTGGCTGGCGCCGACTCCCTCGCCTACGTCATCTTCACCTCGGGCTCCACTGGCCGCCCCAAGGGCGCCATGAATGCCCACTCCGGCATCGTCAATCGCCTGCTGTGGATGCAGCAGCAGTACGGCCTGTCTCCCGACGACTCCGTCCTTCAGAAGACTCCCTTCTCCTTCGACGTCTCCGTCTGGGAGTTCTTCTGGCCCCTCATGACGGGCGCTCGCCTCGTCCTCGCGAAGCCGGGCGGACACCAGGACCCCGCCTACCTCGTCCGCCTCATCTCCGAGCAGCGCATCTCCACCCTGCACTTCGTCCCCTCCATGCTCCGCGCCTTCCTGGAGGAGCCGGGACTCGAGAAGCTCTCGGGACTGCGCCGCGTCGTGTGCAGTGGCGAGGCCCTCTCCTCGGAGTTGGTGAGTCGCGCCCACTCGCGCCTGCCGCCCTCCGCGGAAGTCCACAACCTCTACGGCCCCACCGAGGCCGCCGTCGACGTCTCCTTCTTCCACTGCGCTCGCGGCTCCTCCCGCTCCTCCGTCCCCATCGGCAGGCCCGTCGCCAACACCCGCCTCTACGTCCTCGACTCCCTCGGCCAGCCCACTCCCATCGGCGTCCCTGGTGAGCTCTTCATCGGCGGCGTCCAGGTCGGCCTCGGCTACTGGCGCAAGCCCCAGCTCACCGCCGAGCGCTTCATCCCCGATGCGTTCTCCGACGCTCCCGAGGCCCGCCTCTACCGCACCGGCGACGTCGCTCGCTGGCTGCCCGACGGCACCCTCGAGTACCTCGGCCGCTCCGACTTCCAGGTCAAGCTGCGCGGCTTCCGCATCGAACTCGGTGACATCGAAGCCGCTCTCCTTTCACACCCCTCCGTCCGCGACGCCGTCGTCCTCGTTCGCGAGGACGTCCCCGGCGACCAGCGCCTCGTCGCCTACGTCGTCCAGGAGTCCGCGTCGTCCGACACGACCGGGCTGAAGGACCACCTGGCGACCCGACTCCCCACCTTCATGGTGCCCTCGGCCTTCGTGAGCCTCCCGGCCTTCCCGCTGTCCCCGAGCGGGAAGCTGGACCGGAAGGTGCTCCCGGCCCCGGTGACACCGACCACGGGAGGAACCACCGTGCCCTCGGCACCTGAGCGACTCACGCCCTTCCAGCAACGGGTCGCCAGCGCCTTCCGCGAGCTGCTCCGCGTCGAGCACGTGGGGCTGCATGACGACTTCTTCGCGCTCGGCGGACACTCGCTGCTCGCGACCCAGCTCGTCTCTCGCATCCGCACCACGTTCGGCGTCGAACTCCCCGTGCACGCCCTGTTCGACGCGCCCACCGTGGCCCGCGTCACGGAGCTTGTCGAAGAGGGAATGCTCTTCCGCTCGACACCGTCGCAGGTGCCGCCGCTGCGTCCCATTCCTCGCGACGGGGAGCTGCCGCTGTCGTTCGCGCAGCAGCGGCTGTGGCTGCTGGACCAGGTCCAGCCAGGAGGCACCCAGTACAACGTGTCCGGCGCGGTCCGACTGGAAGGCGCCTTGAATCCCGAGGCGCTGCGGCAGGCGCTGGACGTCCTCGTCTCCCGTCACGAGCCCCTGCGCGCGACCTTCGCGCTCAAGGACGGCCAGCCCACGCAGACGTTCCATCCGCACAAGCCGTGGACCCTGCCGCTCGCCGACCTCACCGATGTCCCGCCTTCGGAGCACGAGGCCGCGGCGCGCAAGTACGCCGCCGAGGAGGCCAGCCAACCGTTCGACCTGAGCACCGGGCCGCTCCTGCGCACCGTGCTGGTGAAGCTCGACTCGGAGCTGCACGTACTGGTGCTCGTCATGCACCACATCATCTCGGACGGGTGGTCCCTGGCGGTGATGGTGCGCGAGGTGGCGTTGGCCTACGAGGCCTTCTCCGCGCAGAAGGCTCCGGCGCTGTCTCCGCTGCCGGTGCAGTACGTCGACTTCGCGGCGTGGCAGCGCCAGTGGCTCCAGGGCGACACGCTCGCCAGGGAAGTCGCCTGGTGGAAGCAGCGACTCGAAGGCGCGCCTCACGTCCTCGATCTGCCCACCGACCTGCCGCGTCCCGCGCTGCGCACGCCGCAGGGGGCCTCGCACGCCATCCAGCTTCCTCGTGAGCTGGTGAATCGCGTCGTTGCCCTCGGACGGCAGGCAGGGGCCACGCCCTTCATGACCTTGCTGGCCGCGTGGCAGACGCTGCTCTCGCGCTACAGCCGGCAGGAGGAGCTGCTCGTCGGCTCGCCCATCGCGGGCCGCCGCCATGGCGAGCTGGAGGGACTGGTCGGGTTCTTCGTCAACACGTTGGTGCTGCGCGCACGGGTGCGTCCGGAGGACTCATTCCGCGCATTGCTCGCCCAGGTGCGTGAGACGACCCTCGCGGCGTATGAGCACCAGGACTTGCCCTTCGAGCGGCTCGTCGAGGAACTCCATCCCCAGCGAGACCTGGGACGCACGCCGCTGGTGCAGGTGGTCTTCGCGCTCCAGAACACGCCCGCCACGACGATGAACGTGCCCGGCCTGACGTTGCGCCAGCTCGACGTGGACAACGACACCGCGCGCTTCGACCTCGGCCTCGTCCTCGTGGAAGAGGCGGACGGGCTGCGTGGCGTCATCGAGTACAGCACGGAGCTGTTCACCGCGCCCACGGTGGCACGCCTCGCGAGCCACCTGAGAAACCTGCTCGAAGCCGTGGTGGCGACTCCGGACCGTGCGCTGGGGACGCTGGACCTGCTCTCGTCGGACGAGCGCCGTCAGCTCGTGGTCGACTGGAGTGACACCGTGCGGCCCTTCCCGGCGGATGCCACGTTCGTGGACGGGTTCTCGCGACAGGCGAACCTGCGCCCCGATGCCATCGCCCTGGAGTCCGGCGAACAGAAGCTGACGTACAGGGAGCTGGAGGCACGGGCCAACCGCCTCGCGCACCTGCTGCGTTCTCGCGGTGTGGGGCCCGAGGTCCTCGTCGCCGTGTGCCTGGAGCGCGGCTTCGACATGGTGGTCACCATCCTCGCCGTGATGAAGGCGGGTGGCGCCTACGTCCCGCTCGACGCGGCCTACCCGGCCCAGCGCCTGGCCTTCATGGTCGAGGACGCGCGGCCGAAGCTGCTCGTCTCCTCGCGCGCGCTGAGGGAGCGGCTGTCCCTCCCCGACTCGGGACTGGAGAGCCTGAACCTGGAGGACCTGAAGCTGGACTCATGGCCCACGACGCCACCGAGCTCCGGCGCGGGCCCCCGCAACCTCGCGTACGTCATCTTCACGTCCGGCAGCACGGGGCGGCCCAAGGGCGTGGCCATCGAGAACCGGGGCCTGCTGCGCCTGTGCCACGCGGAGCGGTACGCGCGGTACGGAGCACGAGAAACCAGCATCCTGCTCGCGCCCATCTCGTTCGATGGCTCGGTGTTGGAGCTGTGCCCCTCGCTGCTGCATGGCGGCCGAGTGGTCATCTACCCGGCCAACGCCGTCCCCAGTGACCTGGACACGCTGGGCGCGGTCATGGAGCGGCATGGCGTCACGTTCACGCACCTGCCCTCGGGCCTCTTCGCGCAGCTCGTGGAGCACCGCCCCGACATCCTGGAGCGCCTGAAGGAGATTCACGTCGGCGGTGAGGTCCTCTCGGCGCCCCATGCGCATCGCGCGCTGTCCACGGTGCGCGGCTCGCTGACCAACGCCTATGGGCCCACCGAGGTCTCGGTCATCGCCACGGCCTTCTCCATCCAGCGGCCGATGCCGTCGGGCGTGTCGTTCCCCATTGGAACGCCCATCGACAACACGCAGGCGTATGTCCTGGATGCCCGGCAGCAGCTGGTGCCCGTGGGCGTCCCTGGCGAGCTGTACCTCGGTGGCCTGGGCGTGGCTCGCGGCTACGTGTCGCGGCCGGACCTCACCGCCGAGCGCTTCGTCCCGAATCCCTACGGCAACCTCCCGGGAGAGCGGCTCTACCGCACTGGTGACGTCGTCCGCTGGCGGGCCGAGGGCGTGCTGGAGTTCATCGGACGCACGGACCAGCAGGTGAAGATCCGCGGCTTCCGTATCGAGCTGTCCGAAGTGGAAGCCGCCCTGGCCTCGCAGCCCGCCGTGCACGAAGTCGCCGCCGTGGTTCGCGAAGACGTCCCCGGTGACAGGCGACTGGTGGCCTACGTCTCCGCGCGGGAGGGCCAGACGCTGGACACGGCCGACCTGCGCGCGGGGCTGCGCCAGCGGCTGCCCGAGTACATGGTGCCGTCGGTCATCGTCACGCTGCCCACCCTGCCGCTGAATTCGACGGGCAAGGTGGACCGCAAGGCACTGCCGAAGCCGGATGCCGCGTCCACGGGACGACAGGGCCGCTTCGTCGAGCCCGCGAATCCACTGGAGCAGCGCATCTCCGCCATCTGGGCGAAGGAGCTGGGCACCGAGCGCGTCGGCATGCATGACCACCTCTTCGAGGAGCTGGGCGGCACGTCGCTCTCCGTCGTGCGCATCGCCGCGCGTTTGCGTGAAGAGCTGGGCCAGCCGCTCCCCGTGGTGTGGCTGTTCGAACACCCCACCGTCCAGGGGCTCGCCCGTGCCCTGGAGAAGCAGGGCGCGGAGGCCGCCACCACGGCGACGCCTCACGTCGATCCCGTGCCTCAGCACCCCGTGTCCAAGCCCTCCACCTCGGGGGCCGTCGCCATCATCGGCATGGCGGGACGTTTCCCCGGCGCGAGGTCCGTGGGCGAGTTCTGGCGCAACCTGCGCGGAGGCATCGAGTCCATCACCTGGTTCAAGCCCGAGGAGCTGGAGCGCATGCCCGGCCTCCCCGAGGGCATCGACCTGAGCCAGCACCCGGCGTTCGTCCCGGCGGGGGGCGTGCTCGAAGGCGCGGACCGCTTCGACCACGCGTTCTTCGACATGTCCCTGCGCGAGGCGCAGTGGTTGGACCCGCAGCAGCGGGTGTTCCTCCAGTCGGCCTGGACGGCGCTGGAAGACGCGGGCATCGACCCTGATCGCTTCCCGGGTGCCATCTCCCTGTACGCGGGGGCCATCGACTCCGGCTACACGGAGGCGGTGCGCGCCACGGTGCCGCTGGATGGCGCCGCGCTGTTCGAACTCTACGGCACGGCCACTCACGAGAGCCTGGCCACGAAGACGTCCTTCAAGCTGGGCCTCACCGGTGAGAGCGTCCTCATCCACACCGCGTGCTCCACGGGGCTGGTGGCCGTCCACCTGGCTTGCCAGAACCTGCTCGCGGGAATGTCCGACGTGGCCATGGCCGGGGCGACGCGCCTGTCGGTGCTCCAGCGCACGGGCTACGTGTACCAGGAGGGAATGATTCTCTCGCCGGACGGGCACTGCCGCTCGTTCGACGCGGCGGCGCAGGGCACCGTCTCCGGCAACGGCGTGGCCTGCGTCGTCCTCAAGCGCCTGGAGGACGCGGAGCGGGATGGCGATGCCATCTACGCGGTGATTCGCGCGACGGCGACCAACAACGACGGGCGCGACAAGTCGGGCTTCACCGCGCCCAGTGTGCAGGGGCAGTCCGCGGTCATCCGCCAGGCGCTCGCGCGCTCCGGCGTGCCGGCCTCGGACATCGGCTACGTGGAGGCGCACGGCACGGCGACTCCGCTGGGAGACCCCATCGAGGTGACGGCGCTCCAGCGCGCCTACGGCCTGGGCCCCGAGCACCGAGGCACCATCGCCCTGGCCTCGTTGAAGTCCAACGTCGGCCACCTGGACACCGTCGCCGGACTCGCGGGCCTCATCAAGGTCGCGCTGTCGCTGCGGCACGGGGAGATTCCCCCGAGCCTGCACTTCGAGCGCCCCAATCCGCAGATTGATTTCGACGCCACGCCCTTCTTCGTCAACACCACCCTTCGGCCGTGGCCGAGGAGCGAGACCCCGCGGCGCGCCGCGGTCAGCTCCTTCGGCATTGGCGGCACCAACGCCCACGCCGTGCTCGAGGAGTCCCCGATGTCTCCGAGCGGCAGCAGCTCCCGCACGCATCACCTGTTCGTCCTGTCCGCACGCACGCCCGAGGCGCTGGATGCGGCCTCGAAGCAGCTCGCCTCCCATGCGGAGGCGCATGCCGAGGCCCTGCCCGTGGCGGATGCCGCCTTCACGCTCGCCGTCGGGCGCAAGGTCTTCGAGCACCGCCGCGTGGTGGTGGCTCGCGACGCGGCCGAGCTGACGCGACAGCTCCTCAAGCCCTCCACGCCGACGAAGGTGAAGGACACGGAGGCCGCGCGTCGGCGCCGCATCGCCTTCATCTTCCCGGGCCAGGGGAGCCAGCAGTTGGGCATGGGACGAGAGTTGCTCGACACCGAGCCCACGTTCCGCGCCCATGTCGAGGCGTGCCTGGCGCTGCTGACTCCGGCGCTGCGGGCCCAGGTCCGCACGCTGCTGACCTCCGCACCGGGACAGGAGGCCGAGCACGCGACGCTGCTCGCGGACACGCGCGTCGCGCTGCCGGCGCTGTTCACCGTCGAGTGCTCGCTCGCGCGGATGTGGATGGACTGGGGCCTGAAGCCCCATGCCGTCCTGGGACACAGCTTCGGTGAGTACGCCGCGGCCTGCGTCTCCGGAGTGTTGTCGCTGGAGGACGGCCTGAAGCTGGCCGTGGCCCGAGGCGAGCTGATGCACCGGATGCCGCCGGGAGCCATGCTCGCGGTGGCGCTGCCCGAGTCGCAGGTGCAGCCGCTGCTGTCGGGCCGGCTGTCCCTGGCCGCGGTCAACGCGGTGGACCGCTGCGTCGTCGCGGGCCCCGTGGCGGAGGTGGAGCAACTCCAGGAGACGCTGAAGCGCCGGGACGTCGGTGTGGTGCGGATGCCCGCGCCCCATGCGTTCCACTCGGCGGATGTGGAGCCGCTGATGCCCGAACTCTCGCGGGTGGTGGCCTCGCTGCGCCGCTCCGAGCCGACAGTGCGCTACGCGTCCAGCGTGACGGGCACGTGGGCGCGGACCGGGGCGCTGGCCGAGCCTCGGTACTGGGCCGACCAGATGCGCGAGCCGGTGTTGTTCGCCGACGCGGTGGGAGCGCTGCTCGAAGAGGGCTGCAGCGTGTTGCTGGAGGTGGGCCCTGGACAGGATTTGACGCCGCTGGTGCGCGCGTCGCTGGGCCAGGACAAGGACCGGGTGAAGGCGCTCGCCACGCTGCGGCGGGGGACCTCAACGCCCGAGCACGCGAGTCTCCTCGCGTCCGTGGGTGAGCTGTGGACCCAGGGTGTGGAGGTGGATTGGTCCGCCTTCTTCGCGCATGAGCAGCGCCACCGGCTGCATCTGCCCACGTATCCGTTCCAGGAGAAGCGCGTCTGGGTGGAGGCAAAGCCCGGCGCGGCACCTGTGCAACCCCTGATCGTCGCGGAGACCGTGCAGCTGAGGGCCGCGTCCGGAGCACCAACGCCGGTCGCACACCCTCCGTCTGTCACGGCCATGGCGTCCGGAATGGAGCCCGGGCGTCCGACGACGACGGGGCTCGTTCCCCTGCCGGCGTTGGTTGCTCCGTCGGAGTCGTCTGGGTACAGACCTGCTCACGTGGTGCCATCGGAGGCCATTGGCGTCCGGCCCGCCCACGGAGTCCCGGCCGGTTCTCCCGGCTCACCGCCCGTGCACGGACTCCCGTCCAAACCCGCTGGCTCACGGCCCACTCACGCCGTCCAGAGTGAGTCCGCGGGCTTCCGCCCTGCCCACGTGGCGCCGTCGGAGACCTCAGGCTTCCAGCCAGCCCAGGTAGCGTCGCTGGAACCCTCGGGATTCCGACCCGGCCACGTGGCGCCAGTGGAGGCACCTCGGTCGCCACCGGTGACTCCCGAGCCGGAGCCCGTGGAAGCCACGCCGACTCGCGAGGACGCACCGCGCGGTGCCATCGAGGAGCGACTCGCGGGACTCTGGCGTGAGCGTCTGGGCCTGGAGTTCGTCGGCCGCGACGACGACTTCCTGGAGATTGGCGGCAACTCGCTGATGGCCGCGCAGCTTCTCAACCAGGTCCGAGAAGCGTTCGGCGTGCAGCTCCCCCTGGCGGCGCTGTTCGAGGCGCCCACCGTGGCCGGCATCGCTCAGCGCATCGAGCCGATGCTGCGGCAGGCCCCCGTCGCCGCGCCGACGCGCGAGCTGCCCCTGGTCCCCCTGCCCCGCACAACCGAGCTGCCGCTCTCCTTCGTCCAGGAACGTGTCTGGCGGCTGGAGCAGCACCTGCCCGGCCTCTCCGCGTACAACATCCCCTTCGTCCTTCGACTCGAAGGAGATCTGGACGCGGCCACGCTGGCGCGCGCGGTCCAGGAGGTCGTCCGACGGCACGAGGCCCTGCGCACGACGTATGACGTGGTCGACGGCCGACCCGTCCAGCGGTTCCACAACGACGTACACATCCCCCTCCCCATCGTCGACGTACACGGAGCCACGCCCGAGCTGCGCGAAGCCGAGGCCATGCGCCTGGCGCGCGAGGAGGCGATGCTCCCGTTCGACCTGGTGAACGGGCCCGTCATCCGGACCTCACTGCTCAGGCTGGAGCCTGGGCACCACCTGCTGCTGGGCAGCATCCACCACGTCGTCTGCGACACGCTCTCCACCGCGCTCTTCATCAACGAGCTGGTGCAGCTCTACGGCGCCTTCAAGCAAGGCCGCCCGTCGCCCCTGCCTCCCCTGCCCATCCAGTACGCGGACTTCGGCGCGTGGCAGCGCGGGGGCATCCGCGAGGGCCGCTTCCCCGAGCAGGAGCAGTGGTGGCGTCAGCGGCTCGCGGGAATGCCGCGTCAGCTCGAGGTGGCCACGGACCGCAAGCGCCCCGCGAGTTGCCCGCTCACCTCCGTGCGCCTGCCCGTGGAGTTCCCGCGAGCCCTGGCCCGCGAGTTGGGCGCGTTCGGTAAACGCGAGGGCTTCACGTCGTACATGCTGGTGCTCGCCGCGTGGCAGACCTTGCTGCACCGCTACAGCGGACAGACGGACATCATCGTCGGCACACCCCTGGGCAATCGCACCCGGCCGGAGCTGCTGCCCCTCATCGGATACGTGGCGCACTCCGCCGCGTTCCGCACCAGCTTCGCGGACGACCCGACGTTCCGTGAGCTGCTCAACCGTGTGCGCCAGGAACTCAACGAGGTCCAGTCCCGTCCGGACGTGCCCTTCGAGTACCTGGTGGAAGCACTCGTCCCCGGCAAGGACATTGGCCGCGGGCGCATGACGGACACCGTCTTCGTGTTCCACAGCGGCATCAGCGGCGGAGCGGCGGCCCTGGAGATGACCGGGGTCCGCGGCTCCATCGTCGAAGTCCCTGACGGCCCCGTGCAGTGGGGCACCACGCTGTCTGACTTGACGCTCGTGCTTGGTGACGAGTCGGGCCGCGTCCACGGCGCGCTGGAGTACGCCACGGAGCTGTTCGACGCGGCGACCGCCGGTCGGATGGTGGACCACCTCCACGTGCTGCTCGCGTCCGCGATGGCTCGTCCGGATGAGCGCGTCTCTCGCCTGCCCCTGGCCACCGAGACCGAGCGCGCCACCTGGCCCGCGCCGCGTCCCGTGCGTGTCTCCACCTGCGTTCCGGCCCAACTCGCTGAGCGCTCGAAGCGGAACCCAGGCACCGTGGCCGCCATCATCGGGGACCAGTCCTGGTCCTGGGCGGAGCTGACCCGGCGCGCGGAGAACGTCGCCGCGCGACTGCGTGCCACGGGATTGAATCCCGGAGCCCCTGTCGCGGTCTGCCTGCCTCCGTCCCCCTCGAAGCTGGCGGTCCTCTGGGGTGTCCTCGAAGCCGGAGGCGCGGTGGTGGCCCTCGGCGCCACGGACCTGGGTGGGCTCGCGGCCTATGCGCCCCAGGGCGCGGCAACGCCCCTGCTCATCACCTGGCGAGGGGTCGTCACCTCCTCGAAGCTCGATGCCGCGCGCACGCTCTACCTCGAGGATCTCCTCGATGCATCGGTTCCCGCGAGCACGGGCGCACGTGGAACTCGCGCGGATGCGGCGGCCTGGCTGTTGCCTTCGGGCGCGGGCCAGCCGGCGTGGACGTTGGACCATCACTCCCTGGCGGAGTTGTTCACCGCGCTGGATGAGCGCCTGCGTCCGTCGGAAGGCGGCACGTGGCTCGCGGCGGTCGACACGTCGGCGGAGCGTCCGGAGCTGGAGATGTTGTGGGCGCTCTCGCGCGGTCTGCGCGTGGCGTTCCCCTCCGAGCAGGTCTCCGCGCGACTGGTGCGACTGCAAGGCGGCGGTCCTCGCACCCAGGCGATGGACATGAGCCTCATCTACTTCGCCAACGATGAGGACTCGATGACGGGTCCCAAGTACGAGCTGCTCGTCGAGGGCGCGAAGTTCGCGGATGCCCACGGCTTCTCGGCCGTCTGGACGCCCGAGCGGCACTTCCACTCGTTCGGCGGTCTCTACCCGCAGCCGGCGGTCGTCGCCGCGGCGCTGGCCACCATCACCAAACGCCTGCAGTTGCGCTCCGGCAGCGTGGTGCTGCCGCTGCATGACCCCATGCAGGTCGCCGAGCAGTGGTCCGTCGTGGACAACCTCTCGGGCGGCCGCGTGGGCCTCTCGGTGGCCACGGGCTGGCACGTGGCGGACTTCTCGTTCGCTCCGGCCAACTTCGAGGACCGCCGCAACATCCTGATGAAGCACCTGGCGACGCTGCGCTCCCTGTGGCGGGGCGAGAAGATGAAGCGGCTGGGTGGTGGTGGCGTGACGGTGGAGGTGGGGCTGCGTCCGAAGCCCGTGCAGAAGGAGCTGCCCGTCTGGCTCACGGCCGTGGGCAATCCGGAGACGTTCCGACTGGCCGGCGAGGTGGGCGCGGGCGTGCTCACCGGTCTGCTCGCGCTGTCCATCGACGAGCTGAAGCAGCGGGTCGCCCTCTACCGGGAGGCGTGGCGTCGCAACGGCCACCCGGGGCGAGGACACGTCACGGTGATGCTGCACGCCTTCATCGGCGACGATGAACAGGAAGTCCTTCGCACGGTGCGCAAGCCGCTGCTGGGCTACTTCCGCAGCTCGGCGGAAATCACCGCCACGCTGCTCGCGGCCCAGGGGCACCAGGGTGAAATCGACAAGGTCTCCGAGGAGGACATCAACACCCTCCTGGAGCACACCTTCGAGCATCACGCGAAGGGTACGGGCCTCATCGGCACGGTGGAGAGCGGCTTCAAGCGCCTGCTCGACGTGCGGGTGGCGGACGTGGATGAGATCGCCGCGCTCATCGACTTCGGGCTCGAGACGCCCGTGGTGCTCAAGGGACTCGAGAAGCTCTCCGCCATCCGAGACCGCCTGGAGCAAGAGGCCGCCACGCGCCACGAGCAGGTCTTGGTGGAAGGCGACCAGGGCGTAGGCGAGGTGCTGGAGCTGGCACGGCAGCCAGGCCAGGTCCTCCTGCACACGTCCGCGCGCCTCGCGCGCACGCTGACCGAGCTGCCCGGCGCCCGTGAGGCGCTGGGGCCCGTGGGAGCCCTGGTGCTCGATGGGGCTTCGCCCGAGCTGGCCACGACGCTGCATCAGAGCTCGGGACTCCAGGTTTTGCTCGCGGGCGGCGCACGAGAAGGCGCGCTGGTTCCCCGAGGCCCCGAGGAGCGCATCCCCGCGGGCCTCCGTCCGTGGATTCTCGACGGCGCGGGCCACCCCGTGCCCGTGGGAGTCGTCGGAGAGCTGGCGCTGGAAGGCGCGGGCCTGCCCTCCGGACTGTGGCGCTCCGAAGAGGAGGAGCGCCGTCGTCTGGTGGCCCACCCCATGGGAGGCGCGTCCCAGGTGTTCCGCACCGGCCGCCATGCGCGACTGCGCGCGGATGGACGCGTGGAGAATGTCCAGGTCTCCGTACCCAAGCCCCCTGCCCCCGTGGCCAAGGCGCCACCCGCGAAGACCGAGAGCCCCGCGCCCCGTGCGGCCACGGTGCCCACCGCGCCCATGGGGATTCCGAGGGCACGGCGCGACAGGCCGTTGCCGCTGTCCTTCGCGCAGCAGCGCCTGTGGTACCTGCAGCAGCTCGACCCGACGAGCACCGCGTACAACAACAGCTCCAGCTTCCGGCTCGTCGGTCCGCTGGACACCGACGCGCTCCAGGCCGCGCTGAACATGTTGGTGCAGCGTCACGAGGTGATGCGGACCACGTACCAGCTCACCGAGGACGGAGCGGTGCAGATCATCCACCCCAAGGGTGGCCTGCCCATGCCGCTGGAGGTAGTGGCTGGAGCGACCTCCGAGGAGCGCGAGGCCGAGCTGATGCGCCGCTGCCAGGAGAACGGCGCGCGGACGTTCGACCTGGAGCAAGGTCCGGTCATCCGCGCGGTGTTGCTGCGCATGGGGCCACAGGACCACGTCCTCAACATGGTCATGCACCACGCCATCTCGGATGCGTGGTGCTCGCTGGTGCTCGCGAGAGAGATGTCGGTGCTCTACGCGTGCTTCAGCGCGGGCATCCCCAACCCCTTGCCCGAGCTGCCCGTGCAGTACGCGGACTACGCGGTCTGGCAGCGGGAGTGGCTGGAGGGCGCGGTCCTCGACGGACAGATTCGCTGGTGGAAGGACCAGCTCATTGGAGTACCCGCGCTGGAGCTGCCCGTGGATCGGCCGCGTCCGGCGGTGCAGTCCTACGACGGTGGAAGCCTGCGCTTCGTGCTGAGTCGCGAGGTGACGGAGCCCCTGCTCGCCCTGGGCCGCAAGGAAGGCGCGACGTCGTTCATGGTGATGCTGGCGCTGTACCAGGCGTTGCTGGGCCGCCACGCGGGCCAGGACGACTTCGCCATCGGCATCCCCATCGCGGGCCGCACGCAGCCGGAGACGGAGGGCCTCATCGGCTGCTTCGTCAATACCCTGGCCATGCGCTCCCAGCTCACGGGGACGCCGACCTTCCGCGAGCTATTGGGCCGCGTGAAGAAGCAGTCGCTGGGGGCCTTCTCGCGCCAGGACGCGCCCTTCGAGCGATTGATTGAAGTGCTCCAGACGCCGCGAGACCAGAGCCGCACGCCGGTCTTCCAGGTCGTCCTCAACGTCATCAACACGCCTCCGGCGGAGACCACGCATCAGACGCTCAAGCTGAGCCAGCTCGACGTCGCCACGGGGACGTCGAAGTTCGACCTGAGCCTGGAAGTCGTCGAGGGACAGGGCGAGCTCGCCTGCCGCTTCGAGTACGCCGCGAAGCTCTTCGATGACGCCACGATGGAGCGCCTCATCGAGCACCTCAACGTGCTCGCGCGCACTGTGGTGGCCTCACCGGACCTGCCGGTGCAGCGCCTCCCGCTGATGGGCGAGGAGGAGCGGCGACAGGTGCTGGTGGAGTTCCAGGGCCGCACGGAGTCCTACCCGCGCGATGTGTCCCTGCACTCGCTCATCGAGGCCCAGGTCCTTCGTTCTCCCAACGCGGAGGCCGTCCGCTTCGAGGACTCCTCTCTCTCCTTCTCCCAGCTCGACGCTCGCGCCAACCAGCTCGCCTGGCACCTGCGCTCTCTCGGTGCTCGTCCCGGCGTCCTCGTCGGTGTCTGCCTGGAGCGCTCCCTGGACCTCGTCGTCGCGCTCCTCGCCGTCCTCAAGTCCGGCGCCGCCTACGTCCCCCTGGACCCGGCCTACCCCCGCGAGCGCCTCTCCGGAATGCTGGAGGACGCGGATGCACCCGTCCTCGTCACCCACGAGCACCTCAAGCCCGTCCTGCCTCCTCACGCCTCTCGCGTGCTGTGCCTGGACTCCGACGCGGCCGCTGTCTCTCGTCAGCCCTCGACGACTCCCTCGCCCCTGGCTGGCGCCGACTCCCTCGCCTACGTCATCTTCACCTCGGGCTCCACTGGCCGCCCCAAGGGCGCCATGAATGCCCACTCCGGCATCGTCAATCGCCTGCTGTGGATGCAGCAGCAGTACGGCCTGTCTCCCGACGACTCCGTCCTTCAGAAGACTCCCTTCTCCTTCGACGTCTCCGTCTGGGAGTTCTTCTGGCCCCTCATGACGGGCGCTCGCCTCGTCCTCGCGAAGCCGGGCGGACACCAGGACCCCGCCTACCTCGTCCGCCTCATCTCCGAGCAGCGCATCTCCACCCTGCACTTCGTCCCCTCCATGCTCCGCGCCTTCCTGGAGGAGCCGGGACTCGAGAAGCTCTCGGGACTGCGCCGCGTCGTGTGCAGTGGCGAGGCCCTCTCCTCGGAGTTGGTGAGTCGCGCCCACTCGCGCCTGCCGCCCTCCGCGGAAGTCCACAACCTCTACGGCCCCACCGAGGCCGCCGTCGACGTCTCCTTCTTCCACTGCGCTCGCGGCTCCTCCCGCTCCTCCGTCCCCATCGGCAGGCCCGTCGCCAACACCCGCCTCTACGTCCTCGACTCCCTCGGCCAGCCCACTCCCATCGGCGTCCCTGGTGAGCTCTTCATCGGCGGCGTCCAGGT
>NZ_JABUMU010000007.1:64971-177494 GCF_013336625.1 Myxococcus sp. CA033 | reverse complement strand
GCTCCTCCCGCTCCTCCGTCCCCATCGGCAGGCCCGTCGCCAACACCCGCCTCTACGTCCTCGACTCCCTCGGCCAGCCCACTCCCATCGGCGTCCCTGGTGAGCTCTTCATCGGCGGCGTCCAGGTTGGCCTCGGCTACTGGCGCAAGCCCCAGCTCACCGCCGAGCGCTTCATCCCCGATGCGTTCTCCGACGCTCCCGAGGCCCGCCTCTACCGCACCGGCGACGTCGCTCGCTGGCTGCCTGACGGCACCCTCGAGTACCTCGGCCGCTCCGACTTCCAGGTCAAGCTGCGCGGCTTCCGCATCGAGCTGGGTGACATCGAAGCCGCTCTCCTCTCTCACCCCTCCGTCCGCGACGCCGTCGTCCTCGTTCGCGAGGACGTCCCCGGCGACCAGCGCCTCGTCGCCTACGTCACGGGAGACGCGGAGCCGTTGACGGCTGAACTGCTGAAGACCCATCTCCAGCCGCGCCTGCCCGAGTACATGGTGCCGTCGGCCTTCACGCACCTGGGCGTGCTGCCGCTGTCTCCTAGCGGCAAGGTGGACCGAAGGGCCCTGCCCGCTCCGGAGGCGCCCGTCGCGCAGCCCGGCAGGTACGTGGCGCCCCGGACACCGCTGGAGGAAACGCTCGCCACGCTCTTCGCGCAGGTGCTCGGCATCGAGCGCATCGGAATTCACGACGGCTTCTTCGAGATGGGCGGCCACTCGCTGCTCGCCACGCAGGTGGTCGTCCGCGTCCGGGGCGCGCTGGGCCTGGAGCTGCCCCTGCGCACGTTGTTCGAGGCGCCCACCGTGGCCGCGCTCGCGGCGCGTCTGGATGCCCGTTCCCAGGGCACGAGCCCGAGCGGGGAGCAACCGCCCCTGGTTCGCGTGGACCGCACGGGACGACTCCCGCTCTCCTTCGCGCAGCAGCGTCTGTGGTTCCTGGATCAGCTCCAGCCGGGCATGGCGCTCTACAACATGCCCGTGGCGCTGCGCCTGTCCGGGCGCCTGGAGCACACCGCGTTCGAACGAGCCGTGGACGAACTGGTGCGCCGCCACGAGTCCCTGCGCACCACGTTCCGCGTGGTGGAAGGCGAGCCTCATCAGCTCATCCACCCCGCCCTGCCCGGAAACCTCCGGGTGGTGGACCTCTCGGGCCGGTCCGCCGAGCAGCGAGCGGAAGAGACGACGCGTCTCGCGATGGAGGACGCGAGCCTTCCGTTCGACCTCGCCTCGGGTCCCCTCATGCGCACCACGTTGCTGGTGCTGGAACCGAACGAGCGCGTGCTGCTCTTGTGCATGCACCACACCATCTCCGACGGCTGGTCCCAGACGGTGCTGGTGCGCGAGCTGGTCCAGCTCTACGAGGCTTTCCGCCAGGGCCTTCCGTCACCGCTGCCGGAGCTGCCGATTCAGTACGCGGACTATTCCCTCTGGCAGCGCGACTGGCTCCAGGGCGCGACGCTCCAGACGCAGCTCGACTGGTGGAAGGGCCGGCTCTCGGGTGCCCCGGGCATGCTGGACCTGCTCACCGACAAGCCTCGCCCGGCGGTGCTCTCGCACCAGGGCGCCAGCATCCCCCTGAGCCTGTCACCCGCGCTCAGCAACGCGCTGGAGGCCCTGGCTCAGCGTGAACGCGTCACGCCCTTCATGCTGTTGCTGGCCGGGTTCCAGACCTTGCTGCACCGGTACTCAGGGCAGGACGACATCCTCATCGGCTCGCCCATCGCGGGTCGCCACCACGCCCGGACGGAGGGCCTCATCGGCTTCTTCGTCAACACGCTGGTGCTGCGCGCCCGCTTCGATCCGGACCTCACTTTCCGGGGCCTGCTGGCCCAGGTCCGCGACATGACGCTCGGGGCCTACGAGCATCAGGACATCCCCTTCGAGCGGCTGGTGGAGGAGCTTCAGCCGACGCGTGACTTGAGCCGCACTCCGCTGTTCCAGGCCCTCTTCGCCCTCCAGAACATGCCGACCGCGGAGATGGCACTGCCCGAGCTGACGCTGCGAAGCGTGGACGTGGAACACACCGCCAGTCGCTTCGAGCTGGAGCTGGCCCTGACCCGAACGACGGAGGGCTACAGCGGAATCCTGTCCTTCAACACGGAGCTGTTCGAGCGCTCCACCGCCGAGCGCTTCGTGGCGCACCTGCTGCGCCTGCTGGAAGCGGCGGTCGCCGAAGCCGACGCGCCGCTCTCCGCCCTCTCTCTGATGACGGAGGCCGAACGCCAGCGCGTCCTCGTCGAGTGGAATGACACCCGCGCGGACTACCCGTCCGAGGCCACCCTGCCCCTGCTGTTCTCTGAGCAGGTCCGGCGTACGCCCGAGGCCATCGCCCTCCAGTTCGAGGGCCAGCACCTCACCTATGCGGAACTCGACGCGCGCTCGAACCAGCTCGCTCGACACTTGCTGTCCCTGGGCTTGGGGCAGGAGCCGCGCCTCGCCGTGTGCATTCCGCGGAGCCTGGAGCTGTACGTGGCGCTGCTCGGCATCCTCAAGGCCGGCGGCTGCTACGTCCCGCTCGATTCGAGCCATCCGTCGCGGCGCATCGCCTTCATGCTCGAGGACTCCAGCGTCGCCGGTGTCCTCACCGTGAGCTCCGTCCAGGGCGTGATTCCCTCCGGGCCCTGGCCCGTGGTGGTGCTCGACACCGACTCTCCCCTCATCGCGAGTCGGTCCTCGGAGCCGCTCTCCGTACCGCTCTGCTCGGACAACCTCGCGTACGTCACGTACACGTCGGGATCCACTGGCACACCCAAGGGCGTGGCCATCACCCATCGGGGCGTGCTGCGACTCATCTTCGGCGCGGGCTTCGCGTCGCGTGAGCCGGGCGAGGTCATCCTCCAGGTGATTCCGCTGACGTTCGACCCTTCAGCGCAGGAGATCTGGAGCGCGCTGCTTTCGGGAGCGCGGCTCGCCGTGTATCCGCCGGGGACGCCGGAGGTGACGGAGCTGGCCCGCGTCATCGACGAGCACCACGTCACCACCGCGCAGCTCGCCAGCGCCCTCTTCGACGTCATGCAGCGGCATGAACCGGAGGCCCTGTCCCGACTGCCCCGGCTGTGGGTGGGTGGCGACGTGCTGCCCGTCCCCACGGCTCGCGAGCGGCTGGCTCGAGGGCTCTCGCTCACCAACGTATACGGCCCCACGGAGGCCACCGTGGTGACGACGCTGCAGGTGCTGTCACCGGGCATGCCCCTGGGCGACTCCATCCCCATCGGCCGCCCCATTCCGAACACCCAGGTCTACGTCCTCGACGCCTCGCTGCGGCCTGTCCCGGTGGGCGTGCCCGGCGAGCTGTTCATCGGAGGCCCGGGCCTCGCGCGAGGCTACCAGGGACGTCCCGCGCTCACCGCCGAGCGCTTCGTTCCTCATCCCTTTTCCACCACGCCCGGCGAGCGCCTCTATCGCACGGGAGATCGCGTGTGCTGGACGCAGGACGGTGTGCTCCGCTTCCTCGGACGCATCGACCTCCAGGTGAAGTTGCGCGGCTTCCGCATCGAGCTGGGTGAAATCGAGTCCTCCCTCCGCGCGCATCCCGAGGTGCGCGAGGTGGCCGTCGTCATTCGGGAGGACGTGCCCGGCGACAAGCGCCTGGTGGCCTACGTCGCCACGACCGACGGCAGCGCTCCCTCCGGCGAGGACCCCAAGGCGTGGCTGCGGCAACGGCTGCCCGAGTACATGGTGCCCGCGCACGTCATGTACCTGTCCGCGCTCCCTCAGACGACGCATGGCAAGGTGGACCGCAAGGCCCTGCCGGTTCCGGAGACGTCCGTGACGACGACACCGGAGGATGCGGCACCGCGAAGCCCGCTGGAGGCCCAGCTCGCGACCATCTGGGCGGAAGTCCTGCATCGCGACACCGTGGGCCGCCACGACAACTTCTTCGAGCTGGGCGGCCACTCGCTCATGGCGACGCAGGTGGTGTCGCGCATCCGCGCCGCGCTGGGCGTGGAGCTTCCGCTGGCCAGGCTGTTCAGCGCACCCACGGTGGCGGAGCTGGCGGCGAAGCTCGGGTCGGCCACGAAGGTGAAGGCCCCGGCCCTCACGCGCGTCCCGCGCACGGACGACCTGCCGCTGTCGTTCGCCCAACAACGCCTGTGGTTCATTGACCAGCTCGAGCCGGGGTCCACGCTGTACAACAGCCCGCTCCCCCTGCGCCTGGAAGGCACGCTGGATGAGCGCGCCCTCCGTCAAACCTTCGACGAGCTGGTCCGGCGCCACGAGTCGCTGCGCACCACGTTCAGTTCCGATGCGGGCCAGCCCGTCCAGAAGATCAGCCCCGCGACCGTCGTGCCCGTGCAGAAGGTGGACCTGTCGGACATGGACTCGGAGGACCTGCGCACCGCGGAGGCCTACCGGCTGGTGAACGAAGAGGCCCGTCGTCCGTTCGACCTGGCACGCGGCCCGTTGCTGCGGACGCTGTTGCTGAAGCTCCGGCCCCAGGAGCACATCCTGGTCCTCCACGTGCACCACATCGTGTCGGACGGCTGGTCGCTCGGCGTGTTCGTGCGCGAGATGACGGCGCTGTACGAGGCCTTCCGTCGAGGGCTCCCGTCGCCGCTTCCGGAGCTGTCCATCCAGTACGCGGACTACGCCGTCTGGCAGCGCTCATGGTTGCGAGACGACACGCTCACGGAGCAGGTCGGCTGGTGGAAGCAGCAGTTGGAAGGAGCGCCCTTCGCGCTGGACATGCCCACGGACAAGGCGCGTCCGGCGGTGTTCAGTCACCGGGGCGCCCTCGTCGATGTGCGCCTTCCGCTGAAGCTCTCCCAGGCCGTGGAGGCGCTGGCGCACAAGGAAGGCGCCTCGCCCTTCATGGTGCTGCTGGCCGCGTTCCAGACGTTGCTCCACCGGTACTCGGGGCAGGATGACATCCTCGTCGGCTCGCCCATCGCCAACCGCAACCTGGGGGACACGGAGGGGCTGATTGGCTTCTTCGTGAACACGCTGGTGCTGCGCGCGCGCTTCGGCCCGAAGCAGGGCTTCCGCGAACTGTTGGCGCAGATGCGCGACAGGACGCTGGGTGCGTACGAGTACCAGGGCGTTCCCTTCGAGAAGATGGTCGAGGAGCTCCAGCCGCGGCGCGACGCGAGCCGCACCCCGTTGTTCCAGGCCATGTTCACGCTCCAGAACGCGCCGCTGCCGGAGATCGTCCTGCCGGAGCTGTCCGTGTCTCCGGCCGACCTCGACGAAACGGGCCTCGCTCTGGTCGAACTGGGGCTGGACCTGACCCGAACCCCCGAGGGCTTCAACGGTGCCTTCAGCTACAGCACCGACCTCTACGAGCCCGCGACGCTGGAGCGCTTCTCCCTGCACTTCCTGATGTTGCTGCGAGCCATCGTCGCGCAGCCGGAGACGCCGCTGTCGGAGCTGCCGTTGCTGTCACCGGAGGAGCGCCAGCAGTTGCTCCTGGAGTGGACGGGCGAGCGCGAGGAGCTGCCCGCGGATGCGCGCATCCACGCGCTCATCGAGGCGCAGGTGGCCAGGACTCCCGACGCGGTGGCGGTGGTGTCGGGCGAGGACTCCGTCACCTATCGCGAGCTGGAGGCCCGGGCCACGCGGCTGGCGCGGCGCCTGCGCGAGCTGGGTGTCGGCCTGGAGACGCGCGTCGCCGTGTGCATGGAGCGCTCGGTGGAGTTGCTGGTGTCGCTGCTCGGTGTGCTCAAGGCCGGTGGCGCCTACGTGCCGTTGGACCCGGAGTACCCGGCGGAGCGACTGGCCTTCATGTTGGAGGACAGCGGCGCGCGCGTCGTGGTGTCGCGCGGACCGGCGCGCGAGAAGCTGGGAGACCTGGCCGGGCGCGACTGGCTGGACGTGGACACCGTGCCTCGCGAGGGTGACGTGGCGGCGCTCACGGTGGACGTGCCTCCGGAGGCGGCGGCGTACGTGCTGTACACGTCCGGCTCGACGGGGCGCCCCAAGGGCGTGGTGGTGCAACACCGCTCGTTGGTGAACTTCACGCGGGCGGCGTGGAAGACCTATCCCGTGGAGCCGGGCGACCGGATGCTTCAGTTCGCGTCCATCAGTTGGGACACGAGCGCGGAGGAGATCTATCCCTGCCTCACGCGAGGCGGGACGCTGGTGCTGCGCACGCCGGACATGTTGGACGCGCCGGCGGTGTTCCTCGCGAAGTGCGAGGCGGCGGGTGTGACGCAGCTCAACCTGCCCACGGCGTTCTGGCACGAAATCACCGCGAGCCTGGAGGAGGGCCGCGCCCGTTTGCCGAAGCAGCTCAAGTGGGTGGTGATTGGCGGTGAGCGCGCGGCCCCCGAGCGATTGGCCGCATGGCGGCGCGGCGCGGGCACGGCCATTCCCCTGCGGAACACCTACGGGTTGACCGAGGTGACGGCGGTGGCCACGGCGGTGGACCTGATGGCGGTGAGCAACGACGAGGGCGCGCGGGAAGTGCCCATCGGTCGACCGCTGACGAACGTGACGACGTACGTGCTCGACAGTGCCTTCGAGCCCACACCGACGGGCGTGGTGGGCGAGCTGTACATCGGTGGCGAGGGCGTCGCGCGCGGCTACCTTGGACGCGCGGACCTGACGGCGGATCGCTTCACCCCCAATCCCTTCGGCCAGGGCGAACGGCTCTACCGCACGGGCGACAAGGCCCGCTGGAAGCGGGACGGGGGCCTGGAGTACCTCGGTCGAGGCGACACGCAGGTGAAGCTGCGCGGAGTCCGCATCGAGCTGGGTGAAATCGAAGCGGCGCTCCGCGCGGTCCCCGAGGTGCGGGACGCGGTGGCGCAGGTGCGTGAGGACGTCCCCGGTGACAAGCGCCTGGTGGCGTACGTGGTGCCCTCCGGGGCGACGCAGGACGCGGTGCCGGAGCTGGACGTGCTGGCCTTGCATGACCAGCTCCAGCGGCGGCTGCCCGCGTACATGATGCCGGCGGCCTTCGTGCCGCTCGCCGTGTTGCCGCTCACGCCCAACGGCAAGGTGGACCGCAAGGCCCTGCCCGCGCCGGATGCGAACCTCCACCGCGTCACCCGCGCGCACGAGCCGCCCGCGACGCCCATGGAGGAGCGACTGGCGGAGCTGTGGCGCGAGTTGTTGCGAGTCCCCACGGTGGGCCGTCGCGACAACTTCTTCGAGCTGGGTGGCCACTCGCTGATGGCGACGCGCTTGGTGGCGCGCGTCCGCGACGAGTTCAGCGTGGAGCTGGGGCTGCGAGCCTTCTTCGAGTCCCCCACGCTGGCGGGGCTCGCGGAGCGCCTCACCAGCGCGACGTCGAGCAGCTCCCTGCCGGAGCTGGGACGGCGTCGTGGACAAGGCTCCGTGCCCCTGTCCTTCGCGCAGCAGCGTCTGTGGTTCCTGGACCAGCTCCAGCCGGGTACGTCGCTCTACAACATGCGCGTGGCGCTGCGCCTGTCCGGACGTCTGGAGCACACCGCGTTCGAACGAGCCGTGGACGACCTGGTGCGCCGCCATGAGTCCCTGCGCACCACGTTCCTCGCGGTGGAAGGCGAGCCTCATCAGGTCATCCACCCTGTCCTGCCCGGAAACCTTCGGGTGGTGGACCTCACGAGCCGGTCCGCCGAGCAGCGAGTGGAAGAGACGACGCGGCTCGCGATGGAGGACGCGAGCCTTCCGTTCGACCTCGCCTCGGGGCCGCTCATGCGCACCACGTTGCTGGTGCTGGAGCCGAACGAGCACGTGCTGCTCTTGTGCATGCACCACACCATCTCCGACGGCTGGTCCCAGGCGGTGCTGGTGCGCGAGTTGGTCCAGCTCTACGAGGCTTTCCGCCAGGGCCTTCCGTCTCCGCTGCCGGAGCTGCCGATTCAGTACGCGGACTACTCCCTCTGGCAGCGCGACTGGCTCCAGGGCGCGACGCTCCAGACGCAGCTCGACTGGTGGAAGGGCCGGCTCTCGGGTGCCCCGGGCATGCTGGACCTGCTCACCGACAAGCCTCGCCCGGCGGTGCTCTCGCACCAGGGCGCCAGCATCCCCCTGAGCCTGTCACCCGCGCTCAGCAACGCACTGGAGGCCCTCGCTCAACGTGAGCGCGTCACTCCCTTCATGCTGTTGCTGGCCGGCTTCCAGACCTTGCTGCACCGGTACTCGGGGCAGGACGACATCCTCATCGGCTCGCCCATCGCGGGTCGCCACCATGCCCGGACGGAGGGCCTCATCGGCTTCTTCGTCAACACGCTGGTGCTGCGCGCCCGCTTCGCTCCGGACCTCACGTTCCGGGGCCTGCTGGCCCAGGTCCGCGACATGACGCTCGGGGCCTACGAGCACCAGGACATCCCCTTCGAGCGGCTGGTGGAGGAGCTTCAGCCGACGCGTGACTTGAGCCGCACTCCGCTGTTCCAGGCCCTCTTCGCCCTCCAGAACACGCCAGACGCGGAGATGGCACTGCCGGAGCTGACGCTGCGAAGCGTGGAGGTGGAATACACCGTCAGTCGCTTCGAGCTGGAGCTGGCCCTGACCCGAACGCCGGAGGGCTACAGCGGAGGACTGGCCTACAAGACGGACCTGTTCGAGCGCTCCACCATCGAACGACTGGGGGCGCACCTGTTGCGCCTGCTGGAAGCAGCCGTCGCCGACGCGGACGCGCCGCTCTCCACCCTGTCGCTGATGACCGAGCCCGAACGCCAGCGCGTCCTCGTCGAGTGGAATGACACCCGCGCGGACTACCCGTCCGAGGCCACCCTGCCCCTGCTGTTCTCCGAGCAGGTCCGGCGCACGCCCGAGGCCATCGCCCTCCAGTTCGAGGGCCAGCACCTCACCTACGCGGAACTCGACGCGCGCTCGAACCAGCTCGCTCGACACTTGCTGTCCCTGGGCTTGGGGCAGGAGCCCCGCCTCGCCGTATGCATTCCGCGCGGCATGGAGCTGTACGTGGCGCTGCTCGGCATCCTCAAGGCCGGCGGCTGCTACGTCCCGCTCGATTCGAGCCATCCGTCGCGGCGCATCGCCTTCATGCTCGAGGACTCCAGCGTCGCCGGTGTCCTCACCGTGAGCTCCGTCCAGGGCGTGCTGCCCTCGGGTGCCTGGCCCGTGGTGGCGCTCGACACCGATGAGGTGCGCATCGCGACCCAATCCGAGGCTCCGCTCTCAGTACCGCTCTGCTCGGACAACCTCGCGTACGTCACGTACACGTCGGGCTCCACCGGCATGCCCAAGGGCGTGGCCATCACCCACCGGGGCGTGCAGCGGCTCATCGCCGGCATGGGTGTCTCGTCTCGCGAGCCCGGCGAGGTCATCCTCCAGGTGACTCCGCTGACGTTCGACCCCTCAGCACTGGAGATCTGGAGCGCGCTGCTCACGGGAGCGCGGCTCGCCGTGTACCCGCCGGGGACACCGGAGGTGGCGGAGCTAGCCCGCGTCATCGACCAGCACCACGTCACCTCCGCGGTGCTCGCCACAGCCCTCTTCGACGTCATGCAGCGGCACGAGCCGGAGGCCCTGTCCCGACTGCCTCGGCTGTTGGTGGGAGGCGACGTACTGCCCGTCCCCACGGCTCGCGAGCGGCTGGCGCGAGGGCTTGCGCTCATCAACGCGTACGGCCCCACGGAAGCGACCGTGGCGGCGACGCTGCAGGTGCTGTCACCGGGCATGCCCCTGGGCGACTCCATCCCCATTGGCCGCCCCATTCCGAACACCCAGGTCTACGTCCTCGACGCCTCGCTGCGGCCCGTCCCGGTGGGCGTGCCCGGCGAGCTGTTCATCGGAGGCCCGGGCCTCGCGCGAGGCTACCAGGGACGTCCCGGGCTCACCGCCGAGCGCTTCGTGCCGCATCCCTTCTCCACCACGCCCGGTGAGCGCCTCTATCGCACGGGAGACCGCGTGTGCTGGACGCAGGACGGTGTGCTCCGCTTCCTCGGACGCATCGACCTCCAGGTGAAGTTGCGCGGCTTCCGCATCGAGCTGGGTGAAATCGAGTCCTCCCTCCGCGCGCATCCCGAGGTGCGCGAGGTGGCAGTCGTCATTCGGGAGGACGTGCCCGGCGACAAGCGCCTGGTGGCCTACGTCGCCACGACCGACGGCAACGCTCCCTCCGGCGAGGACCCCAAGGCGTGGCTGCGGCAACGGCTGCCCGAGTACATGGTGCCCGCGCACGTCATGTACCTCTCCTCCCTGCCGCAGACGACTCACGGCAAGGTGGACCGCAAGGCCCTGCCGGTTCCGGACGCGTCTGGCTTCGACACAGGGAGTCCGCACGAGCCGCCCGCGACGCCCATGGAGGAGCGACTGGCGGAGCTGTGGCGCGAGTTGCTGCGAGTCCCCACGGTGGGCCGTCACGACAGCTTCTTCGATCTGGGCGGCCACTCGCTGATGGCGACCCGACTGGTGGCGCGCATCCGCGACGAGTTCAGCGTGGAGCTGGGACTGCGAGCCTTCTTCGAGTCCCCCACGCTGGCGGGGCTCGCGGAGCGCCTCACCAGCGCGACGTCGAGCAGCTCCCTGCCGGAGCTGGGAAAGCCTCGCGGCCAGGGCATCGTGCCCCTGTCCTTCGCGCAGCAGCGCCTGTGGTTCCTGGATCAGCTCCAGCCGGGCACGTCGGTCTACAACATACCGGTGGCGCTGCGCCTGTCCGGGCGCCTGGAACCCACCGCGTTCCAGCAGGCCGTCGACGAACTGGTGCGCCGCCACGCGTCGCTGCGCACCACGTTCCGCGCGGTGGAAGGCGAGCCTCATCAGGTCATCCACCCCGCCCTGCCCGGAAACCTCCGGATGGTGGACCTCACGAGCCGGTCCGCCGAGCAGCGAGCGGAAGAGACGACGCGGCTCGCGATGGAGGATGCGAGCCGTCCGTTCGACCTCGCCTCGGGTCCCCTCATGCGCACCACGCTGGTGGTGCTGGAGCCGAACGAGCACGTGCTGCTCTTGTGCATGCACCACGCCATCTCCGACGGCTGGTCTCAGACGGTGCTGGTGCGCGAGCTGGTCCAGCTTTACGAGTCGTTCCGCCAGGGCCTCCCGTCACCGCTGCCGGAGCTGCCGATTCAGTACGCGGACTATTCCCTCTGGCAGCGCGACTGGCTCCAGGGTGAGACGCTTCAGACGCAGCTCGACTGGTGGAAGGGCCGGCTCTCGGGAGCAGCCGGCATGCTGGACTTGCTCACCGACAAGCCTCGCCCGGCGGTGCTCTCGCACCAGGGCGCCAGCATCCCCCTGAGCCTGTCACCCGCGCTCAGCAACGCGCTTGAGGCCCTCGCTCAACGTGAGCGCGTCACGCCCTTCATGCTGTTGCTGGCTGGGTTCCAGACCTTGCTGCACCGGTACTCGGGGCAGGACGACATCCTCATCGGCTCGCCCATCGCGGGTCGCCACCATGCCCGGACGGAGGGCCTCATTGGCTTCTTCGTCAACACCCTGGTGCTGCGCGCCCGCTTCGCTCCGGACCTCACGTTCCGGGGCCTGCTGGCCCAGGTGCGGGACATGACGCTCGGGGCCTACGAGCACCAGGACATCCCCTTCGAGCGACTGGTGGAGGAGCTTCAGCCGACTCGTGACTTGAGCCGTACTCCGCTGTTCCAGGTCCTCTTCGCCCTGCAGAACACGCCAGACGCGGAGGTGGCACTGCCGGAGCTGACGCTGCGAAGCGTGGACGTGGAACACTCCGTGAGTCGCTTCGAGCTGGAGCTGGCTCTGACCCGAACGCCGGAGGGCTACAGCGGAGGACTGGCCTACAAGAAGGAGCTGTTCGAGCACTCCACCATCGAGCGACTGGGGGCGCACCTGCTGCGCCTGCTGGAAGCGGCCGTCGCCGAAGCCGATGCGCCGCTCTCCTCCCTGTCGCTGATGACGGAGACCGAACGCCAGCGCGTCCTCGTCGAATGGAATGACACGCGCGCGGACTACCCGTCCGAAGCCACCCTGCCCCAGCAGTTCTCTGAGCAGGTCCGGCGCACGCCCAAGGCCATCGCCATTCAGTTCGAGGGCCAGCACCTCACCTATGCGGAACTCGACGCGCGCTCGAACCAGCTCGCTCGACACTTGCTGTCCCTGGGCTTGGGGCAGGAGCCGCGCCTCGCCGTGTGCATTCCGCGCGGCCTGGAGCTGTACGTGGCCCTGCTGGGCATCCTCAAGGCTGGTGGCTGCTACGTCCCGCTCGACGCGGCGCATCCGTCACGGCGCATCGCCTTCATGCTCGAGGACTCCAGCGTCGCGGGGGTCCTCACCGTGAGCGCGATCCAGGGCGTGCTGCCCTCGGGTACGTGGCCCGTGGTGGCGCTCGATACCGACGGGGGACGCATCACGAGCCAGTCCGCGGAGCCGCTCTCCGTGCCGCTGGCGTCGGACAGTCTCGCGTACGTCACGTACACGTCGGGCTCCACGGGAACGCCCAAGGGCGTGGCCATCACCCACCGGGGTGTGCTGCGCCTCGTCTCCGGCATGGGCTTCGCGTCTCGCGAGCCTGGCGAGGTCATCCTCCAGGTGGCTCCACTGACGTTCGACCCGACGGCGCTGGAGATCTGGAGCGCTCTGCTCACGGGAGCACGGCTCGCCGTGTACCCGCCGAGCACTCCAGAGGTGACGGAGCTGGCCCGCGTCATCGACGATCACCACGTCACCACCGCGTTGCTGGCCACCGCCCTCTTCGACGTCATGCAGCAGCATGAGCCGGAGGCCTTGTCCCGCCTGCCCCGGCTGTGGGTGGGTGGCGACGTGCTGCCCGTCCCCAGGGCTCGCGAGCGGTTGGCGCGTGGGCTCTCGCTCACCAACGCGTATGGCCCCACGGAAGTCACGGTGGTGACGACGCAACAGGCGCTGACACCGGGCGAGCCCCTGGGCGACTCGGTTCCCATCGGCCGCCCCATTCCGAACACCCAGGTCTACGTCCTCGATGTGTCGCTGCGGCCCGTCCCGGTGGGCGTGCCCGGCGAGCTGTTCATCGGAGGCCCGGGTCTGGCGCGCGGCTACCAGGGACGTCCGGCGCTCACCGCCGAGCGCTTCGTGCCGCATCCCTTCTCCACCACGCCGGGAGAGCGGCTCTATCGCACGGGAGACCGCGTGTGCTGGACGCCGGACGGCGCGCTCCGCTTCCTCGGACGCATCGACCTTCAGGTGAAGGTGCGTGGCTTCCGCATCGAGCTGGGCGAAGTCGAGTCCGCCCTGCGCGCACATCCCGAGGTGCGCGAGGTGGCCGTCGTCGTCCGGGAGGATGTGCCCGGCGACAAGCGACTGGTGGCCTACGTCGTCACGGCCGACGGCAAGGCCCTCACCGGTGAGGAGCCGAGAGCGTGGCTGCGGCAACGGCTGCCTGAGTACATGGTGCCCGCGCACGTCATGTACCTGTCCGCCCTGCCGCAGACGACGCACGGCAAGGTAGACCGCAAGGCCCTGCCGGTGCCGGACGCGTCTGGCTTCGACATGGGGAGGGCGCACGAGCCGCCCGCGACCCCGTTCGAGTCGAGACTGGCGGAGCTGTGGACGGAGCTGCTCCAGGTCCCCCGCGTGGGCCGTCACGACAGCTTCTTCGAACTGGGCGGCCACTCGCTGATGGCCACCCGACTGGTGGCGCGCATCCGCGCGGAGCTGGGCCTGGAGCTGGGCGTCCGTACACTCTTCGAATCCCCCACGCTGGCGGGGCTCGCGGAGCATCTCCAGCGCGGGCTGTCCATGGAACGAGGGCTCGCGGTGCTGCCGCCGCTGGTGCCCGTGCCGCGAGGAGGCGCGCTCCCGCTGTCCTTCGCGCAGCAGCGATTGTGGTTCCTGGACCAGCTCCAGCCCGGACAGGCGCACTACAACATCCCCTGGGCGCTCAAGCTCCTGGGCACGGTGAACCTGACGTCGCTCCAGCGTGCCTTCGACGCGCTGGTCCAGCGTCACGAGTCACTGCGCACGACCTTCACGATGGAAGGCGGCGAGCCGCGACAGGTCATCCATGCGACGGCGACTCCGCCGTTCCACGCGGTGGACCTGACGAAGCTGCCTCCCGAGCAGCGTGAGGCCGAAGTGCTCCGCCTCTCCACGGAGGACGCGCTCCGTCCGTTCGACCTGGCCGCGGGTCCCCTGCTGCGAGTCACCGTGCTGCACGTCACGCCGACGGAGCACGTCCTGCTCGTGTGCATGCACCACATCGTCTCGGACGGTTGGTCCATGGGCGTGCTGGTGCGTGAGCTGACCCAGCTCTACGAGGCCTTCCAGCGAGGAGCGCCGTCGCCCTTGCCGGAGCTGCCGGTGCAGTACGCCGACTACGCGGTGTGGCAGCGAGGCTGGCTCAAGGGTGAGGCCTTGAGTGAGCAACTCGGGTGGTGGAAGCGTCACCTCGATGGCGCCGCCCCTGCGCTGGAGCTGCCCACGGACAAGCCTCGTCCGGCCGCGCTCTCGTCCCATGGCGGACTGGCGTCCCTGCGACTGTCTCCCGCGCTGAGCGACGCGGTGGACGCGGCGACCCGCCGCGAGAAGGTCACGCCCTTCATGCTGCTCCTGGCCGCGTTCCAGGCCCTGCTCCAGCGGTACTCGGGACAGGACGACGTGGTGGTCGGCTCGCCCATCGCGGGCCGTCGACATGCACAGACCGAGGGCATGCTGGGTGTCTTCATCAACACCCTGGCGCTGCGCGCGCGCTTCACGCCGGAGCTGACCTTCCGAGGTCTGCTGGCCCAGGTGCGTGACACGACACTCGGCGCCTATGAGCACCAGGACCTCCCGTTCGAGCGACTGGTGGAAGAACTCCAGCCCGCGCGGGACCTGGGCCGGACACCCCTGTTCCAGGCCATGTTCGTGCTCCAGAACGCACCGACTCCCGAAGTCGCGCTGTCGGACCTGACGCTCAAGAGCGTGGACGTGGAGCACAGCTCGACCAAGTTCGAGCTCAATCTCCACATGGTCCGAGCGACCGACGGCTACCGGGGCGGTCTCGTCTTCAGCACCGACCTGTTCGAGCCGGCCACCGCCGAGCGCCTCATGCACCACTTCCAGCACCTGCTGGAGCGCGCGCTCGCCACGCCGGATGCTCCGCTGGCCACGCTCTCGCTGCTCACGGATGACGAGCGGAAGCGACTGCTCCTGGACGCCCCCTCGGTCGAAGCGAGTGTGCAGCCGGGGCATCCCTTCCATCGCCTCTTCGAGCAGCAGGCCGCACGGACTCCCGAAGCCCCCGCGCTTCGCTGCGAGGACCAGGCGTGGAGTTACCGCCAGCTCGACCAACGCGCCAATCAGCTCGCGCATCATCTGCGCGCGTTGGGTGCCGGGCCGGATGTGCCCGTGGCCCTGTGCCTGGAGCGTGGCGTGGAGGTGGTCGCCGCGCTGCTCGCGGTCCACAAGGCGGGAGCGGCCTACGTCCCGCTGGAGCCGTCACAGCCCGCGGCGCGCCTGCGCGGCCTCGTGGAAGAAGTGTCCGCACCCATCGTCGTGACGGAGGCGCGCCTCGCGGGTGCCTTCGACGGACTCGACGTCCGGTGCGTGCGGATGGATGAGGACGCGGCGCTGCTCGCGAACCAGCCTGTCCACGCGACGGGAGTCGAAGTCGGCCTGGAGCACCTGGCCTACGTGCTCTTCACGTCGGGCAGCACGGGTCGGCCCAAGGGCGTCGCGGTGCCGCACGGCCAGCTCATGAGCTACGTGCACGCGGCCATCGACCGGCTGCGGCTGACCGAGTGCTCGAGCTTCGCGATGGTCTCCACCTTCGCCGCGGACCTGGGCAACACAGTGCTGTTCCCCGCGCTCGTCACGGGTGGGCTGCTGCACGTGTTGACGCAGGAGCGGGCACGAAGCCCGGAAGGAGTGGCCGAGTACTTCCAGCGCCACGCGGTGGACTGCGTGAAGATCGTCCCGTCGCATCTGGCCGCGTTGCTGACGGTGCCGGAGCCGCGACGTGTCCTTCCTCGCAAGCGACTGGTGCTGGGCGGCGAGTCGTCGTCGTGGGCCCTTCTGGAGAAGGTCCACGCGCTCGCGCCGGAGTGCGAGGTCTTCAATCACTACGGGCCGACGGAGGCGACGGTGGGTGTCCTCGCGGGGCGGGTGGAGCTGCCGCCCGGTGACAAGGCCCCCGCGCAGGTCCCGCTCGGTCGGGCCTTGGGACAGACACGTCTGTACGTGCTGGACGCGGGCCTGCGGCCCGTCCCCGTGGGGATGCCCGGCGAGCTGTACGTGGGTGGCCCCCAGGTGGCCCGAGGCTACTTCGGGCGTCCCGAGCTGACGGCGGAGCGCTTCCTCGCGGACCCGTTCAGCACGGCGAGCGAGGCACGCATGTACCGCACGGGAGACCGGGTCCGGTGGCTCGCGGATGGCCGCATGGAGTTCATCGGACGCATGGACTTCCAGGTGAAGGTGCGCGGCTTCCGGGTCGAACCGGGCGAAATCGCCGCGGTCTTGCGCGAGCACGAGTCCCTGCGAGACGCGGTCGTGGTGACGCGAGACGATGGCGCGGGAGACAAGAGGCTCGTGGCCTACGTCGTGGCCTCGACGCCGCCCGCGCCGGATGTGGCCACGCTGAGAACATGGCTCCAGCAGCGCCTGCCCGAGTACATGGTGCCGTCCGCCTTCGTCGCCCTGCCCGCCCTGCCGCTGACGCTCAACGGCAAGGTGGACACGAGGGCCCTGCCGGAACCGTCCGTCGACGCGTCCGGAACGGAGTCCGCGCTGCCGCCGAGGACACCTCTGGAGCTGCGGCTGGTGCGCATCTGGGAAGAGGTGCTCGGAGTCCGCGCCGTCGGAGTCCGCGCCAACTTCTTCGAACTGGGGGGTCACTCGCTGATGGCCGTGCGCCTCATGGCGGCGGTGAGCGAGGCGGTGGGCCGCCCGGTTCCGCTGGCCGCGCTCTTCCAGGCGCCCACGGTGGAGCAGCTCGCGGTCCTCCTCAGCGACAACGCCCCTCTCACCCCCTCCACCGTGGTGCCCTTCGGAGCCCCGCGCCCTGGCGGGAAGACGCCGTTCTTCTGCGTGCACCCCGTGGGAGGCAACGTCCTCGCCTACGCCGAACTGGCCCGTCGACTCGGAGCGGAGCGTCCCTTCATCGGCCTCCAGTCGCGGGGCGTGAACGGGGAAGCAGCACCGCGAGGCACCGTCGAGGAGATGGCCCAGGCCTACGTGACGGCGATGCGTGAGGTCCAACCCTCGGGGCCCTACCTGTTGGGAGGCTGGTCGCTCGGCGGCGTCATCGCCTACGAGATGACCCAGCAGCTCCGCGCGCAGGGGGAGCAGGTGGAGCTGCTCGCGCTCATCGACAGCTACGCCCCGGATGTGACGCGGGCCCAGGAGCCGTCGGAGTTGGATCGGTTGCAGGTGGTCGGCATGTTCGCGAGAGATTTGCTCGGGGCGTCGCTGACGAACCTCGCTCTCGACTTCGGCGCGCTCGCGGCGCTGGAGCCGGACGCGGTCCTGGAGCACCTGCTCGCGGCGGGCACCCAAGCGGGAGTCCTTCCTCCTGGAACGGACCCCGAACAACTGAAGGCCCTGCTGCGGGTGTTCGAGGCGAACCTGGGTGCCGCGCGTCGCTACGTGGCGAAGCCGCTGTCCACGCGCGCGGTGCTGTTCAAGGCCACCGAGCACGACGCGGAGCTGCCCACGGATGGCGGCTGGTCCGCGCTCATCGGTGAAGGACTGGAGCGTCACCCGGTGAAGGGAGACCACTACGGACTGCTGCGTGAGCCCGGCGTGCAAACCCTGGCCGAGCGATTGCGGGATGCGCTGAAGTCCTCGCGCTGAGCAGGCACGTGAGGTGGCTGCCGCGACACGGACATGGAGGTCCGACGCGGCAGCCACGTGAGGACTCGCTTCCACTGCGTCATGTGCATGTTCTCCATTCGTTGTGGGCTCTGAACCCGTCAACGGCTTGGAGAGACCTGGACGCCGTTGTGATGGGGCGAACTGTTACCCGCTGGAGCGGAGCACGTGCGCAGCGGCTCGCGAGGCCTGTCTCGGGGCCGCGGTCGAACTCGAGCCACCCGCGACGAAAGGACGTGCGAGGGCGGTGAGACACCGGCCCGCTTCGCTACCAGGAGAGTACCCATGACGTGCAGGCAATGGCGCTGGCGTGTTGCCGCGACCCAGCGGGAGCTCGATGACGTGGCTCGCATCCGCTGGGCTGTCTTCGGCGGAGAACTGGGATTGCTGCCCGATCAGTCCGCGCTGTCTCGGCGGGAGGTGACGTGCGTCGACACGCTCGACACCACGGTGCATGTGCTCGTCCATGCCGGCGACGAGCCGGTGGCGACCATGCGAGTCGCGTTGCCCAACGCGGAGGTGGCGGCGAACCTGGGTGGGAAGGTGGGGCTCGAGCTGGAGCAGCGAGTGGACCTCTCGGGTCTGCTCCAGCCGGGAAGGCTGTTCGCGGAACCCTCGCGCTTCTGCGTGTTGCCGAAGTGGCGGCGCTCGGAGGCCGTCACGTGGCTGCAGGCGGGCATGTACGCGGAGAGCCGGCGGCGCGGAGTGACACACTGGATTGCTTCCGCGAACCTGGAGACTGACTCGCCCGAGGACGCGCTCCTCTCCTGGCAGGTGGCGGCCCACCGGGGATGGCTGAGTCCTCACTGGCGCGTGGCCGTGACCGACCCGTGTAGGGCCCCGCTGCAGCCTCGCAGTCCCTTCTACACGCCCGAAGAACGGGCACAGGCGGCGCAGGGGCTGTTGGACGGACTGCGGCTGCCCAGGGCGCCCTCGCTCTTCGCCAGGACGATGGGGGCGCGCTTCATCGCGGAGCCGCTCTACGACACGTATTTCCAGTGGTTCACGCTGCCGCTCGTCATGGCGCTCAATGAAATCCCGGCGGACTCCGTGGCGCGATTCCACGCGATGGAGAACGACGTGAGTCCCACCGCCTAGACCGGAGCGGTTGCTCCCTTCCTTTCACCTTCAACACGCGGCGACCGGGAGCCCCATGGGCACCGGACAGGAGACGTACGTGCGAACACAGGCGAAGAATCACGCGGGAACGACTTGGTTGGTGGAGCTGGACGCGGAGGCGCGAGGGCTGGTGGCGGCGGTGGATGCGCGGCCCGACGGCCACCGCCTCTTCGAGGGCTCCCTCGATACGGCGGGCTACATCCACTACCTCGTCCAGACGTACCACTACGCCCGATGGAGCACGCCGATCCTCGGCGAGGCGGGCGAGCGGCTGAAGCGGCTGGGCCGGCACCCGGAGCTGGCGCAGTTGCTGATCCAGAAGGGAGAGGAGGAACGGGGGCACGACCGGTGGTTGCTGTCGGACCTGAAGAACCTGGGGTGCTCGGAGGAGTCCGTGGAGACGGCGGCGCGGAGCCCGGCGGTGGAGGCCTATACGGGGTGGAACTTCTTCACGTCCCGCGCGGGCGTGCCGACGGCGGTGTTGGGGACCGCGTACGTGCTGGAGTACCTGTCGCAGACGCGGGCGGGCGTGTGGGCCAGGCGACTGAAGGAGGTTTCCGCCATTCCCAACATCCACAAGTCCGTGACGTTCCTGCGCAGCCACGGGGCACTGGATGGCGACCACGTGGCGGAGATGGCGCGGCTCCTCGGACGACTGACGGAGCCGGATGACCAGGAGGCGATCCTCTTCTCGGCCCGCATCGCCCGGAGCGTCTACCCGTGCATCTTCCGGGAGGGCGGAGCCTCCACCCTACCCCTCGCGGGGTAGAGACAACCGCACACAGGCTGGGGGAACCTCCCGTTCGAACCCTGGCCTTCGGGAGGACGCCTCACACGGGCCTGTTGAGGAGGGCTGCCTGGTAGAGGAAATCGGCGCGACCATCGACGCCCAGTTTGCCGAAGAGGTTTCGCACGTGGGTCTTCACCGTCTGGCCCGAGATCTTGAGCTCATCGGCGATCTGTCCGTTGGACCAGTTTCGAAGCACACCCCTCGCGATATCGAGCTCGCGGGGCGTGAGCTCGCGCTGCATGTGCAAGGGGAGCGGGATGGAGTGGGGAAACTCGGTCAGCAGGAGGGCCCATTGGCGGGGGCCGTCACTGGCGGGCAGCTCGACGAACCGGCACGTGCGGTAGCCCTCGGGATGATTGATGACCCATAAAGTCTTTCCGAGCCGCGAGTCCAAGTCCATCCGAGCCAGGGCGTCCAGTCGCTCCTTGAGGACGCGAGGGAGGCCGGAGGCGTGTACGTCCGAAGGGGTGAACCAGCGCTCCAGCAGGGCCGTGGCGTGCGGGGAGCGGAATACCTCACGCGTGGGAGGCTCCAGGATGAGGAAGGCGGAGTCCTTGCGTTGGAAGAGCTCCTGGAGCAGTTGGGTGCGGGCGGTCAGGTCCTGGTAGTCCTGGCAGTTGCCCACGGAGTTGGCCAGGTGCCTGGTGAGGCTGGAGAGCGCGGTGATGCTCTGGGAGGAGAAGGCGGACCGCGTGTGCCGGTAGAACGCGAAGGCGCCGACGACGCCGGGGCGGATGGGCACGAGGACGGCCATGATGTGTTCCAGCGGCAGCGCGAGCTCCACGCTGCGTTGGTAGACGAGGGTTCGTTCGTACTCCCCGCGGGAGAGAAGCTGCGTGTCGCAGGTGGGCACTTCGGGCTGGGCGAGGATGGGGGCCCGGAGGAAGTCATGGTCGACCAGTCCGGCGTACTCCTTGAGTATCGGGATGGGGTGGCCGGGGACGTGCCATCGGAAGTCGAGCGAAGGCGCGACGCGCATGAGGCACAGGGCCATGGAGTCGGCCTGGACGAACTCGAGAAGCGGCGCTCGAGTCGCTTCAAGGACCTCCGGAAGGGACCGCGAACCGCCCAGGGCCACGGTGACTGTGTCCCGGACCCTGAGCTCGCGAGAGTTGAAGTCCCGTGGGTTGAACATCCGCCGCTCCTTGGCAGGCAACCCCGTGAGGTATGCGGGGCTGTCCCCCGTCCTTAGAGCCGGACTGAAAATCTGTCCCTCGCCCTTCGGGGCAATTGACGGAACCCTGGCAGCGCTCCTTCCACGCACAACGCCATTCCAGTTCGGAGCCCCTTCGAGTTGGAGGCGAGTGATTGAGCATTGAAGAGAGCAGGTCAATGAATTCGTTCAAGACCCATGGCGGGCCAACGAATACTTCTTTGCGGCCAGCCGATGATTTCGGTGGGGCTGGCAAGTCCATGCATCGAGACCGATTACCCCCTCACGGAGCCCCCTTGACCGCAGTCCACGCCGCTTCGTCCTCTTCCGTTTCACCCCCCCACTCTGCCGGTGCTTCAAAGAAAGCCCTGTGGACGGGGCGCATCTTGAGCGGCCTCGCCGTCCTCTTCCTGATCTTCGACGCCGTAGGCAAGGTGCTCTCCGCGCCGCAGTTCGTGGAGGGCACCCTCCAGCTCGGCTACCCCGCGAGCGTCGTCGTAGGACTGGGAGTGCTCCAGCTCGTGTTCCTCGCGGTGTACCTCGTCCCGCGCACCTCGGTGCTCGGCGCGGTGCTGTGGACAGGCTACCTGGGCGGCGCCATCGCGACCCACGTTCGAGTCGAGAGCCCGCTCTTCACGCATGTGCTCTCCCCCGTCTACTTCGCGGCGTTCCTGTGGGTCGGGCTCTGGCTGCGCAATGAGCGATTGCGCTCCCTCCTCCCCTTTCGTGAGGCGCAGTGAGTCGGGGGCGGCGAATGGCGCAGCCAAGGCCACTCCGAAGAACTCGCAAGCAATCGCTGGTTTTCAACTGAGACATTCAACTCCGCAGGGACTTCAAGAAAACCCCATGAAGACAATGAACAGGTTCACGCTCGCTGTGATGGCCATCCTCTGCTCGACCCTCTGGGTGACGGGATGCGACTCTGAAAACCCGCCCCCCAAGGCCCCGGAGAATCGCACCCCGGGCGCCTACGCGTCGGTGAACGGCATCAATCTGTACTACGAGCTTCATGGCACCGGCAGACCGGTGGTGCTGCTCCACGGTGGATTGTCTACCATCGATACGACGGAGCCCTTTCTGTCGACGCTCGCCCGGAGCCGGCAGGTCATCGCGGTGGAGCTCCAGGCCCATGGCCGCACGGCGGACATCGATCGCCCGATGAAGTACGAGCTGATGGCGGACGACATCGCTGCGCTCATCAAGCACCTTGGGTTCGAGAGCGCGGACGTCTGCGGCTTCTCCCTTGGAGGCGGCGTCGCGATTCAGCTGGGCATCCGGCATCCGAGCGTGGTGCGCAAGCTGGTAGTCGTCTCGGCGCCCTTCAAGAGCAACGGCTGGTACCCCGAGGTCCGGGCTGGGATGGCCTCCATGGACGCCGACGCGCTGGCAGGCTCTCCCCCGCACGAGGCCTATGTCAGGGTTGCGCCCAGGCCGGGAGATTGGCCCGTGCTGGTGTCCAAGCTGAGGCAGCTGCTGGCTGGGGAAGAGTATGACTGGACGGACACCCTTCGAACCCTCAAGGCGCCGACGCTGATCGTGGCCGGGGACACCGACAACATGCCTCCAGCCCACCTCGTCGAGATGCTTGGAGTGCTGGGCGGCGGTAAGGCAGACGGCGCGATGGGCAACCCGCCGAGCTCCCGCCTGGCCGTGCTGCCGGGTGTGAGCCACTGGAGCATCCTGACTCGGACGGATCTCCTGGAGCCCATCGTCCCGGCGTTCCTCGACGAGCCGATGCCGGCCGCAAAGCCCTAACCTCCGGAGAATGCATGTCATTCAAAGCGTGTCTCGACTCCATCAAGGAGAAGACGGGCACTGACTGGAGGACTTCGCCAGGCTTGTCGCCAAGCAAGGACTGACCAGGCACGGAGAAATCGTGGCCTGGCTCAAGGATGTGGAGCCGGGCCCGACGCCGCCCCAACGCGTCAGTAATACTCTTCCGACTTGAAGAAGCGGTTTGGCGCGCATCCTACAGCGGCCCGAAATTCACGGTGGAAGTGAGATTGATCGCAATAGCCAGCGTCGAGGGATAGCCGCGACAGGCTCATGCCCGGTCGGTAGGAGTCGACGACCTGGCGCAACCGGATGATGGACGCAAGGTGCTTGGGTGACGTGCCGACGGTGCGGCGGAAGCGCTTCTCGAACGCGTCCTGGCTGATGTGGAGTGACTTGGCGAGCGCGCCAATCCGAAGCGAGCCGTGAGCCGCGCGGATGGCGCGCACTGCCGCTGCGACAATCCGATCGGGCTCCCGAGGCCTCAACCGTGCGCACAAGAACTGCTCCACAAGCTCCGACCGCTCCGTGGCATTCTCCGAATCCGCTATGCGGGACGAGAGGCGATCCACATCTGCGCGTGGCACCAGATCGTCGAGTGCCTGAATCGTATCAAGGAACTCGTGCAAGGGCTCCGCGAAGAACTGCGCGGCCCCTGCCTCTTTGAACGTCACGAGGACGTTCCCCCCGTTCGCCGAGGCCCGTATCCGGCGCACGATGGAGCCCATGCCTGAGATGGCGCTGCTTGGGAGCTTGCGCTCGGAGCTCCCCTGAATCTGGCTCGCGGAGCCCCTGAAGGCGATGCCGAGAGTGATGCCGGGGTCGGGAAGCAACGTGCGCGTCCCTTCCTGGCCTCCCTCGAGCACCATGATCGAACGCACGAAGGGCGCCAGTTGCTCGCCAGGCGCGAACAGCCTGACAGAAGGCACGAACGGCATCATTTGTTCGCTGGGAGGGAACAGCCTCGGCATGACACATGCTCATGGCACCAAGGGCGCCACGGTTCAACGAAAATGCCAAGACCCGCTCTGCTTCGCCAGCTCAGACACTGAAGTCGCCTCACCCTCGCGGTTCTCGCTCGGCAGCGTGTCTCCAGCGAACAATTCGTGACGAAGCTGCTTTGCTTTCCTTGTCTGAGAAAGCGCAGTCCTCCATGACGATCATGAGCATGCGGTACGCCCGATGACAGACACTTCGGTCACGAAGCCGCACTGCTTGCTCGACGCCATCAAGTGTAGCGTGCCATGCGGGTTGGTAGCACGCGCCCCTGGATTCAAAGCCGGTCCACTCGCCAGAGCGCATGCCCCCAGTCCTGGGCCCGGTACGCAGTCAGCGGCCCTCCTCGGCTCCTCCGCCTAGGGGCCCGACGGCTTTTCGGGCGCCGGGAAAGCTGGCCGCCTGAAAGGCGGGGCGGGCAGCGTCACGTGGGTCGGTACCGCACGGGTGTCGCCGGTCTTGAGGAACTCGATGATTGCCGCCCGGGCGGCGGGCTGTTGATCGAGAAGGGCATAGCGAGCGCCGTGCCTGCCGCGGTGCACCAGGATTGTTCGGCTGTTCGGAAAATACGGCAGCATGCTCAGTGTGTTTTCGACGGGCGTAGACGTGTCCCAATCGCCGTGAATGAAGAGCACCGGGGTGGAACTCAACACCGGCACCCGCAGGTCGTCGCCCACGTCCGGGCTTGGCCAGACCGGCGCCGATGCGGTGTACGCGTCGAGTGCGCCCATGCCCAGGAGATCGCCGCCCAGGTCGGTTCGAAGCAGGTGCTCGCGGGCCGTCGTCACCCCCAGGCTCGTATCAATCAGCGGGCCGATGAGGGGAAATTGGTTGTCTTTGCTCTGCTTCACGAGCTCGCGCGCCCAGTCGTCATAGTGGCCATGATAGAGCGACAGAACGAAGGCCGGCCACACGTGGGCGGGCACGACGAGCGAGTCGCGAAGCTCTTTGAGCCCGAGCACCACATCTTGAACCCTCCCCGTCATCTCGTCCTTGACCTTGACCGTGATCGGCGCGCGCGCGAAGCGGTCGCGCACCGCACGCAACGCGGTCATGATGCCGCCCTTCGGCAGGTAGGGCGCGAGCCCGGGGTCTCGGTCGGCGTCGAAGGCGATGCGTTGAAGCGCCGCGAGGACGTGCGAGGGCATGTCGTACCCGAAGTCGAGCGGCTCGACGGCCGCCAACTGTGCGCGGGCCACGATTTCGGGGTGAAGCCGCATCACGGCGAAGGCCCACTGCGACCCGAAGCTCTCCGCGAATAGCGTGATCTTGTCATACCCAAGGGCCCGCCGCAGATCGTTCACGTCTTCGGCGCACTGAACGATGGTGTACCCGGCGAGGTCTTTGTCCGGGTGGGCCGCGATTGCTTCTCGGGCCGCCTTCACCATGTTCGCGGCGTCGGCCGACGGCGAACCCGGCCTGTCCAGGGGTCGCTGTGGCCAGGCGAATTCCAGCACTTCTCCGCGCTTCGAATAGCCGCGTTGGTCGACGACCACGACGTCGCCCGCGGCGCTGAGCCTTGCGAAGAGTTGGAGCAAATCCTGTCCGTAGGGGTCTCCGTCGACAAAGGCTCTGAGATTGCTGCTCCCGGGCCCGCCGGCCATGTCGAAGATTGGCGGAGCGCCGGTGGGCTGTGCCGCACGGATACGGGCGAACCCGATGCCGATGACGCGGCTGCCCGGGACGGCCCGGTTTTCTGGCACGTAGAGGGTGCCTATCTCGAACCGGACCGTCTCGCCCCCGGCCGTTTTCGCCGACGCGGTCTCCATCACCACCTCGCCGGCCTTGTGCGCGCTCGCGGCGTGGGCCTGCGAGGTGATGCTGGCGAGCGCGAGGGCCACGAACGCCCCGGCTGTACGACCGAACCACGTCGGTTCGATGCGCGCGATTGATTTCTCCATGGCGAAGCCCTCCTGGTGTGACGCGTGCGTTGGACTGGGCCCAGGCACCTCTCGAGCGAGGCGTGACCTAAGGGCCCGTCAGAAGGCTCACGTTACCCGCGGGCGTACTGCGGTTCTTGAACGCGATTAGGGAGGCTTGACGCGCGTCGTGGGCCGCGCCCCATCCGTCGCGAACGCGTCTCACGTCGGCGACTGCCGTCGCAGCGCCCCCGGCGGGGCGCCCCGCTCGAGGCGAATGGCCCTCGTCATATGACTCTGATCGGCAAAGCCGACCACCGCCGCCGCTTCGGCGAGCCCGACCCCGCGGTCGATGAACTCCAGCGCGCGAAACACGCGATGGGCGCGCAAATAGTGGCGCGTCGTCATGCCCCAGTGGGCGCGAAAAGATTGCGCGAGATGCACGGGGTGCGCGCCGACGACGCGCCCGAGTTCTCTCAGCGTTGGCGGCCGGACCATGTTCGCCACGAGGAGCTCGCGTGCCTCGTCGAGCCAGGCTGGCGGGCGCGGTCGGCGCATTTCATTGAGCGTGTGCAGAATCATGTGGGCCGCATCACGTACGAGACGGCTCCGGCGCGAGCGGAGCTCGCCGAACGCCCGCACCAGGTGCCCTCCGAGTTGCAGGGCGGTAGCGGGATCGAGGCGGGGCGGGTCGATTGCGGCGCGCGCCCGTCGGTCGTCGGGGTCCATCTGGACGAACAGCAAGCGAGCGCCCTGCGCGTGGTATTGGGTTTCGTGAGGGCGATAGGGTCGACGCGTGAAGAGGGCGAGCGGCGTGTGGCTCTCGAGCTCGAGCCCGGCCCGTTCACTGCCCCCGCCCGCCAGCAAGACGCCGAGTTTCGCCGTGTCGTGCGTATGCGTAGGCAAGACGAGCGCGGGCGCGTGACGCACCTCGATGACACGCAGCCCGTCGATTCGCATCTCGTCGTCGATGACAGCGTAGCCTTTGATATGGTTCATCGCACTGGCTCCCTAGAAGAGGCGCTTCGAAGCGTGGTTGGGCGAAGCTCGTGCGTGCGGGGTATGCGTCAGGACGATTGACGGAAACCTGGCGGGTCTGAAGGCGGCGCGTCAAGACTACCGTGCCTGCCGAGGCGACCGCGCACCTTCCCGTCGGGTCGTTGAACCGGAGCCGGTCATGGTCGAGAGCATGAAAGCACCGCTCCGCCACCTCGTCTCCGCGGTGGGCGGCGGGCCGTACTGAAGAACCCGGCCACGCGTCACGCGCGGAGCCGAGCACCTGGGCCGTGTTCCTCGAGGGGAACACGGCCCTTCGTGTTTCCGGGGTCCGGCGTCGCGGGTGCGCGCTGATGACTGGAGCCAGTCCCCTGATGACTGCAGTCATCGGCTGGGGGCCCAAGTGGAACACTCCGCTCCAGTGAAGTCGCGGGGTTGCGGAGACAGGATGGCTGGCATTCGCGCTGCAATGAGGGAATGCACGGGCGAGACGACGAACTCCTCGCCGCGACGGTCCCCCATCGCTGTCCTGAAACAGGTGACGCCCATGATCAAGACCAAGCCCTCGTCTCTCTCCCCCTCCAAGCTGCGTCAGAACACGCCGGACTCCGCCTCGGTCACCCCTCCGAAGAAGACGCCCTCCGCTGTCCCCGCGCAGCAGGACGCGAAGGTTCGCAACCCCTCGGGTGCGCCCTCGCAGGCGCAGCGGCCGACGGATGGGTTCGAGGGCAGGAACCCCGCGCCCGGCGGTCGGGGCACGCGCGCGCTGGATGCGCTCTCGAGTGTGTCGGGCGCCGCCCTGCCCGCGATGGAGACGCTTTCGAATGTGTCAGGCGCCGCCCTGCCTGCGATGCAGGCGTTCTCGCCCATGATGGCCGGAGGACAGCCCGCGATGCAGGCGCTCTCGCCCATGATGGCCGGAGGACTGCCGTCGATGGAGCAGCTCTCGCCCATGAACGCCCCCATGCGGATGGGCGGGATGCCTGCGATGGACACCCTCTCGCCCATGAACGCGCCCATGCCGAGGGGCCTACCCTCGATGGACGGGCTCCCGCAGGGTCTCGGGCTCCCCACCGCGCCGCCGATGATGACGCCGAACATGCTGGAGGGCATGCAGGTGCCCTCGCTGCCGGGCCTCGTCGACTTCGCTCCCCGTGGGCTGCCCTCGCAACTCCAGGACTTCGCTCCCCCGCCCTCGCTCCAGGACTTCGCTCCCCCGCCCTCGCTCCAGGACTTCGCTCCTCCGCCCTCGCTCCAGGAGCCCGTCAACCCCGCGCCGCGCGGGCTGCCCCCGCAGTTGAGGGACTTCGCGCCGGCCCGTGAGGCCACGCCGCGCGCCGCGCCGCAGGCCGAGCCGGAGTCCTCCGGCATCCCGAGCGCCAATGACAAGCGCCCGGCCGGGGACAAGCGCTCGGCGGCGCAGATCGTCGACGACTCGCCCGCGCTGAAGAACCTGGGCCGTCAGAAGGACATCAAGTTCGACCAGCTCTGCAAGCAGACGGGCATCGACCCCAAGCTGGACCTGAAGGACGCGAAGCAGAACCCGGACGCGGTGTTCCGCCTGGCCAAGGTGCTGGAGTTCATCGACAGCGCGAAGGCGTCGACCGGTGGGGACCGGGACAGCAAGGTGAAGAACGGCAAGGGTGACGGCAACATCGAGGGCATCACGAAGAGCGGTGATGCGCGGCACGGCACCGAGGCCGGAATGGTGAAGGACTTCGCCGAGCAGGGTTACTCGTTCCTGGGCGAGCAGAAGCTGCCGACGACGAAGGACACGCACGTCAAGGCGGACGGGAGCAACAAGGACAACTTCCAGTGGGCCGCGGGTGAGGCGGGCAAGCACCTGTGGTTCCTGCCGGCGGTGAGCAACGTGCTGACGGGCATCGGCAACTCGGAGGGTGGCGCGAAGGGCGTCTTCGAGGGCGCGGCCAAGGGCTACGTCAACACGCTGAAGGGCGCCGCGGAGGGGGTCCTCGGGGCCGTCACGACGGGCCGGGTGAACCCGGCCTCGCTCCTGCTCGGTGGCGCGGCGGGCGCGCTGGCCAACACGGAGGCCGCTCCGCAGCCGGTGAAGGACATCGCCAGCATGCTGTGAGCTTGAATCGAAGTGGGTGACCCGAGCGGGGGATCTGCTCGGTAGAGGGGCCTTCGGAGCAACCTTGCGGCGGCAGGGAAGCTCCGAGGGCCTTTCTATTTCTGGGACCGCGATGCGCCGTCCTGAGTCAGCCATGCGTCTCCAAGGACGTGGCTGAGGGTTCACGTGCATTGACTGCCGGATCAGGCCGAAATCATCGGCCTATTTCCCAGGAGGAGTTTCACCCCTCAGCCACTTGACGAGCCGCGTGCGCTGCCGGCCCCTCAGGCTGCTCATGACCGACACCTGCTCGAGGTCCCAATCGCTCCGCAGCCGCTTCGCGGCCAGGGCCATCCACTCGGGGAACCGCGTGGGCTCGCAGGCCCCCAGCCCGAGCGTGTCGTTCTGGAGCCTCTCGCTGTCGAAGTCGAAGACCGGCACGATTCGCCCTGGCTCCCCGTCCGGGCCCCAGGTGGACATGGAGAAGCTGAACCAGACCGGAGCCCGGCTGTCGACCGTCAGATGACAGTGGTAGCGGTAGGTCATCGACCGCGCGTCTCCCTCTTCGCCGCCCGTCGCGTAGAGCTTGAACCAGAAGACGTCCAGTTCGCCGAACCCCAGCGCGCGCGCCAGCTCCAGCGCCGGCGAGCGGGCACGACGCGCCTGGAGCAGCGCCTCCATCCGCTCGAACAGGGCATCCAGGGCCGGCGTGGAGCGCGCGTGGGTCCGCAGGTCCTCCAGCCTGTCCAACTCCCACCCCTGAGACTGCACCGCCCGCTCGACATGGGGGATGAGCGCGTCGAGCGACGCCTCGGACGCGTCGATGGTCAGCACCGCCAGCATGTCCAGGGACACCTCCTCGCTGGCCACGACGACGGTCTGGATCGCCTGGAGCAGTACGGGGTTCTCCGCCAGCCCCTGGAGCTTCGTCTTGCGCTGCTTCGAGCCCCAGCCATACGTCACATTCAAATCCAGCATCCCCTGGAGCGCTGTCCGCCACGACGCACACAGGGCCTCGTCGGAGCCCTCCCGGTCCACGCTCTCGCGCAGGAAGAAGACCGCCGGACGCACATCCCTCGCGAGCCGCTCCAGCACCGCGCGGATGACAGGCGCGGGCAACCGCTGACAGTGCTGCCCGAAGGACCCGAAGAACGAGCGGTCCGCTGGAAGGAGCTGCAGCGCCGCCCCCGCCGCGAGCATTGGGTCCACGTCCACCGGGAGCTTCTTGAGCACCTTGCTGAGGCGCTCCCAGTCCGGCGCCGGCTCCCCCAGCAGCGCGTGGAGTTCCTCCGAGGCACGTCGTCGACTCATTCCTCCACGTCTACCAGAGCCCCACCCGCACCGCCCCCCGGAGGCGCACACACCCGGGAAGGGGCTGACGCGCGAGGCCCCTGACGGCCAATCGCCAAACGACCGGTCGCCACCACGCCCCTCTCAGCGCGGCGCCGGGACGCGCTCCCCGAGGACCCAGTCACTTGGGGAGCGCGAATCCCGCCGCGGTGGGCGGAAACCTCAGCGCGGTGTGACCTTGAGCAGCTTGCCATTGGTGGCGTCGGTCAGCAGGTAGAGGGCTCCATCGGGCCCCTGCACCACCTCGCGGATGCGCTCGTTGCGGCCCTTGAGGAGATGCTCCTCGCCCACCACGCGGTCATTGCGAATCATGAGCCGCACGAGGGCCTGACTGACCAGACCGCCCACGAAGATGTCGTTGCGCCACTCGGGGAACAGGGTCCCCGTGTAGATGGCCATCCCCGAGGGGGCAATCACGGGGTCCCAGTAGTACACGGGCTGCTCCATGCCCGGGCCCTGCGGGCTGTCGTGGATGGGCGCGCCGGAGTACTCCTCGCCATACCCGATGGTGGGCCAGCCATAGTCCTTGCCCGCCTCGGGCCGGTTGAGCTCATCCCCTCCCTTGGGCCCCATCTCCACCGTCCACAGCCGGTTCTGGCTGTCGAGCGCCGCCGACAGGATGTTGCGGTGACCCACCGACCAGATTTCGGGCTTCGCGCCCTGGGTGTTCACGAACGGGTTGTCCTGGGGCACCGAGCCGTCGGGATGGATGCGAACCACCTTGCCGAAGTGGCTCTTCACGTCCCGCGCCTGCACCCGGCCCGCGAGGATGGAGCGCTCTCCGAGCGTGACGAACAGCTTGCCGTCGGGGGTGAACACCAGCCGTCCCCCCGAGTGCAGCGTCGACTCGAGTGTCGGCATCATTCGGAAGATGACCTGAACGTTTTCCACGCGAGGCTGCGAGCCCTCCTCCACGAGCTTCGCGCGCGCCACCGCCAGCCCGTTGCCACCCTGGCGTGGCTCGGCATAGGTCCAGTAGACGAGTTTGCTCTGCGCGTAGTCGGGACCGACCTCCACGTCGAGCAGTCCGCCCTGGCCACGGGCATCCACGGCGGGCAGCCCCGTGACAGCGGGAGACTTCGCGCCCTGCGGAGTGACGATGTAGAGCGAGCCGGTGGCCTTCTCCGTCACGAGCATGCGCTGGTCGGGCAGGAAGGCGATGGCCCAGGGGTTCCTGAAGCCAGAAGCAATCTCGGTGACCTGGATTGCCGTCTTCGATTGAATGGCCGGCGCGCGTGTCTGCTCGGGGAAGGCTCGAGAGAACTCGGGCACGTTGGGCGGACCCTGCGGAACCTCAGGACCGCTGGGAAGCGGATCCGGCGGGACACCCGCGTCTTCCGGCGGGACACCCGCGTCTTCCGGCGGGACACCCGCGTCTTCCGGCGGGACACCCGAATCCTGTTGGGGGACGCCCGAGTCTTGGGGCGTTGGCGTGGGGTCAGGGTCCTCGCTGCAACCAGCGAGGAGGGCGGCGACGATGAGGGGCACCGAGAGGATGCGCATGCGACTCTCTCCTGGGGGGATGGGGCGGCGGGAAGGTGCTGACCTGCCTGCTGGCGCGCAAGTCTCGTGGCGGGAAGGCCGCGATTCAACCCACGGCCGTGCGGTGCCGGGCATCCGACGATGTAAAATCACCGTGTCACGGGAGGAGACGGAGGGAATGGGCCAGGGGGAGCACCTGGCACACCGGACCTCACTTCGCGCCTGGGAGTGCGGACAGCGCGGCTCCCTGCGGCGCGAGCGGAAGGGAGCATCCGGCGGACGTCACCCGTCGGTCGGACACGCTTCCGTGGCGCTCCCGCACTTCGTGTGGTGGGTCCGTGAGCGTTTGGGGCGCCACCCAGAAACCCCAGTGTCCATTCACGGTCGCTTCATTCGCAGTTCTTGCCGCAGACGCTCCCGACCTTTTCTACACAGAGGCTGTCCCAAGAAACGGAGCAGCAGAATGGATCGACCGCGCAGATCGCTGAAACGCAGTCAGCCTTCGCACTGTCACAGTGGTTCACGAGAGAGGCACCTGGCGTGCAGAGCGAATGCGCACAAGTGCCGTCCGATTCTGCGCACGTCAGGCTGCCACAGACTGTTCGGACCTCGCCCACACAACGGCTGTCCCATGAGGAACTGCAGCAGTACGCGTCGGCCGTGCAGACCGACGAGACACACGGGTCGGAAGCCGGTGACAACGGAACTCCGGACGTGCACTTGTCGTGTATGGGGGCGCGCGCCCCGATGGAGAGGGACGTTCCGCTGCTCACGATCACCGCGGTCACCGCCGTGGGGGCCGAGGCGGAAGCAAGGCCAAAGAAGAAGCTCTTTTTTCCAGTCCCGGGACTTCCTCCAGCGCAAACCGGGGTTGCGAAGGTGAAGGTGAATTCATTGCCCACCTTGTTGGCGGAGGAGAGCCCGATGGTGCCGCTCCCACCGGAAGTCACGACATAGACCTGATCGGTCGGCCCCGTGCCGTTGTACTGAAAGGAGGCCACAGGACCGAAGGAGACTCGTAGCGACTGGACGCAAGGGATGTGGGTGATGCCGGTGGCATTGGTCAGGTCGACCACGTACTCGTAGCCGTAGTACCCCTGAGCCGGGGCACCGGTCGCTCCTGTGAATGTGCGCGTCTGCAAGCGCGCGGTCCCGGAGGTTCCTGGCAGAGGGATGGTGGCGCTCGAGTCGGTGACAGACAGCGTGCAACGGGTGTCGAAGACACAGTTGATCGCTGGTGCACCGACATTGACGACGCTGAGAGCTTCGGCTGCGGCAGGCTTCGACAGGACAAGCAGCGTCAACGACACAATCAATTGGATGCGAAGCATGTCATGACCCCACGTGTATTCATTGTGTTCGACATCAGGCTGGACCTTGCTTCTTCCGCAGCTCTGCCATCCCACAACCCGGCTCGCACCTGCGCAGCAAGGCTAGACGGAGAGCGTACAAAGGAAAAGTCTCGGTGCTATGACAATCTTCGTGAAAGCAGACCACTCTCGGTGGTGGAGTGACGCAAGAGTGATGGATTACCCTCCGGGCGGCCGTTTCCGATCTCGCCGGACATGTTGGTGCTTCACGCCCACACGGTGACCCACGGGTTCCAGGATGAGACGATGTCGCTGCCTCTCAGCAACGTCATACGTGGAATCCACGATAGTAATTACCTAGCTGCAATCCATGAATAAGTGATAATTAGCACACCATCCGTGAACGGGGGTGCGCATGTCAGTGAACAAAAACCTTTCCAGCCGCATGGCCTTCATCATTTCCCTGCTCATCGCCAGCGTGGCGTGGAGTGGGGCCTGGGCAGCGGGTTGGTCGCCTGCGGCGCCGATGTTGGGTCTCCGGTCGCTCCACAGCGCGACCCGGCTGGCGAATGGCAATGTGCTGGTGGCAGGCGGCTTCTACATCACGACGACCTGGAACTTCCCGACCGCCGCCGAGCAGTACAACCCCTCGACCAACACGTGGACATCGGCCGGCACCCTGCTCCGTGGACGCCGGGCCCATACCGCCACCCTGTTGCAGGACGGTAGGGTGCTCGTCACGGGAGGAGAGAGCCCCACCGGCACCCTGGCCCAGGCCGAGCTGTACAACCCGGCGACCAACTCGTGGACGGACGTGGCCTCCATGATCAGCCCGCGCGCCTTCCATACGGCGGTCCGGCTGCAGAACGGGAAGGTGCTGGTCGCCGGGGGCGCTCCCGTCAATTCGTCGACGAACGCGGCCGAGCTGTACGACCCGGCGACCAACATCTGGACGGCCGTGCCTTCCATGAGCAGCGCCCGCAAGCAGCACAGCGCGGCCCTGCTGGAGGATGGAAGGGTGCTGGTGGCGGGGGGCTACAGCGGGGGGACTCCCTTCTGGTCCAGCGCCGAGGTGTACAACCCGGCGACCAACTCCTGGTCGTCCGTGGGCTCCATGAGCACGGCCCGAGCGCTGTTCCCCCTTGCGGTCCTCCCCACCGGCAAGGTGCTGGCGGTGGGGGGAAACAGCGGAACGGGCCTGCCGCCCAGTGTGGATGCATTCGACCCTGCGACCAACACCTGGGCCCCGGTGGCGCCCATGGGAATCGGTCGCTACATGCACACCGCGACCGTGCTCGCGAACGGTCAGGTCCTGGCGGCGGGGGCCTATAGCCGGGACAGCGCCGAGCTCTACGCACCGGCGACCAACACCTGGACGAGCGCCGGCGTGATGAGCAGCCCCCGCGGTGAGCACACCGCGACCCTGCTCGCCAATGGGAAGGTCCTGGTGACGGGCGGAACCGGTGGCAGCGGCCATCTCGCGACGGCCGACCTGTATTCGCCCGACGTGGGGAGCGACCTGGGGAGCAGCCTGGGCTCGGGGCTGGTGCAGGCGGACACGTGCACCGCCACCAACGATTCCACGCCCGCGTGCAGCGCCGGCAGCACCGCGCCAGACCGGAGCTTCACCTGGACGGCGCCCTCGTCCGGCACCTTCACCGTGTCGACGACGGGCTCCTCCTTCGACACCGTGCTGTCCCTCTTCGACGCGAACACCGGCGCGGCGCTCGGATGCAACGACGACGTGAACGCCAGCACGTTCCAGTCGTCCGTCGCCGTGACGCTCTCGGCGGGACGGCAGCTTCGCATCGTCGTGGATGGCTACCGGACGCGGTGCGGCACCCTCACCCTCAACATCCAGTAGTCGCGGCCAGTCAGGGCGGGGCGCCTCCGGAGACGACGGGGGCGCGGTGGATTCGTGTCTGTTCAAACCCAGCATGGAGGCTTGCCATGAATCTGAGACGTCTGTGCAGCATCTTCGTCGTGCCCGCGCTGCTTGCGACTGGCTGCGGAGCGCTGGAGGACTCGAAGGCCGTGGGCGATGAGACGCGGGAGGCTAACGCGGACCTCGCCACGTCGGCCGTCTTCTCGGGCACGGTGCGCAACTCGGCGGGCGCCGTGCAGGCGGGCGTCACGGTGGTCATCAACGGAATCTCCCGGACCACGGACACCACCGGCCGGTACTTCATGTCCGTCGTGGCGTCGGCCAACGGCTACGTCCTCACCCTCCGGAAGAACGGACTGGCCTCGGCGACCGAGTTCTATTCGGCGAGCAAGACGAGCCTCAACCACACCCTTGAGACGGGCTTCGTGCAGACCGTCAGCCCGACGGTGGACAGCACGGTGACCACGCCCAGCGGCGTGAAGGTGAACCTGAAGGCGAACACGCTCGTCAACGCCAGCGGCGTGCCGGCCACGGGCCCGGTCAGCATCACCGTCGCGAGTTATGACCCGATGCGCATGCCTGGCGACTTCACGGCGGTGAACTCCAGCGGGCAGCAGGTCGCGCTCGAGTCCGTGGGCGCCGTCTTCGTGGGCGCCACCGATGCCAGCGGCGCGGCCCTCAACCTGGCGACGGGTGCCACCGCGACGGGCTTCATCCCCGTGCCCACGCAGGTGGGTAGCATGCCGGCGTGTGTCTCCGACGGCACCTGTCGACTCGCGATGTGGAAGTTCAACGAGACGACGGGCAAGTGGGAGGAGAAGTCCGCCAGCATGCAGTTCGGCCCAACGGGCACCACCTTCACCATGCAGGGCACGAGCAGCATCTCCGGCGCCGTCCCCATCAGCACGGGCGGGCTGGGCATGTGGAACGCGGACATCGAGAAGCGCGAGCCCGCCTGCACCATTATCGAACTCGTGGGTTTCCCGGAGACCTGCTTCGGCACGACGGGCACCGTCCAGTTCAGCCTGAAGCTGCCCAACGCTGCGGGCACGCTCATGCCGCGCACCGACACGATGTCCCAGGCGTCGCCCTTCATCGTGCTCTACAACATCCGCGCGAACGCCTTGCAGGAGGTGGGAATCACGTTCCCGGCCGGCGCTCCCACGAACTGCGCGAAGAACCTGGACATCTCCTCCACGCCCGCCGCCTCGGCCGGCTACCCCTTGTACACCACGGCGGGCGGAGTCACCCGGTTCAACTCGGGCGCTCCGTGGGGAGGCACCGGCTACCCGAAGGACCCGAGCGGCAACATGATCGACTTCGACGACGTGGCCCAGGGCACGCACCCCTGCAAGTCGCGCGTGCAGTTCACGACAGAGCTGTAGTCGCTTCCCACCGGCCTGTCCCCTCAAGTCCCGAGCGGGACAGGCCGCTCGTCGCTCGGCGTCGAAGCCTCCGACCGTTCGATTCGGAGGGAAATGACTCACAGGGAATGCGGCACCCGGACAAGGAGAAACCCGATGAACAGTGATTGTGGCTGGAGAAGTGTTCTTCTTGGCGCCTGCGCTGTCCTGAGCCTGTCCTGCGGTGAAGGCCCGCTGCCCGAGGAGGAACGGGCGGGTGCTGGCATCCCGGGAAATGAGGTCGGTACCGTGGATGCGGATCTCCACGGTCATATCGAGCATGGACGGCAGCACCCGTTCAGTCTGCCGCACGCGCTGACGATAGGGGCGCTCCAGTCGCCTGGACCTATTCCAGGATGCGCCCATGCTGGAGCACGGACACGATTCGCTCCTCCTGGGTGGGGGATGCGGGTTGGCCCTGGAGCGAGGGCCAACCCACCCGTTGAATCAGTTGCGGACGATGATGTAGCTGAGCCGAAGCCAATGAAGCTCACGTCGCGCGAGACCAGCAGGGAGCTCACCTGGCCCGCGTTTACGACCGACAGGCCCTTGTTGGAATAGCGGTACTCACTTCGCGCCTGGGAGCGAGGACAGCGCGGCGCGCACCGCGTCCACCGCGTACTGGGAGAACTCCCGCTGCATCCTGGGCAGCCGCTCCGCCTCCGCGAGCGCCGTCTCCAGGTCCTTGCGCGCCTCGTCCTCGCGTCCCGCCCGCTCCAGCGTCCGCGCCCGACTCAGCCAGACCGCCAACCGTCGGCCGCCCTGGGCCCGCTTCAGCGCACGGTCCGTCGCGGCGAGCGCCTCGTCATAGCGGCCGAGCTCTCGGAGGTTCGCGGCCACCCGTGTACTGGCGGAGAAGTCGTCCGGGAGCTCGCGCTCCGTCTGGACGAAGAGTTCGAGGGTGTCCGCCAGGTGCCCGCTCAACTCGGCGGCGCTGTAGAGCTGCGAGTCCCACGCTGCCCTGCCCCGCGCGGTGGTCTCCTCGGCGCGGTACGCGAGCACCTTCGCGTAGTACTCCTCGGAGAGCTTCCGGGCGCCCTCCTTGTCGCCCCTCGCCGCGAGCAGGTCCGCCATGGAGTCGTAGAGCCAGGTCTGGCTCTTCGTGCCGTGCTTCTGGGCCTGCTCGAAGGCCTTCTCGAAGTAGACCTCCAGCGCCTTCATGGCCGGCGCGGCCCAGGGCTTGGGTTCGTTGGCGTAGCTCGCGCACGAATAGCCGGTGCTCGCCGGGCCCGCTTGCCCCTCCTCGTCGAGGCTGGGGACGGTCCTCACCGCGTACTCCGCGCAGGCCTGGAAGGCCTCCGCGTTCCACAGTGCATTGAGCGCGGACTCCACCGCCCGGGTGCGACGGATCCAATCCCTGGGGCCCTGCTCCACCGCCTCCTGATACTTCCGCGCGGCCAGTTCGTGCTCCCTCCGGGCATGGGCGCGGTCGCCCTCGAGCAGCAGCAGCTCCGGCCCCGACACCTGGGCGCTCAGCGCGCGCCGCGCATCGTCGAGCAACGCCAGGACATCCTCCAGCGCCGCGCCTCCCATCCAGCGCACCGCGGGAGTCTCCGTCTCGGAGTCGAGCACCAGCAACGTGGGCAGGTTGTCCACCGGGAAGCGCTCGAGGAGCGGCTCATTGATGGGGTCATCCACGTCCACCGCGAGCAGGACATAGTCCTTCGCCTTCGCGATGAAGTCTGGCGCGGCGAAGACCTGGGCCTCCATGGTCCGACAGGGCGGACACCACACCGCGCCGAAGTCGACGAAGAGCGGCTTGTGCTCGGCGCGGGCCTGGGCGATCGCCGCGGTGTAGTCGTTCTGGATGAACGTCGCGTATTCGGGCGGACGTGCTTTCGTGGTGGCACAGCCCACGAGGACCATGAGGCAGACGGGGAGGAGTCGCTTCATGGGAAGCGACTCTAGTCCACCGCCCTGCCCCATCCACCGGGCTCGCGGCTCACCTGGGCGGGTTCACCACGACGTAGGAGACCTCGGTACCGGAGTAGCGAGGCTGGTACCAGGTGCCTTCGCAGTTCTGGTACGTGACGCCGCTGACCACGGCCGTTGAACACGCCGGAGGAAGCGAGCGGGCCACTGAGCCAATGGCCGCCGCTGTGACAGTGGCGGTCGCCGTCACGGCGGCGGCCGTCGCGACCGGGTGATAGTTCCGGTCGACATCCACGTCGATGTCGCGGTGCACGTCGACATCCCGATTGACGTTGGAATTGACGTGAGTCCTCGTCGTGGTGCGGACCGCACGCGCCTCGGCGCTTCCTGCGAGCAGTCCGAAGCCAAGGACGACCGCGAGGGACTTCAGGAATGAATGGGGGCTCATGGGTTCAGGCTCCTGGCTCACGGGCTTCTTCCGGGATTCGACGGGCCTGCATCGAATTGAATCCGGTGGGAGCCCTTCGGGGGGTTGAACGCGAACACCGCGTTGCCGACGTTGGGCTTCAGGTTCCAATCGAGGACCGCGACGTGCTGAGGCTGCGTGGGGTCCTGGGTGTTCGTGATGACGAGCTTCCGAGGCAGGGGCTTGTCCCCCTTCTCGATCCAGACCTGCCAGTCCACGCCTTGCTGCTTGAAGGCGTACTGCTCGGTCTCCACGCCGTCGATGGTGGCGGGCCCCACGTCGATAGCCGACTGGATGTCCTTGATGCCGCTCTTGTCCGTCCCCCAGTAGAAGAGGTCGACCAATGGAATCTCGACACCGTAGCGATGCTCGGCGGTGGCGATGGTCTGCGCCAGCGTGGGAGGAGCATCGAACGAGGCGTAGTAACCGCCCTTCGGGCCATTCACCGTGAAGGTCTTCCCGTCATAGAAGAACTGGCGCTGCTTCCGGTCAGACTTGATGTCGACCCTGAGCTTGTCGGGGCGGCGCGCGCGGAGCTCTGCTTCCGAGGACAGCTGGATCTTCTGACCACTGTCCAGGACCTCGTCCGTGGTCGTCTCCGCCGTGATCGCGAATGCAGGCAAGCTCCTCAGGAAGCCGCCCATCTCCTCCAAGGCCTTGATGGCGTTGGGGTCGACCGCGGGAGCATCCTGGGGACCCGCGGCTGCCTGCCCTGGTGCCGCGAGCGCGGGCGACAAACCACTCACCAGTCCGCCCGCGCAGAGCACCAGCGAAAGCAGCCGCTTCTTCGAACCAATGCCTTGAAGCCCCATACCGAACGCCTCCCCTGCGGATGTCCAGAAGTCAGCTCCGCATCAACTTGGAGATGCGTGGGGCATGAGCAAGTCCAGGCGGGCCTTGCTCACTTCATGCCACCAAGCCTGGAGCAAGCCCCCGCCGCGCACGCCAGGTCTTTGAGATGACTGAAGGCTACGCGCTCACGACGGCCACCACGGCGGGCGCCTCCACCGGGTCGACCAGGGACTTCTGCTCCCACGCGCGGCTCTTCCACCGAATCCACATGGAGATGCCCCGCAGCCACTCATCGGCGGCGACGGCCAGCCACACGCCCGCGAGCCCCAGGTTCAGCTTGAAGACCAGGACGTAGCCCAGCGGCAGGCTCATGCAGACCATGGACAAGAAGCCCATGTAGACGGTGAAGGGAGCATCCCCCGCGGACCGCAGCGCGTTCACCAAGACCAGATTGAAGGAGCGCCCCGTCTCCAGCAGGAGCCCCAGGACGATGACCTGGGACGTGAGCCGGACGATGTCGCCGTCATGGGTGAACAACCCCACCAGCGGCGCGCGGACCAGGATGGCCGCCACGTCCACGACGAAGGTGATGGCCACCGCCCACTTCAGGCTCTGGAGCACCCGGCGGTACGCCTCGTCGACCTGCCCCGCGCCCACCAGCCGGCCCACGATGATGGCCGTGCCCATGCCGACAGCGAGGCTGAACAGGAAGATGTACTGGGAAATGGCATTCGCGTACTGCCGCGAGGCCAGCGCCGTGGGCCCCAGGAACGTCACGTAGTAGAGGAACACCGCCTGGCAGGACTGGTACGTGCCCTGCTCCACGGCGGAGGGAATCCCCACCCGGAGGATCTTCCGGAGCGTGTCGCGGGAGAACGTCACGTAGTCGCGCGCCCGCATCTTCACGTCCATCACCCGGTACAGGAGCCAGGCGAACACGACGAGCGCCACCGCGCGGCTTCCCACCGTGGACAGGGCCGCGCCGGCCACTTCCAGTCGGGGAACGCCAAGCAGCCCGAAGATGAGCAGCGCATTGCCGCCCACGTGCAGCGCATTCATCCCCAGCGCGATGAACATCGACTCGCGCGTGAAGCCGTAGGTGCGAATCAGGCTGGAGCAGACGTTGATGAGCGCCTGGAGGAAGATGAACCCTCCGGCGATTCCCATGTACGTGCGCGCGTGCTCCAACACGATGCCGTGCAGGTTCATCCGCAGCAGCAGCGCATCGCCGAACAGCAGGAGCCCCGCGCTCACCGTTACGCCAAGCAACAGGTTCAGGGTGATGGCCACCGCGGAGATGCGCGCGGCCTCCTCCGAACGTCGCGCACCCAGGTACTGGGACACCACGACGGAGGCGCCGTTGCTCACCACCTCCATGATGAGGATGCAGATGAACAGGTACTGATTGACGACGCCGACAGCGGAGACCGCGTCGTCGGACACACCGCTGAGCATCAGCGTGTCCGCCGTCCCCATCATCATGAAGAGGAGGAGCTCCAGGAAGATCGGCCAGGTCAGCCGAAACAACCCCATCCGGGTGGGGCCCTGCACTGTCGTGTCTGCCATGGTCCGCCGCGCTGAACTCGCGCGAGGGACTAACAGTCGCCGCACTGCGTCGCCAGCCCGTTCGCGCCTGCCTGCCATGGACTCAGGGAGCCTCGCGGCTCCTATGAGCTCAAATGACGAACGTGCGCACGTGACGGGCGAGTCACGCGCGTCGTCAGTGCTTCATCAGCTCGCGCGAGGAGTCCACCACCGGCGACTTCTCCGAGGAGGTGGAGCTCACCTTGAACAGCGGCTCGGAGCCGCCCTTCACGTTGTTGCGAGACGCGCTCGGGGGCGAGGACTCGTTGGAGGAGAGCGACGGAGTCGACACGGGCGAGTTGGGAGCCAGGCTCTCCTGCTGCTTCTTCGCCGCCGCGCGGCTGCGTCGCCACAGGAAGTAGCCGATGCCAGCCACCGCGAGCACGCCCATGACGGCGTACTGGCCTTCCTTGAACTTGGAGATGAGCATGTCCAGCTCGCCGCCGAAGTGGAAGCCGAGCCACACGAAGATGGGCGCGGACAGGAGCGCGGCCAGCCCATCCCAGAAGATGAAGCGCCAGTAGGACATGCCCACCGAGCCCGCGGTGAAGTACGTCACGGCGCGCACGCCCGGCATGAAGCGCGCGATGCAGACAATCTTCTGTCCGTGGCGCTCGAAGAGCCCTTCCACCCGCGCGCGCTTCTCCGCCGTGACGATGCGCGCGAAGAAGCCTCCGCCCTTGCCATCGCCGTTGCGCCCCAGCTTTCCGCCCAGCCGACGGCCGGCGAAGAAGATGAGGCTGTCACCCACGAGGATGCCGGCGAAGCCCACCGCCATCATCACCGGGAGGCTCGCGGCGCCCTTGTGCGCCAGGAAGCCGCCCAGGATGAGCGAGATGTCCTCCGGCAGGGGAACCCCCAGGCCGCAGGCCACGAGGATGCCAAAGACGGTGGCATAGGCGATGAAACCCTGTGAGTCGCCGAGCAGGTTGGTGAGAAGGTCTTGCACGCGTTGTCCCGTCCGTTCACTTCCGATTGGCTTGCTGGGTCACCGCCCGAGCCAGCCCATCCAGCGCCCACACATCAACCGGGCGCGTGTCCTCAAAACTCCGCGACAGGGTCTTCAAACCGAAGTACCCCTCGCGCTGGGCCGCCTCGTAGGCCCCCGCTGGTGCCCCCGTCGCCGTCAGGGCCAGCGCTCGGCTCAGCAGCGCCACCCCGTAGTCGTCGACCGTCCCCTCGCCCGCCCCTTTCGCCCGCGCGTCCTTCAGCGCCGCCGCCCCACCCGCCCAGCGAGCACCCAGGCGGCCGGCCAGTCGCGAGGACAACAGCCCCCGCGCCAGCTCGCGCACCACGGGCTCGGGCTCGGGGGCTCGCGTCGCAGGCCCCACCACAATCACCCACCCGCGCCCCGTGTCGACCGGTCGCACGCTTCCCTCGGCTTCGAGCAGATTAACCACCACCCGGGGTGCTGGCTCACCTTCCCGTAGGCCCAGAAGTCGGGCTGCTTGTTTGAACGGGCCGTCCAGCAGGGGCAACCAGGCGCGTTGCGCGGCGCGGAAGTCGGGCAGCGTCTCCGCTCGGAGCGCCGCCACGGGCCACTCACGCTCCACGCGGGCCAGCAGCGCCTCCAGCCCCACCAGGTCCCCAGGAGCGCCCGGCACATCGGGGCCTCCGAGGATGCGCGCCAGGTACACCTCCACCGGCTCCGGGTGCGCGGCGAAGTAGGCCCGCGCTTCCTCGAGCACCGACGGGGCCGCTGTCGCCAGCTTCTCCCGGACGAGCGTGCGAGCGCGGCCGTAGCGATAGGTGGGAACGGGGTGGGCCCGCTCGACGGGGCCGGCGTCGTAGCCGGCGCGGTTCAGCAGGGCGAACAGCGTGAAGACGCGGACATCGGCGCGCACCTCCAGGCCACCCGGAGTGTACTGGCTCGCGAACCAGTCCTCCTCGGGGGCGATGGAAACCTGAGCGGTCGACCCGGCGTGCGCGGGGGCCGACGCATGGACCCCGAGCAGTAGGAGGAAGGCCAGGTGGGGGGCTCGCATACCGGCGCCCACGCTACCACGGGCCTCTCAGACGGCCGGAGCCTTTCCGATGAGGGTGCGAATCATGTCCCGGTTGTCGCGGGCCTTCTGGCCGAAGAAGCCGACGATGCCCATCAGCAGCTTCACGCAGGCCTGCGGCTTGGTGGCCAGGAGCTTCTGGAAGTCCGCGGCGCGAATCTCCAGCGCGGAGACATCCGTGACGGCGGTGGCGGTGCAGAGCCGCTCACCCTTCTGCACCAGGGCCAGCTCGCCCAGGGGTTCGCCGGTCCCCACTTCGCCCAACGGGACGTCGTCACCCGAGGGGCTCCTGGCGCTCAGTCGCACCGTGCCCTCACCGACGATGAGGAGCGACTCCCCCGTCTTGCCTTCGGTGAACAGCGCGGTGCCCTTCGGGAAGGCACGCGGCACGGCCACGCCCGCGAAAATCTGGATGCCGGTGTCCGTGAAGCCCTTGAAGAGAGGGCACGCCTTGAGGGTGTTCGCAGGCACGAGAGCCATGAGGCTGGGTCCTAACACGGGCCGCGCGGGCCGGCGAGTCAGCGGCTGGCGCGGTACTCGGAGGCCAGTTGCACGTAGTGATGGGCGGACATCAGGAGGAACTCGCGCTCCGCTTCGGTGAGGGGCCGCTTCATCTTGCCGGGAGCCCCCATCACCATGGAGCCAGGAAGCACCTTCGTCCCGGGAGTCAGCAGCGTCCCCGCGCCGATGATGCAGTCGTCCCCTATCTCCACCTCATCCAGGAGGATGGCGCCCATCCCGACGAGGACGCGGTTGCCCACCGTACAGCCGTGCAGCACGACGTGATGTCCCACTGTCACGTCGTCACCGATGACGGTGCTCGACCTGCCGCCGGTGACGTGGACCAGGGACAAGTCCTGGAGGTTGGTGCGCTTACCCACGCGGATGGGATTCACGTCGCCGCGCATCACCGTGTTGAGCCAGACGGAGGAGTCCTCGCCCAGCTCCACGTCCCCCACCACCTGGGCGGAGTCGTCCACGAAGCAGCTCGGGTGGACGCGGGGGGTCACCCCGCGAAACGCTCTCAGCGCCATGCAGTCACCTCTTGCGCGAGCGGCCCTCAGGCCTCCGCGACGACGTGGAACGGCGAGACGGGCGGCGCCACCGGCAGCGGCTCCACGGTGGGCAACTGCAACACCGCCAGTTGCTTTCCGGAGAGCTGGTTGGGCGTGGAGCGATCCACCTTCACCGTCACGAAGGAACCCGTGGGCGCGTCGCCCTCGAAGTTGACGGTGCGGTTCTCCGGCGTGCGGCCGAAGCGCTTGGCGGCGTCGTAGCGCGAGTGGCCCTCCACCATCACCTCCACCACCGAGTCCACCAGGGCCGCGGTCGTCTCCGCGCTGATGCGACGCTGCAGCTTCTGCAAGCGCTCCAGCCGGGCGATCTTCACCTCGTGCGGAATGGGGCCCCAGTCCTTCTCGCGCAGCGCCGCGCCCGTCTTGGGGCGGGGGCTGTAGATGAAGGAGAACTGGTTGTCGAAGCGGACCTCCTCGGTCAGCTTCATCGTCATCTCGAACTCCTCCTCGGTCTCCCCGGGGAAGCCCACGATGATGTCGGTGGTGACGGCGATGCCCGGCCGCGCCTCGCGCAGCTTGTTGAGCCGCTCCATGTACTGCACCACGGTGTAGTCGCGGCGCATCATCTTCAGGATGCGATCACTCCCGCACTGCACGGGCAGGTGGAAGTGCGGCGCGATCTTGGGCTGCGTGCGGAACGCCTCAATCAGCTCGTCGGAGAGGTCGTGCGGGTGGCTGGTGGTGAAGCGCACGCGCTCGATGCCCGGCACCTCGGCGGTGCGCAGGAGCAACTGGGCGAAGGACACACCGCCCAGGTACGAGTTCACGTTCTGGCCGATGAGCGTCACCTCGCGCACGCCGACCTTCGCCAGCGAGTCCACCTCCAGGAGGACCTCCGGGAAGGCGCGGCTCACTTCACGGCCGCGGGTGTGCGGGACGACACAGAACGAGCAGACGTTGTCGCAGCCCTTCATCACCGTGACGAACTCGGTGACCTTGCCGCGAGACGTCTCCGGGTCCGCGCGCGGGAAGACGTACTCCTCCGAGTCCACGAAGGCGGTCTCCACCACCCGAGCCCGCTCCGACTCCACGCGGCCGATGATGTCCGGCAGGCGGGCGATGTTGTCGGGACCGAAGACGAAGTCCAGGTACGGCACCTTCTTGATGAGGCGGTCCTTCTCCTGCTGGGCCACGCAGCCGCCCACGCCGATGAGCGCGCCGCGACTGGCCTTCACGGGCTTGTAGCGGCCCAGGGCGGACAGCATCTTGTCCTCGGCCTTCTCGCGGATGGAGCAGGTGTTGAGGATGATGAGGTCCGCGTTTTCCGGCACAGGCGTCGGCTCGTAGGACATCTTCGCCAGCACCTCGCTCATGCGGAGCGAGTCGTTGACGTTCATCTGGCAGCCGAAGGTGTGGATGAAGTAGCGCTTCATGGGGATTCTCTGAGCAAGAACGTGCCCTTATGCGACGGTCGGGCACGGAAATCAACCGAACCTGGGCCCGTGGTCATCCCTGACTGAGCAGTCCGGTCATCCGGGTGTGGAGGTCCAGGAGGGAGGCCTCGCGTTCCCGGAGGAGCGCCAGGGTGGCCTCGCCATAGCGGCGGCCCAGGGCCACCGTCTCCCGTTCCTGCTTTCCCAGCTCGTCCCGGACGCGGGTCCGCAGCTCCTCCGGCGGGCCCTCCGAGGTCGCCTCGAGCTGACGCAGCTTGTCGTCCAGCTTCCGAGCCGTCCACCGGCGGCCCCCGAAGGCGCGCAGCATGGCGATGCCCTGCTCCAGCGCCTGGGAGTCCAGGCCGGAGGCCGTCTGGGCCAGGCCGTGGGCCCGGGCCAGGGTCTCCGCCCCTGGGTCCGAGCCGGCGTGGGCCAGGAAGGTCTCCTGGTAGCGCACCAGGGCATCGAGCAAGGCGCCGTCCACGGGCGGCATGGCCATGCGAAGGGTCCGGTCATCCGCCGCGGAGAGGTGGGTACCCGTCTCGCGGTTGGGGACGTCCTGGTAGCCGTGGTCGTCGAAGAGTGAGGGGGCCATGGGACTCCTGGGGAAAGGCCGGGCAGGTGTAACAGGGCCCGTCCCGTCGCGGTAGGGTTCGCGACACTCCTCTCCTGGCGCGAATCTGAACATGCCCAGGTAGCGCGCCGCCGAGCGTCCCCACCCGCGGAACCTGCACTCGCCAGGATGCGCTCGTTCAGCTCACGAAGGGGCTCCCTGCTTCCCTGAAGGCGAGGCCACCCCCGCTGCCGCCGCGGCCGATACGCCAACAGGGGCGGCGCCCGCCGCTGCCGCTGCCGCCGCTTCTGCCGCTGGCGAGGCGCCTGCCGCCCCCATCGGACCCATGGCGGGCAGAACGTCCGTGCGCTCATAGTCCGAAATCAAATTCAGGAGTTCGGGATTGAACGTCCCCGTCGCGACAGGGGGATGAGTCAGAGCCCCGGCTGCGCCGCCCGGCCCTGGATTCAAGGCGTCCTTGACGGCTGCGGCCCTTTTAGCAACAGAACCCGGGCCTTTATCCAGAACCCCCTGCTTGACATTGAAGTCAAAGATCACCGCGCGATACATTGCAACCATCTTCCGGGTCTGCGCCACAACCAGATCGAACTCTCCGCGATCCTCCAGTTCGACAATCTCTCCAACCAAAGCACCGAGATCCGAATTGATTCCCAGCAACCGCGCCCGGTTATTTCGCAACCAGTGCCGCTTGACAAAGCACTGCAGTCGCCCCTGTATATCGTGATTGCTCGCGATCAGATCCATGGAATTGACATATCGCCGCAAAAAATCCCTGTCATTGCAGCGCTCGATAATCCAATCCCTCTGCCGAACATCGACTCCTCCATCCGGATAGTTGGCACATACCCTGACAAACTCAGCAACATCACCACCGCCACTCCTCTTGACAAAATTATCAAACAATGTCTGCTTGTGTATTATACCTTTGCCATCAGGCCAGAGTTGATAGGCCATCGGGATGCCTGCTGAAATAGCCTCACCGAAAGACTGATCCCCCTCTGCGATAGTGAATGACCTATCCGCGGCGCGCCACAGTTTCTGCATGACGGAATAAGGAATCACCGCGCCCGGTTCCATGGCCACAACCTTTGTCGTCCGATCATCCTGGATCAGAGTAGACACACTGAACCACTTATTCTTCTCGACCTCCAGAACGCGGAGTCCTCGAGTCCGACAATACTCGCCGATGTATGACGCCTTATTGCGCCGACCTTTACCGCCCGCTCCGCCCTGTTCCATGAGATTGTGATTGACGGGCAAGACGATGGCATTCTTGATGCCGACATCAAACACGACGCGATCCAGTAAAAGATCGTATCGAGCCTTGGACTTCTGGCCGGCACCATAACCAAAAAAGAACCGACACCCCTGGTGGTACTTCCTCAAGAAGTCACAAAGCGCCTTTGTGGACTTCTCGGCATCGGACTTCTCGGCATCGGACTTCTCGGCATCGGACAGCTTCAACTCGGCAAGTGGGATCGGCGCTCTCAACTCCTTGTTGATCATGATACCGATTTCACCGTCCCCCAACCCCGACTGCCTTGTGAAGACGTCCAGCGCCCTCCCGACGCGATAGCTATACTCCGATACAGCCAGATCCCCCTCCGTAGTGGTGGCAGCAGGAGTCTCCAGGGAGATATCCGGACTCCATCCCACTTCCTGCACCTTACTGACCCACGGAAAACTCGACAGCATCGTGTCGAATTGGGAATGGTTCGAGGTGGCGACGATCCTCCATCCCGTCCCCTGGTGAAGCAGACGCCCCGTATGCAGGCCGTTGATCAGGTCGCCAAAACCATTCTGGTCCGCACTGTTGACCAGGATGTCCACATACGGGAGCTGCAAATCCGAATAGAGCGAGTCCAACTGGATCTGCTGTTCAGGCGTCAGCGGCTTGCGTCGACGATGCCCCCCTCTCCCTTCCCAGTGTTTTCCCAGTGAAGAGGCCCCTGCGGCGGCAGCGGCAGCGGCTGACCCTGTCGCCGCCCCCTTGGGGTTCTTCGGGACCTGTTCTTTGCTTGGTTTGGATGCCACGGCGCTGGCGCCCGAGCCAGCGGCCGACTGGGCGCGCAAGCGTTGATAACGCTGCTGGAGCGTCTGCAGGGTCGATTGGAGTCGAGTCGCCAGGTACTGTTTCGTGGCCCAGTCGACGGGGACGCCTTCTGCTTTCAGATCTTCCGTGCAGGAGGTGCAGAAAACGGCCTTTGCACCCTGGCCCGCCCCCACGCTCTTCCCACAAATTCCACAAGACATGTATCGGATCCATCGCGAGGACTTCGCGCGTAAAAGACATGCGTGAGCTTCGTGTCGACGTCCGTGGGCGGCGTCCGGGGAGGACGTAGGCCGATGAGGGCTCCGAAGCGGCGTTACCCAGGCCGTCATGCATGGCGCAGGGCAGGCAAGAGGGGGCCTGCGCCAAGGTCGAGAGGCACGACGCGGTTTCTCGCCGTGCCACTGCGGGCGACTTTTCAAGGCACAGCAAGCGCTGTGCCGCAACACACTCAGCCCGCCTGGAGGGCGAGCGAGCGCTCCAGGACATGCACGGCCCGCGTTCCCCAAGAACGCGTTCGCGTCCTCGGCGGACGCCTGGCGCGAGGATGAGAAGAACAGGAGCGCTTTGCGGGTAGCAGGCGGGCGGGCACCACGGGCTTCGCTCCTGCGCCGCGCAGGAACTTCACCTGTGACTCGCTGGTGCGGCTCAGAGCCGACGCAGGAAGGCGATCAGATCGCTCTTCTGCTCGGGGGTGAGGGACTCCGGTGGGCCTTCATGCGCTGGCGGATGGACGGGGATCTCCTCCTCCAACCCCGGCGCCACCCTGCTTGAGGGAGCGCGCCGTGACGCGCGAGGGAGTCAGGCCGGCGACGAGCCTCGGCGCGTGGGCCGCCGTGTTCCGCTCAGCTTCGTCATCTCCGCGAAGATATCGTCCGGCCTGCCCTCAAGGGCGTACTCACGGACACTCCATGGGCATCGGCGAAAAGTCCGTGCCGTGGAGTGGAGCCCCTGGGTGCTCGCGATTCGAAGCAGCGCCAGCCCCTCGATGAAGACGCGGCTTCGCGGCTCGAACGTCGACACATCCTCGGAGTGAGGACTCAGGTCGTCCTGTTCCAGGCAGTGCCCGTCGATGACCGCCTCCAAGGCTGATTCGAAATCCTCACGAGAGCCTTGCTGCAACGCCGTGCATACGTCGAAGCGGCTCGAGTGACTGTCCTTGACGGCCGCCTCGAATCGCCGAAGCACTGTCCCCCTGACGACTGGGTCGGCGCGCTTCAGGCATTGGTGGAGAAAACACTGATACGCGAAGTCATCTTCGTATTCCCCATCCGGTATCCACACCGAGGGAGACAGGTCGCCAATCTCGACAGCCAAGGCGATGTCGCCCGCGGCCACCGCGCAGAAGAAGGCCTCGCTTCGGCCCCTGGCACACCGAAAATCGTTCGGAGGGCCCTCGTCACGGATGCGACGGAGATAATCCCGCCGTGCCAGCGCCGCCCAGCACAGGTGCTTCTGGAAGCTCGCTCTGTCCGCGGCCACGAGCAAGGCACAGCAGGCTGTCGCCTGAAAGCACTGCTCCACCTCCTCGTAGACCCGCCCCAGCTCCACGGCGGGAGCACCCCCGGCGATGGTGGCCAGATGCTCCTGGAGCTCCTCCATGATGTCTTGTTGCTGGGCGTGCAAGCTCATCGAGATGCACCCTCCGGGCAGCTCAGGACTCGAACTCGTCGATGGGCGTGAAGCGGAGGCCCGTGAACCCCTCCTCCTCCAGCGCCGCGGCCAGGTCCGGGTGGACCAGGACGTAGTACTCGAGGTGCTGGGGTCGGAACAGGAGCAGCTCTGGATTGATTGCCTCCGGCTTGAGCACCAGCTTCGTACAGGAGCTCATCTTCTCCGGGTCGATGTTGTTCCACCGGTACTTGGACTTATCCTTGTCGATGCAGTCGACGACCTTGAACGGATTGACGATGAAGTAGTCATCGCTGGCGACCTTCTTCTTGTGGTCGATGATTGAAACGCGAAGATACTCGACGTCGCGCGGCCGCCTGGCTTCGATCACGTCCTTCAGCCGGCGGGAGACCACCAGCGCCCGGTTCAGGTTGCTGATGTTATCCGCCAGGGCGATGTACTTCCGGTGCTTGGCGGACATGGCGAAGCTCGCATCGGCCGGAAAGCCCTGTGCCCGGCTGACGCCCTTGCTGAGCTGATACTCGTCCTCGACATTCAGGACGCCATCCAGGACACAAAAACGATCTCCGACATCCCACTCCCAGACGACGGGCATGACGCTCACGTTCACCTCAGGTATCAGAACGGCAGCTTGATCTTCTTGAAGATGGAGTCCAGCAGCGAATACGCCACGCCGGGAGAACGATGGCTGGGCGTCTTCCCCATCGAGAAGGGGTAGTACCACTTGCGCGCGAAGCCCTCGTCGTGTCGGCTCCTCCAGCAGAGCTTCGTGCCGCCTTTTCGCGTGCCACGGGACTCCAGGCGCCCACGAAATTCGATACTGGCGCTTCGCAGCTCCTCCTTCAGCTTCGCGATGTCGACGTCATGAACCTTCTTCTTCGCGGTGAGGGAGCACCAGACGTTCTCCTTCAGGTACTTCGAAACCTCGTCCGTGAACCCATCCCGGGTGTTGTGGTCCACCTGGTGGGAAGGAAGGTCCACGGGGCTCTCTCCATCGGAGTCCCGGTACTGCCGGTTCAAGGGGAGTCCGATGAGATTGTGAGCGGCGTTGATGTCCCACGGCGTCACCCATAGACACGCCTCGATGTAGTCGGCGAGGTCTGGCGGCGACTTGGGATAGTCCCCCCTTCGCTTTCCCACGGAGGACACACAGTCGATGTGATGTGCCTCCCAGAACCCTGGCCTCTCGAAGCCGGTGTTGCAGTTCTTCTGGAATCCGCTCACCCGCTGCGTGACGATCTCCCGCTTGCGCGTCTTCGCGATGTGTTTCACAAGGCGCATTGCGCCCTCCCCGCGGTCATCGACGGCGGACTCCGAAGGTCGGGCCCGCGTTCGAGCAGTACGCTTGCGCGGTGGCCGTCATCGCCAGCCACCAGAATCAACGCGTGCCGTCCTGGGCCGTAGCCTCGGGCGAAGGCTCGCGTGGCGAGACAGACCGAGACCAGTGGGGACACGGTCCCCAGTTCACCGAAGTTCAGGGCTGGAATGACGGACCTCCATTCCTCGACGCGACATGCGTCCCGCGCCCGAAGCAACGTCTGGCCCCACTCCCTCGCCCGGAACTCTTCCCCGTTGAGGTCCAGATAGAGACTTCCCTCCGGAATCGACGTGGCCCCTGCTCGCACCAGGGCCATGGTGAGGCTCTCCCCCATTGCCCGCCCCATGGGAGGAGCCTTCGCATCGCGGCTTTGCGTCTCCTGGGCCGTCACCGGACTGAAGAGGTAGGCAATGGGAGGCCGCGCGCGCTCGCGGGCTGCGTCCCGACGTTCCAGCAGCAAGGCCACGGCCCCTTCGCCCGGCAAATACCCCACCGGATGATCGGGCGTCTTGAGGCGACGCGTCTCGAGTTGTGCCTCGATTCGTTCTGGCGACACGAGTGAGTCGCAGGCCAGCACCAACGCCTGGTCGCACCGCCGTGCCGCGAGCAACTCCATGGCCTTCGTGAGTGCCTGAATGGTCCCACCTCTCTCGTCCTGGAAGAGATGGAGTGACATCGGCGTGGGAATGAAGCGCGCCTCGGCCTGGATCCGGGCCGCCAGCAACCCCGCGACCTCGGTGGACTCCCTTGTCGGACTCGTCCCATGTCCAAGGCTTCGAGGAAGACAGAGGAAAAAGTCGAGCTGCCCCCACCAGTCTCCGTGGACGGTCGCCTCCAGGTCCTCCAAGGCCGCGACACCGAGTTGTACGAGCCGACCGATTCCCTCGAAGCCCTCGGTCAGGGGGCCAGCGGTGTGGCCCACGAGGGCAACGCGCTCGGACGTCACCTCATCGAGGCAGGTGCTCAACGCCAATTCACTGGCGCGGACGATGCCCGCCCTCGCAGCCGCGGCGGCCTGGGTGACAGGGCCCAGGGAGGTCGCCGCGCCCATGGCGCAAAGCCCGACGGAGACTGACATTGATTGGTGGGATGCCATCCGACTTCCCTCCCAGAGTCCGAACTCCCAGTATGCCACCGAGCGCATGGGAAGGACAGACGCCGGCTCCGCGTTACGCGTCGAACGCCTTCCTCCACGCCGGGCGCGCGGTGCCTCAGGACGGGCCCGAAGATACCTGACAAGCCCTTGTCACCCCTGGCGGGCAGGTTCCCCCTTCATCCATCCGCACGGTCCAGGAGAACGCTTCATGAAGCTCTACTTCCACCCCTTGTCCGGAAACTCGCGCCGAGTCCTGCTCGTCGCCACCCACCTCGAAGTACCTCTCGAGCGCGTCGTGGTGGACCTGCCAAACGGCGAGCAGCGCGCGACGCCGCATCTGGGCCGCAATCCCAACGGCCTCGTTCCTGTCCTCGATGACGATGGCTTCCTGCTCTGGGAGTCGCGCGCCATCATGCAGTACCTGGCCGAGATGACGCCGGGACAAACCCTGCTTCCCACGGATGCGCGTGGGCGTGCTGACGTGACGCGCTGGCTCTTCTGGTGCTCGGCGCACATGGCGCAGGCATGCACCATCCTGGTCTTCGAGAACTTCGTGAAGGCGGTGGCGGGCCGTGGGCCGCCGAACCCCACGGAGGTCGCACGGGGCGAGGCGCTCTTCGCGCGGCACGCGCGCGTCCTGGACGAGCACCTCGCGGGCAAGACGTGGGTCTCACAGGAACGTCTGACGCTCGCGGACTTCTCGTTGGCCGCGGCGTTCGCCCTCGCCGGACCGGCGCGACTGCCTCTCGGGGAGCATGCGAACCTTCGGAGCTGGCTCGGTCGCGTGCAGGAGCTCGAGGCGTGGAAGCGCACCGCACCGTCCATGCCGCCATCCGCGAGCGTGAGAACCTGAGGCCTCACGCGCCCCCCACGGGCACTTCATCCGACAGGCAATGCGGCGACAACGCCTGGATGCGCACCCCGTTGTCCTGTCCGCGAAGCCTGCTAGCCTTTGCGCGCATTCCTCATGCAGGCGGACCCGACAAGGAGCGTTCCGATGAAGGCGGCTTGGAGTGTCGTAGTGGCCCTGACAGTGGGGCTCATCGTGGGATGTGGTGCTGGTGCGATGGAGGAGGACCCCGGGGTGGAGGAGGCGCTCGCCACGTCGGAGTCCGAGCTCGCCGTCTGCGGCGATGGGGTCTGCGCGCCCATCGAGCGACTGCGCTGTCCGGCGGATTGCCCTCCTGGCGAGTACTGCGGGAACAGGGCGTGCTGCCCTGGTGAAACGACGCAGAGCTGCCCCGAGGACTGCACCCAGGGAAACCCGGGCCAGTTCTGCTACCGGACATTCTGAGCCACCCCACGCGCCGAGGGGCCCACCGGCGCGCGGCAGCGTCCCCTGAAATGTCCGTGTCGAACCGCCGCACGGTCATTCGTTGTAGGGATGGAGCCACGCCTCACATCCCCACTCCAGGAGTCACCCGCATGCGCTTCATGCTCATCCCCCGACCTTCCACGCTGGAGCCCACACCCCCGGATGCCGCCTTCGACGAGGCCGTCTTCATCGCGCAGATGAAATACAACGAGGAGATGCACAAGGCCGGCGTGCTCATCGCCTCCGAGGGCCTCAGCCCGTCCCCGGGCGCGCACGTCGTCTTCAAGGACGGCAAGGCCAGCGTGAGGGACGGCCCCTACGCGGAGACGAAGGAGCTCATCGGCGGCTTCTACGTGCTGGAGGTGGCGTCGAAGGAGGAGGCCATTGAATGGGCCCGCCGCTACCCGGGCGGGATGGGCAATGACGACGTGATGGAGGTCCGGCCCCTCACCGGCACCGGGGACATTCCGCCGGCGCTGGTGACACTCATCGAGCAGGTAGCCCCCACCTGGAGCCAGACCTTCAAGAAGTCGCAGTGACGCGGCGGCCCCTGAACGCGTAAGAGACTTGCGAAGCCCCCACGAGCTCGCGTGTTAATGTCGCTCATGGATTTGGAGTCATCGGAGCGCCCCTTCCTCGAACAGCTCTTCGCGCCGCACTCGGGGCGCGAGTTCCTGGCGGAGTACTGGCCCACGCGGCATCTGGTCTGCCACGGCCCGCTCGAACGGCTCGGGGAGCTCGCGGCGCTCCCCGAGCTCCATGACCTCGAGCGGCTGCTGCACACCTACCGCAACCCGGTGATGGTCGCGCTGCCGGACCGTCGCGATGAGCACAGCGTCATCCGGGTGGAGGCGCAGACCGCGGCGGCGCTGTACCGCAGCGGGATGGCGCTCATCCTCGACTCGGCGGAGCGCTACCTCCCCCTGGTCGAGCAGTGGCTGCACATGGTGGCGTTCGAGCTGGGACTCGCGCGCAACGCCGTGGCGCGGGCCATCTTCTATGCCTCGCCGTCGGGTGGCGGCAACAGCCCCCACTTCGACGCGAACGCGAACATCGTCGTGCAGGTGCGCGGCACCAAGCGCTGGACGCTCGCACCCAACACACAACTGCCCCTGCCCACGGACCGCTGGGCGATGAACATGGGCCCGCCCTCGCCCGAGCTGGCCAGCTACCTGGAGCAGGAGCTACCCGAGCAGATGCCCGAGGGTGCCGAGGTCATCACGCTCGAGCCCGGCTCGGTGCTCTTCGTCCCGCGCGGCTACTGGCACTCCACCGAGGCCTCGGAGGACACGCTGGCGCTGAACTTCACCTACAGCCAGCCCACCTGGGCGGACGTGGTCAGCGCGGCGCTGCGACAGCAGCTGCTGAAGGACGTGCGGTGGCGCGCGCTCGCCGATGGAATCGGCTCGCCGGACCCCGAGCGCAGCGGAGCGTGCCACACGCGACTCTCCGAGCTGCTGCACGAGCTGCAGGCCCACGTCCTGGAGTTGGAGGCCCGGAAGATCGTGGAGGAGAGCTAGGGCGTGGGCTTCAGCCGCCCCTCAAGCCGGAACGAGCTGGTCAGCGATGCGGGCCAGGTCGGAGACGGAGGTCACGACCACGGCCTGGTGACAGTGCTTCTCGTACGTGAGCATCTCGCTGTCACCGATGCCCCAGTTGCCGCGCTGCTCGGGGCAGATCCACAGCAGTCGCTTCGCCTTGCGGCGCAGGTCCTTCAGCGCCCAGACGTTGTTGGCGTTGTAGTTGTTGCGCCCGTCCCCGATGATCATGACGGTGGTGCGGCGGGTGATGCTGCCCAGGTGGTCCCGGGTGAAGTCCGCCAGCGCGCGGCCATAGTTCGAGTTGGCGCTCAGGGACACCGTCTTGCCCGCCGTCGCCATGTCGATGGCCTCGTCCACGTCGAGGTCCTTGAAGTACTGCGTCACCTCGCCCACGTCTGACACGAAGACGAACGAGCGCACGCGCACGAACAGCGACTGCATCGTGTGCATGAACAGCAACATCATCCGAGCCGCGTTGCGGACCGAGTCGGACACGTCGCACAGCACCACCAACTCCGGACGCTCCGGCCGGCGGCGACGGAACTGGGGCAGCATGGGCACCCCACCCCACGTCATGTTCTTGCGCAGCGTGCGGCGGACATTGAGCGCGCCCTTGCGGTGCGAGCGCTGCCGGCGAATCAAGCGACTGCGCAGCTTCTCCGCCATCGTGCGCACGGCGGACTCCATCTGGTCCACCTCCGCCTGGGTGAGCAGATGCAGCGGCTTGTCCTGCACCGTGTCGGTGCGACGACGGATGCGAGCCTCTGCCTGCCGCTTCACCTCCTGGCGCGCGGCATCTTCAATCTTCCGCATCGCCGCGGCGACGTGGCGCGAGACAATCTCCACACCCTCCGGAGACAAGCCGCGCGCATGCAGCTCATCCTCCAGCGACTTCATGTCGGAGCGAGCCCGCTCCATGCCCGCACCCGCCAGCATGCGCCGTGCGAAGAATCCCCCCTGGAGCGGACTCTCCAGCTTCGACAAGTCCAACTGGAGCGAAGCCGTCCGGAAGATCTGCGCCAGCCGCGCCCGGTCCCCTTCCAGCACCGCCTGCGCGAGCGGAGACATCTCCGGCAGCAGGAGGTTCATCTGGTAGATGACCATCTTCAGCGTGTCCCCGTCCAGGTAGCCCTCTTCCTGGAGCTGCGCGGCAAGGGACTTGTCGATGGCCTCGAACGTCGCCGCCGCGCCGGAGAAGAAGAAGTCGAACGCGCGGTTGAACGTGTCCACGTCCAGCTCACGCTTCACCAGCGTGGTGCGCATCACCGCGCGGAACAGGGCCCGGTCCACCAGCCCCACCTCGGCGGTGGCCCGCAGCGCGTCCTGCACCTCGGAGGTACTCACGCGCACACCGTTCTGTCGGAGCACCTCGGCGAATTCGACGATGCGCGCGTCCATCAGCGTCCCTTCCCCGTGCCCGGCCGCTCGAAGGACATCACGGCTTCCACGTGGTGCGTCTGGGGGAACATGTCCACCACCTGGAGCGCCTGGGGCTTGTAACCCGCCTCCACCAGCCCCGCCGCGTCCCGCGCGAGCGAGGCCGGGTCACACGCCACGTACACCACCCGGCGGATGCCCAGCGCCACCATCCACTTCGCCAGCCCCGGCGCCCCCGCGCGCGGCGGGTCCGCCAGACACACGTCGAAGCGCCGACCCTCGGACACCAACCCGTCACAAACTTTGCGCGCATCCCCCTGCACGAAGCGCACGTTGCTCACGCCCGCCTCACGCGCGCTGCGCTGGGCCAGCTCCACGCCCACCGGGGACGACTCCACGCCCAGCACCGACGCGGATCCCGCGGCCAGAGGGAACGTGAAGTTGCCGTTGCCCGAGTACAGCTCCAGCACGGAGTCCTCGTCCCGCGCCGCCAGCTCGAAGATGGCCGACGTCACGAGCCCTACGTTGGCCTCCGCGTGCGCCTGCGCGAACGAATCCGGTCGCAGGTACAGCGGCACCTCCGGCCTCAGCGGCGAGTATGAGCGCAGCGCCGGCTTGCCCAGCACCCGGGGCGAGCCCTCCTTCGGCACCAGCACCGCGCCCTCCAACCGCAGCGCCCGCACGGCGGCCTCCGCGGCCTCCACGTGCCGCGCCGTCACCTGCCCCGTCAGGTTCACCGCGAACGCGGCCTTGTCGCCCTCGGCGAGCAGGAGCACCTCCTCGGTGTCCTTCGCCAGCGGCTTGAGCAGCGGCGCCAGCTTCCCCGGCAACGCGGTCAGCACGGGCGTGAGGGCACCGCACTCGGACACCGCGAGCCGCTCGTGGCTGCGCCGGCTGAAGTAGCCCAGCGCTCCCTTCCCCGCCGGATGCAGCACCGCGCGTCGGCGGTAGCCCCAGTCCCGAGGCGCCACCAGGAGCGGCCGGACGGTGAAGGACTCGCGCCGCAGGTGGCCCAGGTGCTCCAGGGTGGAGAGGACGATCTCCTGCTTCGCGCTTCGCTGGGCGGACTCGGCCAGGCCCAGCCAGTCGCACCCGCCGCACTCGCCGGCCAGCGAACACGGCGCCTCACGACGGTCCGGTCCGGAAGAGACCACCTCGCGCAAAAGCCCACGCAGCACGCGTCCCTGCGACTCCAGATGGACGCGCACGGTGTCGCCCGGGAAGGCGCCAGGGATGAAGACGGTGCGGCCCTGCCAGGAAGCCACGCCCTCGCCGAGCTGGCCGAGGCGGTCGATGGTCAGGGAAACGGGGGTCTCAGGGAGGGGCAGCATGCAGGCGCTCGGTGGGGGCGCCCGCGCGGGCCGCCGTTACTTCCGGGTCGCTTCCGACGGGAGCTCCGAGCGCAACCGCTCCACGAACTCCCCGATGCGCGACCGCTTGTCTTCGTCAACGTCCAGGAACTCCACCGCCATCCCCGGGGACTGCGGAGAGGCGGTGCCGAGCGCGTTGGTGCGCGTCACCCGGCCCTTCAGCTCCACCGGGAAGTGCGCTCCCGGCAGTGTCACCAGCAGCTTCACCACCGTGTCCACCGGCAGGGGCTTGTCGGTGTTGATGTAGAGGCCGCCCTTGGAAAGGTTGACGGCCCAGTCCGTCACGAAGCCAGCCACGCTGCGGTAGGCCACCGGCAGCTCGTACTCGACTCGCGGCGCGCGGTGGTCGATGGGGTTCAGCTTCTCCGAGGTATCGGCCATGAAAGGGGCTCCGCCGGGGAAGTCGTCCATACCACCCTCCCCCAGCGGCGCACCTTAGCCTTGCGCGCTCAGACTTTCATCTCGCGCACGTCCGGAGCGATTTTCAGCTTCGGCTCGGTGAGCTTCTGGACCAGCTCCACCGTCACGCCCGGGGCCAGCTCGCGCAGGACGAGCCCCTCCGGCGTCACGTCCAGGAAGGCGTGGTCCGTGACGATGTGGTGCACGCACTTGAGGCCCGTCAGGGGCAGCGAGCACTTCTTGAGGATCTTCGGCTGACCCTCCTTGTTCGCGTGCTCCATGGCCACGTAGATGCGCTTGGCGCCCACCGCCAGGTCCATGGCGCCGCCCATTCCCTTGACCATCTTCCCGGGAATCATCCAGTTGGCCAGGTCCCCCTCTTCGGAGACCTCCATGGCGCCCAGCACGGCCATGTCGATGTGGCCGCCGCGGATCATCCCGAAGGACAGGGCCGAGTCGAAGAACGCGGCGCCCTTCACCGTCGTCACCGTCTCCTTGCCCGCGTTGATGAGGTCCGGGTCTTCCTTGCCCGCCTCGGGGTACGGCCCGATTCCCAGCAGGCCGTTCTCCGACTGGAGCACCACCTCCACCCCCTCGGGGATGTAGTTGGGGACCAGCGTGGGAATGCCGATGCCCAGGTTCACATAGAAGCCGTCCCGCAGCTCCAGGGCGATGCGCTTCGCGAGTTGTTCACGAGTCAGTGGCATGGGGTTCTCAGGCCGTCTTGCGGACGGTGCGCCGCTCAATCCACTTCTGGAGGTTCTTCGCCAGGACGATGCGCTTCACGAAGATGCTCGGGAGGTGCACCTGGTCCGGGTCCAACTCGCCGGGCTGAACAATCTCCTCCGCCTCGACGATGGTGACCTTGGCCGCCATGCACATCATCGGGGAGAAGTTGCGCGCCGTCTTGTTGAAGATGAGGTTGCCGTGGGTATCCGCCTTCGCCGCGTGGATGATGGCGAAGTCCGCCTTCAGCGGTGTCTCCAGCACGTGCAGCCGGCCGTCGATGATGCGCGACTCCTTGCCCTCGGCCACCTGCGTCCCCGCGCCCGTCGGCGTGAAGAAGCCACCGATGCCACAGCCGCCCGCGCGGATGCGCTCGGCCAGGGTGCCCTGCGGGTTCAGCTCCACCTCCAGCTCGCCGGAGAGGTACTGCCGCTCGAACTCCTTGTTCTCCCCCACGTAGCTCGACACCATCTTCTTGACCTGCTTGTTCTGGAGCAGGATGCCCAGGCCGAGCTCGGTGGTGCCGCAGTTGTTGGAGATGATGGTGAGGTTCTTCACGCCCTTGCGGTGAAGCGCCTCGATGAGATTCTCAGGGTTGCCACACAGCCCGAAGCCGCCGCTCATGAGCGTGCAGCCATCCGGGATGTCGGCGACCGCCTCGTCCGCGCTCGCGTAGACCTTGTTCATTCGCCCTCCCGATAACGGAAACGGGGTGAAGGCCACCAAGGCCCCCACCCCGTCCCTCTCCCCGTGGGGAGAGGGTTGACTACCTCTCCACCATCAGCGCGATGCCCTCGCCGCCGCCGATGCACAGCGACGCGACGCCCCGCTTCTTGCCCAGGTCCTTCATCGTCTGCAGCAGCGTCACCAGCACGCGCGCGCCGGAAGCGCCAATGGGGTGACCGAGCACCACCGCGCCACCGCGCACGTTCACCTTCGACGGATCCAACCCGAGGATGCGGTTGTTCGCGAGCGACACCACCGCGAACGCCTCGTTGATCTCCCACAGGTCCACGTCCGCCGCGGCCACGCCCTTCTTCTTCAGGAGCGTGTTGATGGCGTCCGCCGGAGCAATCGTGAACTCCACCGGCTTGCGCGCGGCCTGCGCGTAACCGGTGATGCGGCCCAGAATCGTGCGGCCCTCGGCCTTCGCCTTCTCCTCGCTCATCAGCACCAGCGCCGCGGCGCCGTCGTTGATGGAGGACGCGTTGGCGGCCGTCACCGTGCCGTCCTTCTTGAACACCGGCTTGAGGCCCGGAATCTTGTCCGGCTTCGCGTTGCGCGGGCCCTCGTCCTCGGAGACCGTCGTCACCTCGTCCGGCTTCTTGCCGGGGATCTGCACGGGGACGATCTCGGCGGCGAACAGGCCGTCCTTCTGGGACTGAATCGCGCGACGGGTGGACTCCAGCGCGAACTCATCCTGCTGCGAGCGGCTGATGCCCTGCGACGTGGCGCACTCCTCGGCGCACAGGCCCATGTGGACGTTGCCATACACGTCCCAGAGACCGTCGAGGATCATCGCGTCCTTGAACTCCACGTTGCCCATGCGCGCACCACCGCGCATCGTGTGGCTCACGTACGGCGAGTTGCTCATGGACTCCATGCCGCCGGCGACGACGACGTCCGCCTCACCCAGGGCAATGGCCTGTGCGCCCGCGATGACGGCCTTGAGGCCGGAGCCACAGACCTTGTTCAGCGTGGTGGCGGGCACCGTCTCGGGCAGGCCCGCGAAGATGGTGGCCTGACGAGCGGGCGCCTGACCGACACCGGCCTGGAGCACACAGCCCATGATGACTTCCTGGACGGTCTCCGGCTTCACGCCCGCGCGCTCCAGCGCGGCCTTGATGGCCACCGCGCCGAGCTGCGGCGCCGTCAGCTTGGCGAGCGCTCCCTGGAAGGCGCCGATGGGGGTACGGGCCGCGCCCACGATGACGACGTCACGAGCCATGAAAACTGCCTCCTCTTGAGGATGTACGGATGTCCTTCGATAACAGCGGCGGTCGCCCTTATCACCGGGCACTCCCCGGAGTTCAAGCGTCCTCGCTCAGCGTCCGGACATGAGCGTCCACTGCGCGCGACGCACCGCGAAACGACGCCCAAGCCCGCGAAGTTCCTCCTCCTTCCGCCCACTCACCACCCGACCGGTCGGACGCTCGCACCACGCCGCCCCAAGGTATTTGACCTCAAGGTACAAAACGACCTAACAGACGCCCATGGCACGTCCGAGGAAGTTCCAGGCCGAGACGGCGGTGGCGAAGGCGATGGAGGTCTTCTGGGAGAAGGGCTACGCGGCGGCGTCTCCCCAGGAGCTGGGAGCGCGGATGGGGCTGGGGCGCGGCAGCCTCTACAACGCCTTCGAGAGCAAACAGGGCCTCTTCGAGTGCGTCCTGCGTCACTACCACGAGCACGAGGCGCCCAAGCTCCTGGCGCTGCTGACCCGACCGGGCCCCATCAAGGAGCGGCTGCGGGCGCTGCTCCTCGCGGTCATCGAGACCGACGTCGCGGACCCCGAGCGCCGGGGGTGCCTGGCCATCAACACCGCCATCGAGTTGGCGGGGCGTGACGCCGCCGCGGCCCAACTGGCGGCGCGAATGTTCGAGCAGACCGAAGCCGCCTTCCTGTCGCTCATCGAAGAAGGTCAGCGCGCTGGCGAGGTCGACGCTACTCGTGACGCGCGGGAGCTCGCGAGCTTCCTCCTCAACAACCTCACCGGCCTCCGCGTGCTCGGAAAGACGGCGGAGGACACCACCCGTCTCACCCGCATCGTCGATGCCCTCTTGAGGTCCTTCTAGTCATGCGCGTCTCACGCTCCATTCTCCCCTCCCTGTTCCTGCTGTCCTTCACTGGTGGCTGCGCGCACCAGGCCGCGTCCACCAACGCCGCGTCCACGCAACATCCCCCGGAGCTGCGCCTCTACGCCCTGGATTGCGGACGCATCGACATCCACGACATGGGGTTCTTCACGGACGGGAGTCAGCCCAACGGTCAGCGCGGGGAGATGTCCGTCCCCTGCTTCCTCATCCGCCACCCCCAGGGCGCGCTGCTCTGGGACACGGGGCTGGATGACGTCATCGCCCAGAGCCCGGACGGCGTGGCGGATCCGATTGGCCCGCGCTACTTCGTCCAGAAGACGCTGCACGCACAGCTCGCCCAACTGGGCCTGAAGCCCTCGGACGTGCGCTACGTGGGCTTCTCCCATCTGCACGCGGACCACGCCGGCAACGCCAATGCCTTCATTGGCTCTACGTGGCTGCTCCAGCGCAAGGAGCTGACGTGGGCCACTGCGACGCCCGCGCCGCTGGGCGTGGACCCCACGAAGTTCTCCACGTGGCGCGATGCGAAGGTGGAGCCGCTCGACGGAGACCGCGACGTCTTCGGCGACGGCAGCGTGCGCATCCTCTTCACGCCGGGCCACACGCCCGGCCACCAGTCGCTGCAGGTGAACCTGCCTCGGACGGGAACAGTCGTCCTGTCCGGAGACCTCTGCCACACCCGCGCGAACTGGGAGCACCACGGCGTGCCCGGCTTCAACACCAGCCGCGAGGAAACCCTCTCATCCATCAACCACGTGGAGGCGCTGGTGAAGGACTCCAAGGGCCGCTTCGTCGTCCAGCACGCGCCCGAGGACTTCCGCGCGCTGCCCGCGTTCCCCAGCTACCTGGAGTAGTTGTCTGGAACGGCAACGGCCGGGCCCCCTTTACGGGAACCCGGCCGTCACGCCGTGAGGCGGTGCTGAACGAAGACTACTTCTTCGTCAGCTTGCCCATCACGTCGCCGAGGCGCGCCTTGGAGCCTTCCGCCTGCTTGCGGAGGTACTCGCGGTAGTCGTCGCCTTCGCCGATCAGCGCCTTCATGGACAGGGCGACCTTCCGGTCCGGCGTGTTGATGTCGATGATCTTCACCTCGACATCCTGCGCCTCCTGCACCACGTCACGCGGGTTCTCGACACGCTCCTCCTTCAGCTCGGAGACGTGGACGAGGCCCTCGATGCCCGGCTCGATCTCCACGAACGCGCCGAAGTCGGTGACCTTGGTGACCTTGCCCTTCACGCGGCTGCCGACAGGCAGGCGCTCGGACAGCGTCTCCCAGGGGTCCGGCTGGAGCTGCTTGATGCCCAGGCTGAACCGCTCGTTCTCGACGTCGATGTTGAGGACCACCGCCTCGACCTCGTCGCCCTTCTTGAACATCTCGCCCGGGTGCTTGATGCGCTGGGTCCAGGAGATATCGGACACGTGCACCAGGCCGTCCACGCCCTCCTCGACACCGACGAACACGCCGAAGTCGGTGACGTTGCGGATCTGACCCTTGATGACGGAGCCGATCGGGTACTTGTCCTCGAGCAGCGTCCAGGGGTTCTGCTCGATCTGCTTCATGCCCAGCGCGATGCGCTTGGCCTTGGGATCGATATCCAGGACGACGGCCTCCACCTCCTGGCCGACCTCCAGGATCTTGGACGGGTGCTTGAGGCGCTTGGTCCAGGACATCTCGGACACGTGGACGAGACCCTCGACGCCCTGCTCGATCTCGATGAACGCGCCGTAGTCCGTGATGGACACGACCTTGCCCTTGACGCGCGTGCCGACCGGGTACTTCTCGTCGGCGCGGTGCCACGGGTCCTCCTGGATCTGCTTCAGGCCCAGGCTGACGCGCTCCTGCGTCGGGTCGAACTTGAGGACAACGACGCGGACCTCGTCGCCCACATTGAACATCTCGCTGGGGTGACCGATGCGGCCCCAGGACATGTCCGTGATGTGGAGCAGGCCGTCGATGCCGCCCAGGTCGATGAAGGCGCCGTAGTCCGTGAGGTTCTTGACGACACCCTTGAGGACCGCACCCTCCTTCAGGTTCTTGAGGGTCTCCTTCTTCATCTCCTCGCGCTGCTTCTCGAGGAGGACCCGGCGCGACAGGACGATGTTGCCGCGCTTCTTGTTGAACTTGATGACCTTGAACTCGAATTCCTTCGAGATGTACTGGTCAAGGTTGCGCACGGGCCGGATATCCACCTGGCTGCCGGGCAGGAACGCCTTCACGCCGATGTCGACGGAGAGGCCTCCCTTCACGCGGCCCACGATGGTGCCCTTGACGATTTCATCGCGCTCACAGGCGGCGCTGATCTCGTCCCAGATGCGCATCTTGTCGGCCTTCTCCTTGGAGAGGACGACCATGCCGGTGTCGTTCTCGCGGCTCTCCAGGAGGACCTCAACGGGGTCGCCCGCCTTGACGGAGACCTCTCCGCGAGGATTGGTGAACTCGGAGATCGGGACCTGACCCTCGGACTTGTAGCCGATGTCGACGATCGCGAAGTCCTTCGTCACCTGCACCACGGTGCCCTTGACGATCTCCCCTTCCTTCAGGATGCCGTCGCCACCGCGCTGCTTGAGCGACTCTTCGAACATCGCCGCGAAGTTTTCTTCCCCGGCGTCAGTCTCGACCTGCTGGTTCACGTTCTGCTGCATGGAAATGGAAGTCCTTTGAAACGGCACAGCTGCCCCCTGATTTGAGGAACGCGGGCCCCTGCGGGGCGCAACGGGAGTCCGCGGGCGTCCCCACCTCTGGGGACTTTTGAATGGTGCTGAATGAGGCCGCGCACCCTAGACACCGGTTATTCCGGTAGTCAAGCGAGCACGTGCCCCATGTGCTGATCGGCGGATGTGTTGACCCGGGACTGTCAAGACCCGGGACAGCCATCCGCACCCCTCGTTCTAAGAACGCTCGCCCTCCTGCGCAGCCCTCCCGACTCAGAGGACCCCGCGAGCGCCCGGTTCGCCTGTTCGGCCAGCGAGCGCGACAACCTACTCGAAAAATCCGCTGAAATGCGACCCACATCGTCCGGCTGCGTTCCGCTCGTGGGTCGAGGTCCACGAGTCCGGTGCCCGGCGTGAGTCATGGGGGAGGTGCGCCCGGGGGGGTGAATCGTTCCCGCATGTCGGCGGCCGCGGGCCTCTTCCTTCCCTTGCCTCCTCTGCTGCTCACGACGCCATCCCTTCTCGAGGGCAGACGACTCGTGTCGCGGTCCGTTGCCACGTGTACTGGGAATCCAAGAAGGGCATACAATGCCGCGTTCATTTCTCGGCTGGCACAGGACATCCATGCGTCGTTGGAGCCCTTCCCTCCTTCTGATGGTCCTCGTCGGCGTGGGCGCGGGCCCTGTGTCCGCGCAGGGCGTGGACTCGAATCGGCTCATCCTGTCCAGGGACCGGAACGTGGAGGTGCTGCTCGTCGATGACCAGGCAGGTGGTGGGGCCTCCAGCACGCTGGGGTGGTTCTATTACGACGAGTTGGTGGCCCGGGGGTACATCGACATCGGGGACCCGGCCAACCCGAACGACGACGTGCTCCTCGACCTCGAGGGGAATGGCATCCCGGACTTCCACGAGGACTTGTTCAACCTGAACCCGGAGCGGGTCTACATCGGAGAGAGCACGCGCTGCATTCCCGAGCGCATCTTCTTCCACCGACGGGAGTCGGGCGAGGTGCTCCGCTTGAGAGAGCCGGAGCTGCTGACGGGCTCCTGCCTCGCTCCTGGCAGCTATGCGGCGGATGCGGGGCCCAAGCGATGGCCGGACGGAGCGCCGGGCTACCCGGTGCGTCCAGGGGGTTCGGTGGTGGGCCAGCGCGTACTTGATGCGACCGACCTGGTGACCGCGAGCGGAGACTTCCGCCCGGGAGTGGTGCCAGGACTGGTGGACGCCTACTTCAGCGACCGGGGTGTCTTCCCGCACGTCCCCAATCTGCTCGAGCCGGATGATTCGCAGAACGGCCACCTGGGCCTGGGGCACATCATCCTGTTGAGCACGGATGATGATGGTTCGCTGTGCCCGGCCTCGCCCGCGGTGGAGTGCCTGACGCCTCGAGTGGCCTCACCGGGTCCAGGGGAGCCAGCTTCGTTGGGCCCCATCTGGGACCGGTCTGGACTCTTCGACGGGCGGCCCGACTACAAGGCGAGCGCGTTCGACCCCTTCGGCCGGGTCATTCCGGGGCGGGACGTGACGGCGTCCATCACGGAGGATGATCGCCGCGTGAGCCTGGGGACCGTGGACGGCGGGCGGGAGATCGTCTTCTTCCTCGTGACGTACGTGGAGCAGATCTACGGCGGGGCCACGGACACCTGCTTCCTGCCGGGGACGACGCCTGAGGGCCGGCTCCAATGCGAGCTGTGGGGGCATGGCGACATCAACGTCCACTTCTCGAAGACGCTGCTCAACCTGGACCTGCACCAGCAGGAGTCGACCGATGTCCTGGCCTCGATTCCCCCTCGGGAGTGGCTGTCTCCCCTTGCGTACAATCGGCTTGGGACACAGGAGTACGGGAAGTTCCAGATCACCGAGACCACGCCCATCGAGGCCTGGAGCTACCAGCAGCGCACGCCCCACCTGCTGATGCTGGCGCCCATGGAAGCGACCGACACGTGGCTGATGGGTTGGGAGTACATGAACTCCGGTGGAAATCGGATGTTCTATGACGGGGTCTTCCTCGTCCGAGGCGTGGGAATCGAACCCACGGTGACCCGGGTGGAGGGCCAGGGCGGTCCCGTGATCGAGGGAGAGTTGGCCTTCTTCACGGCCACCGTGACCACCGTGGATGGCGTGCCCCTGACGATGGGCAGCGTGAACTTCTACGTGGATGGCGATTACGTCACGTCCGAGCTGCTCGACGGCGCGGGAACCGCCACAGTCTCTCTCTCCTTCTTCCCGATGGGCGAGCACACGCTCCTCGCCGAGTTCGGGGGGATTGATGACCTCTACGCCTGGAGCAACTCCGAGGAGCTGCCGGTGTTCGTTGAAGCACCGGATGGCGGGAGCCTGCCGGATGCCGGGCCCCCTGATTCGGGCACCCTCGATTCAGGCACCATCGATGCGGGACCGGACGGCGGGCCTGCTCCAGCGGACGCCGGCGAGGACGACGATGCGGGTACGCCGCCTCCCGTGGATGCTGGCGAGGACGACGACGGCGGCACCACGCCGACTCCCGACGCGGGCGATGGCGGTGGAACGACTCCTGAGCCCGACGCGGGCGATGGCGGTGGAACGACTCCCGAGCCCGACGCTGGCGATGGCGGTGGAACGACTCCTGAGCCCGACGCGGGCGATGGCGGTGGAACGACTCCTGAGCCCGACGCGGGCGATGGCGGTGGAACGACTCCTGAGCCCGACGCGGGCGATGGCGGTGGAACGACTCCCGAGCCTGAGCCCGACGCGGGCGAGGATGGTGGAGTGACCCCGCAGCCAGAACCCGATGCTGGCGAGAATGATGCCGGCACGGACGACGCGGGCAGCACGACGGACCCAGAAGGGCCCAATCCGTCGGGCCCCCGCGACTTGACGGTCACCGGCTGGGGATGTGGTGCCACCGACGCGGGCAGCTCATCCCTCATGATGCTGGCGCTCTGGATGGGAGTGTCAGTCCTCCGGTCGCGCGGCCGGAGGCTTGACTGAAGAGGCCTGGAATCTCGGGGCCCATCAATCCCTGGCGCCCCGAGAGTCCCTTGCAGCTCAATGACCTGCGTTTGCAATTGAGGTGGGCGCGAACCATGCCGGTGCGAATCCGAACAGCTGAAGGCGAACTGTCCTATGCCGGAGTCGAAGAGGTCCGTCAGGCGTTGAAGACGGGGCTGGTGGATGCCTCGGATGAGATATCCCTCTCTGAATCAGAGCCCTGGCGGCCCGTGCGCGAGGTGCTTGGCTCTCCCCAGTGGCGCTGGCGCGACCACTTCCAGTGGTACGGCCTGACGGCGCTGCTCATAGGGATGTTCCTGCTCGGCGCGGGCATGCTCTGGTACGTCCTCCTCGTGAGCACCAGCCTGCTCTGGTTCAACATGAAGCGCCGGGCACCGCGAAGTGGCAACCGCTGGTGGTGAGTCGCTCCTGGCGGCCTCACGGCGTCTTCCAGTCCCCAAAACACGCCGTGAGTCCGCACTCCGGACACCGGCAGCCGATGTAGACCCAGCGGACATCAGTGGTGTCCGTGTAGAAGGCGGCGCCCAGGGCCATCTCGAAGGCCCCATTCCCACAGGGGCACTCGGCCTGCTCGAGCTTTGCCTCCTCGAGGAACTCCTCGCTGTCCGCGAGGGGGACTTCGTGCTCGCACCTGGCACAGCACTGCACCGCCGCGCCCGCCTCCTCGTCGATCAGGAGGTGGTGCCGCTCGTGACCGCAAGGACAGCGCAGCTCATCGAGTCGCTGGACGGGATAACCGTTCTTCTTGCTGTACCGCTCGAGCTCCGCGCGGATGTCCGCGCGGGAATCGCCGTAGGAGTACCGGCCCTTCTTCTTCAGCGCCACGCGCTCACCCCAACAGCTTGAAGCTCTCGCGAGCAATCACCATCCGCTGCACCTCGCTGGTGCCCTCGTAGATGGTCTGCACGCGGGCGTCGCGGAAGTACCGCTCCACCGGGAACTCGTCGATGTAGCCGTAGCCGCCGTGGAGCTGGACGGCCTTGTCGCAGACGCGATTGCTCGTCTCGCTGGCGAACAGCTTCGCCATCGACGCCTCGCGAGTGAACGGCTGCTTCTGGTCCTTCATGTACGCCGCGCGCAGCGTCAGCAGCTCCGCCGCGTCGATCTGCGTCTTCATGTCCGCGATCATGAAGCGCGGCCCCTGGAACTCGCCAATCGCCTGACCGAACGCCTTGCGGTCCTTCACGTAGGACACGCTGGCCTCCAGCGCCGCGCGAGCCACGCCGCACGCCTGCGAGGCGATGCCGATACGTCCGCCGTCTAGCGCGACCATCGCCAGCCGGAACCCCTGCCCTTCCGAGCCCAGCAGGTTCTCCGCCGGAATCACGCAGTCCTCGAACGTCAGCGCGACGGTGTTCGAGGAGCGCAGGCCCATCTTGTCCTCGTGACGACCGATGATGAGACCCTGGGTCCCACCCTCCACGATGAAGCACGACAGGCCCTTGTTGCCGGTCGCCGACGTCCGCGCCCACACCACCATGACGCCCGCATGCGCGCCGGAGGTGATCCACTGCTTGCTGCCGTTGATGACCCACGAGTCGCCACGGCGGACAGCGGAGGTCAGGAGCGCGCCCGGGTCGGAGCCCGCGTGCGGCTCGGAGAGCGCGAACGAGCCGGCCACGGCCTCACCCGACGTCAGCCGCGTCACGTACTTCTCGCGCTGCGCCTCGGTGCCGAACGCGTTGATCAACTCCGCGCACATGTTCGTCACGGCCATGGCCACGGACGTGGACGCATCCGCCGCGGCCATCTCCATCATCGCCAGCGCGTAGGACACGGCGCCCGCTTCCGAGCCGCCGTACTTCGCGGGGATGTTCACCCCGAGCAGCCCCAGCTCGCCGAGCTCCTTGAAGATCTCGGTGGGAAATCGCTCCTGGCGGTCCAGCTCGCGGGCAAGCGGCGCCACGCGCTCCCGCGCGAACTTGCGGGCCGTCTCGCGAATCAGCGTCTGGGTCTCGGTCAGCTCGAGGTTCACGTCTGTTGTCCTACTCGATGGCCTTGAGGTTGAACGGATACTCGATGGGGTGGTCGGCGCCGTCCGGAGGCTTGGGGAACGTCATGGACGACAGCACGGCCACCACGCAGTCATGAAGGTTCGGGTCCTTCGGCGTGCTGCCCTTGCGGACCTTCGCGCCCTTCACCAGACCATTGGCGTCGATGGTGAAGGACGTGAGCAGCTTGCCCTCCGCCTTCTTGTTCTTCTCCGCCATGTGGTCCTCGTAGCACTCCTGGATCCGCCCCTGGTTGTACGTGACGACCTGGCGGATGGAGTCCGGCGTGAACGGCATGCGGGCCACGTCCGGCGCGTCGCTCTTCGCGGGCGCCGTCGCGGTGGGGGCGGGCTTCCCGCCCTCGGGCTTCTTCGGCGGAACGCTCTCCGCGAACGCGGTGGCCGAGGCCAGAATCAGAACGGGAAGCAGTGCCCTCTTCATGGTGCCTACTCCTTCAGGACGTTGGCGGAGATGACGATGCGCTGAATCTCGCTCGTCCCCTCGTAGATCTCGGTGATGCGCGCGTCGCGCACGTGGCGCTCGGCGTCCATCTCCTTGCTGTAGCCCATGCCGCCGTGCACCTGGAGGGCCTTGTTCGCCACGCGGCTGGCCATCTCGCTGGCGTACAGCTTCGCCATCGCGCTCTCCGCGCTGTGGCGCACGCCCTTGTCCTTGAGCAGCGCCGCGCGCCACACCAGCAGGCGGGCCGCGTCGATCTCCATGGCCATGTCGGCGATCATGAACTGGATGGCCTGGTGCTCGCGGATGGGCTTGCCGAAGGACTTGCGCTCACCCGAGTAGCGCACGGCCTCCTCGTACGCCGCGCGGGCGATACCCAGCGCCTGCGACGCAATCCCGATGCGGCCACCGTCCAGCGTGGACATGGCGACCTTGAAGCCCTCGCCCTCCTTGCCCAGGATGTTCTTGGCCGGCACGCGCATGTCCTCGAAGAACATGGAGCAGGACCAGGCGGCGCTGATGCCCATCTTCTTGTCGGGCTCGGCGCGGGTGAAGCCGGGGGTGTTCGTGGGCACCAGGAAGGCGGTGATGCCCTTGTTGCCCGCCTCCTTGTTCGTCATCGTGAACAGGACGATGGCGTCGGCCTTGGGGCCGTTGGTGATCCAGTTCTTGGAGCCGTTGATGACGAACTCGTCACCCCGGCGCACCGCGACGGTCTGCTGGGCGGCGGCGTCGCTGCCGGCCTCGGGCTCCGTCAGGCCGAAGCAGCCGAGCTTGTCGCCCCGCGCGAACGGCGTGAGGAACTCTTCCTTCTGGGCCTCGGTGCCGAACTTCGACACCGGGTCGCAATAGAGCGAGTTGTTCACGCTCATGATGACGCCGGTGGAGGCACAGCCTCGGCTGATCTCCTCCATGGCGAGCGCGTAACAGACGTTGTCCAGACCGGCGCCGCCGTACTTCTCGGAGACGGCCACACCGAGCAGCGACAGCTCGGCGAGCTTCTTCACCGCATCCGTGGGCCAGGAGTGGTGCTCGTCCCACTTCCGGGCGTTGGGGGTCAGTTCCTTGGCGGCGAACTCGCGGCACATCCGCTGGATCTCGCGCTGGACATCGGTCAGCTCGAAGTTCATGAGGGCTCCATATTACGGGGGGTGCTCCCAGGGAATAGCGAAGACGCTCCGCCAGGCCCCAAGCGAGGGTTGCCGTGCCGATTAGCCGACGACCGCCCGCCGGGCTCCCTGGAATCCAGGGGTGAGCCCAGGAACATGTTCAGTGGCACCGTGACGTCCAGGGAGAGGTCCATCCGCGCCCCCTCCCCCGTCCAGGCCCGGCGAAGCACCACGGACACCGTCCAGGGCTTCGTGTTCGGGCCGCGTTCAATCAAGTCGTAGGTGAGGCCCAGGCCCGCCAGCCCACCCGAGCCATCCTGGCCCCACAGGCCCGCGCCCTCCGCGAGCAAGCCCAGGCGAGCGCTGTCCGGAAACGCATACACTCGTGCCCCCGCGAGCAGCCGGAAGGCCGCCGGCTCCAGGCGCACTTGAGGCTCCACGAAGGGCGACAGGATGAGGGTGGGCCCCGGAATGTCCCACGCCGGGAAGGCCCACGGGTGGATGGGCCAGGACAGCACCCAGTGCTCACGCGAGCCCTGTCCCCACTGGAAGCGGACATCGGGGATGAACGGCTCCAGGAAGCAGCCCGTGTAGATGCACAGCGAGCGCTTCCAGGAGACCAGCGCCGGAGCCCGTCCGGCCTCGTCGTCCCGAGCTTCGGGCGCGGGTTCCGAGAGGGGCTCGGAGACAGGCTCGGAGCGGGCCGGCGTCGCGGCCAGGAGAATCGTGAGGAGACTCCCGACCGCGAGCGGGTGATTCACTTGCCGGTGAAGACGGCGGGACGCTTCTCGAGGAACGCCTTCATGCCCTCGCGCTGGTCGTCCGAGCCGAACAGCTCAGCGAACCCCTGGCGCTCCAGCGTGTTGGCCTCGCCCAGGTCCTTGTCCGCGCCCTGCTCGATGACCCGCTTGGCCGTGGCGATGGCCAGAGGACCGTTCTTGATCATCTTCGCCGCGATGGAGCGGCAGTGCGCGAGCAGCTCACCGGCCGGCAGCACCTCCAGCACCAGGCCGATCTCCTTCGCCTTCGCCGCGTCGATGCGCGCCCCCGTGAAGACCAGCTCCTTGGCGCGAGCACGGCCCACCGCGCGGGTGAGGCGCTGGGTACCACCGAAGCCGGGGATGACTCCCAGGCCCACTTCGGGGAGGCCGAGCTGGGCCTTCTCCGAGGCGTAGATGAAGTCACACGCCAGGGCCAGCTCACAGCCACCCCCGAGCGCGAAGCCATTCACCGCGGCGATGGTGGGGATGGACAGCGACTCCAGCAGCGCGAAGGCGCGGTGACCCAGGGCGGCGAACTCGCGAGCCTGGGTCTCCTCGAGCGCGGCCATCTCCGCGATGTCGGCGCCCGCGACGAAGGCCTTCTCGCCCCCGCCTGTGACGATGAGCACGCGCGTGTCGGCGCCGAGCGACTTCACCGCCGCCTCGAACTCCTGGAGCGTCTTGTTGTTGAGGGCGTTGAGCGCCTTGGGGCGGTCGATGGTGAGGGTGGCGACCGCGCCGTCGTGCTCCAGCCGGATGTTCTCGTAGGTCATGTGCGAGGCTCCTGGGGAGGTGGGTGCCTAGTACTTGTAGAAGCCGCGACCGCTCTTCTTGCCGTACCAGCCGGCGTCGACGTACTGGCGCAGCAGCGGGCACGGGCGGTACTTCGAGTCACCCAGGCCCTTGTGCAGCACCTCGGCGATGTAGAGCACGGTGTCCAGACCGATGAAGTCGGCGAGCTGGAGCGGGCCCATGGGCTGGTTGGTGCCCAGCTTCATCGCGGTGTCGATGTCCTCCGCGGAGCCCAGGCCCTCCATCAGCGCGTAGCAGGCCTCGTTCAGCATCGGGATGAGGATGCGGTTGACGATGAAGCCCGGGAAGTCCTTGGAGACGACCGTCGTCTTGCCCATGCGCTCGGAGAGGGCGCGCGTGGTGGCGTAGGTCTCGTCCGACGTGGCGGCGCCACGGATGAGCTCCACCAACTGCATCACCGGCACGGGGTTCATGAAGTGCATGCCGATGACGAACTCGGGGCGCTTCGTGGACGCGGCGATGCGGGTGATGGGGATGGACGAGGTGTTGGTGGCGAGGATGCCGCCCGGCCGGACGACGGCGTCCAGGTCCTGGAAGATGCGGCGCTTGAGGTCCTCGTTCTCCGTCACGGCCTCAATCGCGAAGTCGACGTCCTTCGCCTCGGTGACGTTGGTGAGGGTGGCGAGGTTGGCCTCGGCGGCCTGCTGCTTCGCGGCGTCGAGCTTGCCCTTCTCCACCAGCTTCTTCAGGCCCGCGCGGATGCGGTCAGCGCCCTTGGCGAGACCTTCCTTGGACACGTCCGCCAGCGTGACGCGAAGACCCGCCTGCAATGCCACCTGCGCGATTCCCGCGCCCATCTGCCCGGCGCCGACGACGACGATGTGCTCCGTTGCCATGGTGCTCTCGAACCCCTCGGTCGGAATGTGAATGACGTGGTGCGCCCATAGCCCACGCCCCCAGGGCGGTCAACGAGTCGCGGCTGGCAACTGGAGCCGGCGAACGATGTAGCGCTCCTCCCCCACCGTGAGTGGCTCTTCGACGCGGACGCGCTCCTCGCGGCCCGCGAGCTTCACGAAGAACAAGGTCCGGAAGGAGCCCTCGGGCAGGTCCACCTTGAAGCTCAGCTCCGGAGGTGCGCCGGTGTCGCCGAAGAAGCGCTCCTCGCGCTTGAGGACCGCGCCCTCCGGGTCCATCACCTGGAGGTCCAGCGCACGGGCCTGACTCCAGCCGTCGCCATCGGGTTGGATGACCAGCTCCCGCTCGGGGACGCCGGTGATTTGCCAGATGTAGATGCCCAGGCCGAGGAGCAGCAGCAGCGGCAGCCGCTTCGCCAGCGGGGACGAGCGCCAGCCCTTGCGCGCGGGGGCCGGCGGGGCTGTTTCAGGGGGAGGCGTGTCCGCCACCACTACTCCTTCTTGGAACGCTTGGAGCCGGGGCGGCGGGCGTTGAGTTCGGAGATGACGACGCGCGCGGTGGGGGCGGCGGTCTTCTCCTTCTTGGGGCGCGGCTCGGTGTTCTCGGGCTCGTCGGCGCCCATCTTCTCCGCCTTGTCGGGCGGGACGAGTCGGACCTGGGCCTTGATCTCCAGCGTCATGCCGGAGACGAGCTTGAGGAACTCGTCGCGGAGCTTCTCGGACTGGAGGAAGCGGCGGAGTTCCTCGGTGATGGCGCCGGTGACCTCGTCCTTGGTCTTCTCCGCCTGGGAGAGGATGAAGCCGAGGGCTTCCTTGGGGAGCTTGAGCTGCCCCGCCAGGTTGCGGATGCCCTCCTCGGTCATGAAGAGGGCGCCCAGGCCGGCGACGGCCATGCGACGGACGAACTCCGGAACGAAGCCCGCGGGACCGGAGCGGCCTTCGCGGCCGGAACGGTCCTCATCGATCAACGGGTCGTCGGGGTAGTCGTCATTGCCGACTGGGGGCATGCAGCGTCTCCTGGGTGGTTGTCAGCGGGCCTGCACCACCGGCAGCGGCATGCTCTTGGCGCCCTGTGCGGACACTCGACCCGCGATGTTGCGAGCGACCTCCTGGAAGGCCTTGGCCTCCAGGCTGTCCTTGGCGCCGATGACCACCGGTACGCCCGAGTCTCCCGAGACACGCACCTTCAAGTCCAGCGGAACCTCTCCGAGGAACGGAATGCCGAACATCTCCGCGGCCTTCCGGCCCCCGCCGTGGTTGAAGATGGGGGTGACGTGCGAGCAGTTCGGGCAGACGAACTGGGACATGTTCTCCACGATGCCCAGCACGGGGATGTGGACCTTGTCGAACATCTGCTTGGCGCGGACGACGTCGGCCAGGGCTACGTCCTGCGGCGTCGTGACGAGCACGGCACCCGCGGCGCGGATGGACTGGGAGAGCGACAGGGCCACGTCACCGGTGCCCGGGGGCAGGTCGAGCACGAGGTAGTCGAGCTCGCCCCAGTTCACGTCGCGCACGAGCTGCATGAGGGCGCCGTGGAGCATGGGACCGCGCCAGATGAGGGCCTGGTCGGCCTCCACGAGGAAGCCAATGGACATGACCTTCATGCCGTGGGCGATGAGCGGATCCAGCGACTTACCGTCGGGGCTGACGGGCTTCTTCTCGCCCAGGCCCGTCATGAGGGGGATGGAGGGGCCGTAGAAGTCGGCGTCGAGCAGGCCGACCTTGGCGCCGTGCTGAGCGAGGGCGGCGGCGAGGTTGACGGCGACGGTGCTCTTGCCCACCCCGCCCTTTCCGGCGCCGACGAGGATGATGTTCTTCACCTTGGGGAGCAGGCCGCCGGGGGACGGAGCGCCGCCGCCGGAGGAGCGGACCTGGGCGCCCCACTCGATGTCGAAGGACTTGAGGCCGGGGACGGCCTTGAGGGCGGCCTCGGAGTCGGCCTGGATCTTCCCCTTCATGGGGCAGGCGGGCGTGGTGAGTTCGATCTTGAGTTTGACCGTGTCGCCGCTGACGCGGATGTCCTTCACCATCCCCGCCTTCACCAGATCCACGTGCAGCTCGGGATCGATCACCTTGGACATCGCCGCGAGGATGCTGGCCTCGGTAACGCTCATCGGGACACCTGAAACCTTTGGAAAACGGGCGCTTGGGCGCCCCTCAGCGGGCGCGGAACATGCCAGCCCCGGGGGGACTGTCAACGTCGTTTAACGCTGGGTGGACGCGGACGCACCCTGGCGACGGCCTGGAGGGCTGGAGGGTGTTGGCGGGCTGAAGGTGTCCATCAGGGACACTGCGTGTCGGGGTCAGCGGGCCTATTCGAGCGCGGAGAGCCGGTATTCGCCGTCCTCGAGGACCAGGAGGACGGCCCGCTCGTCGCCAATGGGGAAGACGGCCTCACCGGCGCCGACTCGGACGTGCGTATTGAGAGCGAGCCGGGCGCGGCGCAGGCGCTCCTTGGCGAGGGGGTCGCGATCAAAGTCCTCGCGGAGTCGCTCGGGGGTGTAGCGGGCACGCAGGGGCGCGGCGAGCAGGCTCCAGGCCGTCTTCCAGTCCTTGGCGTCGGAGGCGTCCAGGAAGCGCCGGAGGGCGGCGCGGGGGACATCGGCGGGACGGGCTTCGACGATGCGCCAGTCCTCGCCGGTACGAGCGAGGGTGAGGGAGGGGGCGCGGGCTTCTAGGACGGCGGCGCCGGCACGGACGGCGGCGGCTCGTTCACGGCGGGTGGTCTCGTCGGAGTAGCGCTCCAGGAAGGCGACCTGCCCTTCCGGTCCATCAGTGGTGAGGGCGTAGGCGTCCTGGAGGCGGCCTTCGTCCAGGGCACTGGCGTAGGACTCCGCGACAGAGACGGGCTCACGCGACGTGGTGGCACAGGCCGGGGCCAGGAGGAGGCTACCGATGAGGACGGTCCGCTTCATGGGGCGCGGAAGGTAGCACGAGGACGTGCGTTGAATAGGCGAGCCCAACTCAATGAAGCCCGCCGGTTAATGCTCGGACGGATCAGGAGCGAACCTTGAAGCCGGCATTCATGCGGGCCTGGTTGATCGTTGCCCAGAACTCACCTTGCCCAGTTGCCTCGTACCAAGCGGACGCACACGCATCGCAGCGACCCCTTTCGGGCAAACCCCAGTCAAGGTCATAACCACCGTTTGGGCCTCGCTCGACCGTCTTGATGTTGCTGACGGCAACTTCGCGACACCGCCCGCAAAGCAAAACAGCACTCCCCCAACCATCAACAACAACACAAGCCCGCTCATAACCACCCCCAGCCACGGCAACAGCAACATGCTCGCAACACGAAACAATTTCCTGCAACCCATGAATCGAACACTGAACCATGTTCATGGCCCTTTCCTCAGGCCAATACGTCGGAAGCCGAAACCGATCGCGAGATTGGAGGGCGCCCGCTGGAGGACTGCGAGACGGTGGTGAACCTCATCGGCACCACGACTACCACCAAGGGCCTGAAGGTCTCTCCCTTGCCAGTCTCCTGGAGCAGGCAGATGCCTTCCGGCGACTTCACTCGGCTTCGGCACGACGGACCATCGGGGTCAAATGGAACCAAGCCTCTGGATCATTCTCCCCCTCGCACGCCCAGTACCCAATCATCTCCCGGTAAAGGTCCCGCTCCCGCCCCAGCATGGCGGCGATCTGCTCCCAGTAATCCGCGACATCCAAACCCACCGAGAGACGGATTTCGACCGAGGCTAGAATGAGGGCCATCAGTGCAATCCTGTCATCAGGGGTTAGTGGCAGGTTCTGATACGCATGAAGAAACTCCCCAATCCGAGCTGCATCGGCAAGCTCAGCATCCCAGTCCTGCTCTTGGCCCGTGGCTGGCAGAGCAAGTGCGGCTGTCAGTTTTTCAATCGACGCCTTCTTAAGCATAAGCTTCTCTTCCATAGGATTGCTCCCCGTCAATTCTCAGGTTCCTTTCTTCATAACGACATCAAGGGCGCTCCTGGCCGAAGACAGACTAAACAGGACTACTCCTTCGCAACGCCTCTTTGGGTGCCGAACAAGTACCCCTCCGAGGTGGCGCGCTCGACCAATGAACGAACGGCCTCATCCTCTTTCCAATTGGGAACCAGATACGCGAGCCAATACAGCGCCTTCCCGATCTGGACGGGGCTCTCCTCATAAGCCGATGTAAGTACTCGCGTCACGCGTCTAGCGCCCAGCCCTGGCAGTACCGATTGGAGCCACCAGCGAATTGTGCTGGCGTCGCCTCTCTCCACGCCCAGCTTCAAGACATCAAGCAGGGATTGCCGATCCCTGAGCGCAGTCCTGACCAGAAATAGGCCCACACTCCAGTCCAGGTCTAAGCATTCACGAATAAACGACCATCGCTCAGCATCGGGTTTCGTCCTGAGAAACCTAGCAAGCTCTGCGTCCCGCCCGCGATGCCGCGACTGCGAGACATACTCGCGTGGGCTTATGAGTTGGTCACTCATTGGCCGTTGCCCCTTGTGCCCGCCCGCAACCGGGACATCCGACGAAAGCCGGCCTCGTTACTCACCAATTCCATCGAGCAACCGCCGAGTAGCGCTGAGATTAAACAACACCCCAACATGTTTTCGGTCGGTTGGACAATGTATCCCGGGGTGCACGGACGCTGCATTCGCGGCCTCAAGACTGGCTGCGACAATCAGGACTGCCCCACACTTGGGACACAGCAGCCGCTCACCAGCGCCAACTCGGGCTAGGGCACGACGGATATCACCATCGAAGACCTGGTCACTCATGCCGATCTCCAGGAAGCAAACCAGGTGCATTCCCCTGTGGAAGGTGAGGGTAGTTCTCAGTAACCCCGTCAGCGCTCGTGCTCGCCCTCTCCACGAACCTCAAGCACCAACTCCCGCAGCCACGAGCCCCACCGCGTCTCATCCGCCAGCGAAGCCAACGTCTCCCGCTCCTGCCCGGCCAGATTCCACGACACGGAGCACAGCGAATAAGTCTGGGGTTGCGCCGCCCCCATCAACAACCGCAGCACCGACATCCGTCGCTCCGCGGCCCCATACGTCTTCAGCTCGAAGTCCCCAGGCGCGACTTTCGCCAGGGACAGCGCGTAGCGGCACGCCTCCTCGAACCCACCAATCTTGTCCACCAGCCCCGCGTCCTTCGCACGGAGCCCCGAGTACACCCGGCCCTCCGCCAGAGCGTGGATCTCTTCCTTCGTCCGCCCTCGCGCCTTCGCCACGTGCCCCAGGAAGGACTGGTACATCTCCTCGATGTCCGCCTCCAGCGCCGCCCGCTCCCCGTCCGTGAAACCCCGGGAGAACGACAACAGCCCCGCGTTCGCTCCCCGCGTGATCAACGTCTTGTGGATGCCCAGCAGGTTCATCAGCCCGGACGTGTCGAACTTGCCCGCGAACACCCCAATGGACCCGACCACCGCATGCGGGGCACTCCACAGCTCCTTCGCCCCCAGCGCCACCATGTAGCCCGCACTGGCGCACACCCGGTCCATGTATGCGATCACCGGCTTCTTGCGCGCCACCCGCTGGACCGCCTCCAGAATCTGCTCGGAAGCAATCGCCGCCCCACCCGGGCTGTTCACATACAGCAGCACCGCCTTCGACCGCTTGTCCCGCCCCGCCGCCCTCAACGCCTTCACCACCGCGTCCGTCGACGCCAGACGCCCGCCCGCATTCCCCTTCCCCGGCACAATAATCCCCGACACCGGCACCAACGCGAGCCGAGGCTTCCGCTTCATCCGCCGCCACTTCACCGGCGGGAACGGCACCGTCTCCAGATACGTGTCCAGCGCCTCCAGCTCCGTGTCCTCCACGTCCTCCGGCGCCTTCCCCTCCTCCACCTTCACCAACCCCAGGTGCAGCGGCAGATCCGCCTCGTCCACCAGCGCGTCCACCAGCCCCATCGCCTTCGCCCTCGGCCCGCTGTACGGGCCCTGGTCGATCAGCGCCTTCACCTCGTCGGGCGTCTTGCGCCGCGCCACCGACACCGCGTCGACCAGCGTCGCGTAGCGCTCGTCCAGGAACGACTCCACCGTGCGCCGCTGGATGTCCGACACCGCCGGATGCGTGAACAACTCCGGCGCCGTCTTGTAGTCACCCCGCCGGATGAACTGCGGCCGGATGCCAATCCGGGACAGCCCCTCGCCCAACGCCGTGGACTCCGCCGAGTACCCCACCAGCTCCAACCGCCCCATGGGCGCCAGGAGCACCTCGTCCGCCGCGCACAGCACCGGGTACGTGTCCGTGTCCACCATCACCGCCCAGGACACCACCCGCTTGCCCGCCGCCCGGAACTCCGCCAGCAACGCCACCACCGCGTCGCGCTTCGCCCCCGGCAACCCCAGCTCCTCCACCTCCAGGAGAATCCCCTTCACCTTGGGGTCCTTCGCCAACAGCCTCAGGGACTCGCCAAAGCGCTCCAGCGAGGTGACGTCCGCAGGCTCCGGACGCGAGCCTCCCCCCAGCGAGAATCGGGGCTTGCGCTGCTCGCGGTAGGGCGGATCCCCCGCCAACCGGAAGCGCACATAGGCCGGCCGGTGGCTGGCGGCGAACAGGCGGAAGGGCGCACCCAACAGGGTCCGCAGGAGCAGCAACAGGTTGGCGAGGGCGATGAAGGGCAGGCGCAGCATGGCGTCCGGAGGTGATGTGGGCACCCTGGCGCGTACTGGACAACGCTCTCCCGGTGCAAGCCCTGTTCAGCACTCCCGTTGGGTCGTGATAGCCTCCCCCCTCATGCGAAATCCCTCCCTTGCCCGACTCCTCCTGGTCCTCGCGCTCGCGACGGGCGGAGCGGCACTGGCTCAGCCGCGCAAACCGGTCCAGGACTTCAACGCCCCCCGTGAGCTCACCGCCGAGGAGCGCGAGGCCGCCAAGCAGCGCGCCATGGGCAACAACCTCAACTCCTATGGCAAGGACATCCAGGTGAAGACGCAGCCCTTCCCCTGGAAGGCCGTGGGCCTCGCCGGCCTCGTGTTCCTCGTCGCCATCCCCTTCGGCTTCCGCGCCTTCCGGAACACGACGAAGGAGATGGATGACGTGAACACCTTCGGCAACAACTCCAACCGCGGCGACGACGAGGCGGCCTGAGCCACCCCACCCCGGCCCTCAAGCCGGGGCCACCTCCACCGCGCCGCCCGCCTCCACCCGGACCTTGACCGGAAGGAAGCGCTCGACGACGCGGGCATGGGTGGTGAGGTGGTCCGTCACCCGAGCCGCGGTGAAGCGCGTGGTGCCCGGCGTCACCGGCCCCAGGCGCCCCGCGGCCAGCAGCGCCGCTGGCAGGAGGATCTGGTCCGCCAGCGACTCGTCCAGCGCGCCCCCTGTCTCCATGAAGCGCGCCAGCGCCTCGCCGGCCTCCCGCCCCACGTCCTCGGCGGGACGCCCCTTCTCCCCCAGCGCGGTGAAGCCGGCGATGGTGTGCTCGAACTGCGCCAGCACGAACGTCACCGTGCCCAGCGAACGGCTCACCGGCAGCGGGCGATTCTCCGCCTCGGCCAGGATGCCCTTCTCCCGCAGCACCGCCACGGCGGCGCGCGACTGCCGCTCGGCGATGGCGAACGGCAGGCCTCCCACGAATGACGAGACGTGCACCTCGCGCAGCATCCCCCGCGCGGGCAGCTCCACCAGCCGGGGCGGCTCCTGCGGCGGAAAGACGTGGGCGACCATCTCCCCCGCGCCCTCTGGATAGAACCCCGCCTGCGTCATCGTGAGGTGCACGGGGAGCCCATACGCGTGGGCCACCGGCTGCCACACCGTCGCGACATAGTGGAAGCTCGGGCTGTGCGGCAGATGCGTCCCGCCCCGCAACGTGAGCTTTCCGCCCCCCGCCAGGGCCAGGGGATAGACGAGGCACTGGAAGATGAGCGGCGTGCTGCCCGCCGTGCCGACCTCCAGCAGATAGTCCCCCGCGCGCACCGTGCCGGGCGTGAAGGACAGCTCGGAGGCGCCCACCGTGGCGCCCTCGCTGGTGCCACCCAGTGCCTCGGCGCCGCGCACGCAGGCCAGGTGCTGGGGACGCAACCCCGGAGGCTCCCGCCGCGAACGCAGGTGGGTGATGTGAAACGGCCGTCCGGTGATGAGTGACAGCGACAACGCCGAGCGGAGGATCTGCCCTCCCCCCTCGCCCTCACTCCCGTCGAGCCGCACCGGCCCACTCCCGGGCCCCTCGGTGCCAGTCATGACCCTCCCATCCCTCCGTGCGGGCGGAAACGTAACAGGAACGGGACGGATATCCCGCCCCGTCACGCTCCCTTCGAGCGCGAGCGGACGGTGCCAAACAGATGCACCGCCACGCCCTCGCGGACCTCAGTTGCCCTGTGCGTCCAGCGCCGGCAGCACGCCCACCTTGACGGAGCTGGGGTGCACCGCGGAGTGGTACACGCGATGGAAGGCGCGCGTGAAGTCCGCCTCCTTCGCCTCGAAGATGTTGGGCACGTACGTCTGCGGGTTGCGGTCGATGAACGGGAACCAGCTCGACTGGACCTGGATCATCACCCGGTGCCCCTTCTGGAACGTGTGGAAGACGTCGTTGATGGTGAAGCGCACCTTCGACACCTCACCGGGCTTGAAGGCCTTGGGCTCGCTGTAGCTGTCGCGGAAGCGGCCGCGGAACGGCTCGCCGCGCACCAGCGTCTGCTGGCCACCCCGGTTCTTCTCGCCCTTCTCCGCGTCGCTCCGACTCCAGCCGCGCGGCTTGCCGGGATTCACATCCACCAGCTTCACCACCCAGTCCGCGTCCGAACCCGTCGTGGAAACCCACAGGTCCGCCTCCAGCGGGCCCGCCAGCGTGAGGTCCTGCTCCAACGGCTCGGTCTCGAACACCAGCACGTCCGGCCGGCTCGCGACGAAGCGCTGGTCCTCCGCCATGTAGTTCTTGCTCCAGCGCGTCGTGATCTCCTGCGTGTACGGCACCGGCTTGGCCGGGTCGCTGATGTACTCCGCGAACGACTCCGTCGTCCCCGTGGGCGCCTTCATGGACAGCCCGCCCTTGGGCTGGAAGAACAGCCGCGTCTCACGCAACCCCTTCGGCGGCCAGCTCTCCAACTGGCGCCAGCGGTTGGCGCCCGTCTCGAACACCAGCGCCTCCGGCACCGCCGCCTTCTCGCCGCCCTTGAGGTGCTGCTTGAAGAAGGCCAGGCCCAGCTCCTGGTACGCGTCCGACGTGCGGAAGCCGAACTCGGCGTCACCCAGGCTGGAGCCCTCGGTGCCCACCCACCCCCCGTGTTGCCACGGGCCCATCACCAGCGTGTTCGCCACGCCCGGGTTCTGCTTCTCGATGGCGGCGTACGTCCGCAAGGGGCCATACAGGTCCTCGGTGTCGTACCAGCCGCCCACCACCAGCATCGCCGCCTTCAGGCCCTTCAGGTGCGGCAGGAGATTCCGCGCCTGCCAGAAGGCGTCGTAGTTGGGATGCGCGGTGACGTCCTTCCAGAACGCGACGTCGCCCTTGAAGTACTTCGTCTCCGCGTTGCTCAGCGGGCCCAGGTCCATGAAGAACTCGTAGCCGTCCGGCGTGCCGTACTCGAAGCGCGCCCAGTCCTCGCTGTCCGTGGGCGCCGGCCGGGGCTTGCCGAACCCCGAGAAGAAGTTGAACGCGAGCGACAGGTTGAAGGCGCCATGCCGGTGCATGTCGTCCCAGAACCAATCCGCGATGGGCGCCTGCGGAGACACCGCCTTGAGCGCCGGGTGGCCGCTGATGGCACCCGCGGAGGCGTAGAAGCCGGGATAGGAGATGCCCCACTGCCCCACCTTGCCGTTGTTGTTCGGCACGCGCGCCAGCAGCCAGTCGATGGTGTCGAACGTGTCGGTGCTCTCGTCGGTGTCCTTCGCGCCCTTCTTCGGGTTGATGGGACGCACGTTGACGAAGTCGCCCTCCGACATGAGGCGGCCACGCACGTCCTGGAACACGAAGATGAAGCCTTCCTTCTCGAACGCCTCGCTCGGCCCGAGCTGCGTCTTGTAGCGGTCCAGCCCATACGGCGCGACGCTGTAGGGCGTGCGCACCATCATGATGGGGTAGCGCTTGCTGGGAGAGGCATCGACGGGGATGTAGACGGAGGTGAAGAGCTTCACGCCATCCCGCATGGGGATGCGGTACTCGAACTTGGTGTAGCGCGAGCGGATGCGCTCCGTGCGCTCCGGTGTCGAGGCACCGGGGGCCTTCGACGGAGTCGGTGGCGGCGTCTGGGCGACGGCGGGACTTGCGAGGGACAACCAAAGCAGCGCCGCGAGACTGCGAGACACGGGGGACATGCACGCTCCAGTAAAGGGACGCGACATCGTGGGGGACACAACCGCCCCCGAACGGCCCGGGAGGCCGTTTGTTCCCGAGCCCGAGGGGACGTCAGCTCCGTCCTTCTCCGCCCTCGTCCGGGGCGCTGTCCAGCCCGTACTTGCGCAGCTTGTCGTGCAGGGTGGCCCGGCCAATCCCCAGCCGCCGAGCCGCCCCGCTGCGGTTTCCTCCCTCGATGCGCAGTGCGTCGAGTACGAGCCCCCGCTCATAGGCCTCCACCCGCTCCTTGAGCCCCATCCCCGTGGCGGCCTCGCCCTCCTCGCTCCGGAGTCCCTCGGCCACGGGCCCCGTCGACGCGGCGCCAGCCGACCGAGGCTCGGAGGTCGGCAGGAGGGACAGGTCCAGCTCTCCCTCGCTCGACAGCGCCACCAGGCTCTCCAGGGTGTTCTCCAGCTCGCGCACATTGCCGGGCCAGGGCAGCGCCATCAGCCGCTCCACGAAGCCCGGCGGCACCTTCAACGGGCCCGTGTGGAACCGGCCGCTGAAGCGGTCCAGGAACATCCGTGACAACACGGGGATGTCCTCGGGGCGCTCGCGCAACGGCGGCACGCGGAGCTGCACCACGTTGAGCCGGTAGTAGAGGTCCTCGCGGAACTGCCCCTCCGCCGCGCGCTTGCGCAAGTCGCGATGCGTGGCGGCCAGGATGCGGACGTCCACCTTCACCGGCCGGTCTTCTCCCACCGGGCGGACCTCGCCCTCCTGGAGCACCCGCAACAGCTTGGCCTGGAGCGGAGGCGCCAGCTCTCCGACTTCATCCAAGAGCAGCGTGCCTCCGTCCGCTTCGCGAAACAGCCCGGGGCGGACCCGATTCGCTCCCGTGAACGCGCCCTTCGAGTGACCGAACAGCTCCGCCTCCGCGAGTTCCTCGGTGAGGGCCGCGCAGTTGAAGCGCAGATAGGGTCCGTTCGCGCGCGGTGAGGCGCGCACCAGGGCCTCCGCCACCCGCTCCTTGCCGGTGCCGCTCTCCCCGGTGATGAGCACCGTCACGTCGCGGGAGCCCGCGCGTTGGACCAACTGCGCCAGCCGACCCATGGGCTCCGAGGAGAACACCATGGAGCGTGACAGGTTCAGCTCTCCTGTCAGCCGCTCGTTTTCATGGCGCAGCCGGACCGACTCCAGGGCGCGCGTGACGACGGCGAGCAGCTCATCCACGTCGAAGGGCTTGCGGAAGTAGTCATAGGCGCCCGCCTTCACCGCCTCCACGGCGAAGCGCTCCGAGCCATGCGCCGTGATGACGATGATGCGCGGCGCGTGGGGTGCCCCGCTGACCCGGCGCACCAGCTCCATGCCGTCCATCCGGGGCATGCGCAGGTCGGTGATGACCAGCTCGAACGCGCGCGACGCCAGCTTTTCCAGCGCGGCCTCTCCGTCCTCCGCCTGCTCCACCTCCACGCCGGACAGGCTGCGCAACATCTCCCGCAGCGTGAAGCGCACGCCCGCGTCATCGTCCACCACCAGCACGCGCGATACAGCGCCCGGCTCACCGCGCATGGGCCACCTCGCGCACGTCCCTCACCGGGCCCAGGGTGTCCGCGGGAAGCTCGCGCGGCAACATCATCTCCGCCACACAGCCCCCGGACGCCTCGTTGCGCAGCGTCACCTCGCCACCGTGCTGCCGCGCCAGCGCACGGGCCACCGTCAAGCCGAGCCCCGAGCCCTTCGATTTCGTGGTGACGCCCGCGTCGAAGGCCCTCGAGGACACCTCGGGTGACAGCCCTGCCCCCGAATCCCGGATGAACACGCGCACATCTCCCAGGCTGCCGGACTCGACATCCACCACCACCTGACCTCCCCGTGGACTCGCGTCGATGGCGTTGTGCAGCAGGTTCATCACCACCTGCTTCACCTTGCGAGGATCACACGCCGCGACCACCGGACCGTCACCACCCCGGGCCAGTCGGACACCGTGCTCGGCGGCGAGGCCCTCGTGCAGCACCACGGCCTCGTCACACAGCGCCGCCAGGTCCACCTGGCTGACGGACAGCGGAACCAGCGGGCGCGAGAAGTTGAGGAACTCCTCCAGGATGTCCTGCATGCGCGTCACCTCGCCGGCCAGCACCTCCAGGCGCTCCGACGGCTGCGCGCGCTCCGGCTCGCGCCGCATGAGCTGCGTCAACCCCTTCACCGTGGCGAGGGGATTCTTCAGCTCGTGGGCAATCTCCCCCGACAAGGACTCCAGCGTCCGAGCGTGGGCGCGATGCGTGGCGAACAGCTCGTCACGCTGATGGAAGGACTCCGCCAGCATGTCCTCGAAGGTGCCCCGAACGGCGGCCCCCACGATGTTGGCGGCCACCACCAGGAGCAGGATGAACACCGCGAGGGCGAGAAGCATCTCGCGAGGAGGCTCTCCCAGGAACGACAGGTGCAAAGGGGGAGTCCACTCGAGCAGGTGCGCCGCCGCCAGAAGGGACACGAGCCCCAGCTCCTCCAACATCAACAGGAGCCGCTGACGTGGCGGGAGCACCGCGGCACCCACGAAGGCCAGCGGAAGGACGAGCGGCAGCAACGGACTGGCCAGCCCTCCCGTTCCCCACGTCAGGCTCTGCTCCAGGATGATGCCCAACGTCAGGTTGCCGGAGATGCTGCGCGCCGTGAGTCCCTCCCGCTCGTAACGGCGCAGCTCGAAGAAGAAGAACGACAGGGCCAACACCACCTGGATGGGCAACCAGATGCGGCGCCAGGGCGCGCCATCCATGAGCGTCGCCCCGGCGACAGCCCCCATCAGCAGGAGGCCACCATACGCACGCAGGCGCACCATGCGGCCGAAGATGCGGCCGATGTGCTTGAGCCGGAGGGCCTCGTAGCTGCGCCGGGTTCGCGGGTCCATGTCCACCTTGTCAGGTCGAGGTGAGCCCGGCCCGGATGCTGGCCTGCCGCTGCGAATAGAGGCGCGCCAGGTTGTTGATGTCGTCGTTCTCGAGCACCTTCTTCGGCGCCCCCAGCTCGGCGGTGGCCACCATCGCCAACCCCACCGCCTCCGTGGTCGTCACGAACCCGGGAGCCACGGCCTTGAGCACCGGGTACAGCGGGCTGAGCACCTTGTAGAGAACCCGGTAGACCCGCGTCTTCGACACGATGCCGTGCATCGGCCGGATGATTCCGGGCCGGAACAGGTACACGGCGCGGAACGGCATCGCGAGCAGCGCGTTCTCCGTGCGCCCCTTGACGCGCGCCCACATCGAACGCCCCTTCTCCGTGCTGTCCGTCCCCGCGCCCGAGACGTAGATGAAGGTCATCCTCGGGTTGACCCGCGCCAGCACCTGCGCCACCGACAGCGTCAGGTCATACGTCACCCGTCGGTAGTCCTCCTCCTTCATCCCCGCCGAGGACACGCCCAGGCAGAAGAAGCAGGCGTCATAGCCGTCCAGCGAGGACTCCGAGGACGCGTCCAGGAAGTCCTTGAGCGGCAGCTCACGCAGCTTCTCGTGACGCTGCCCCGTCTCCGCCCGCCCTACCGCGAGCACCTGCTCCACGCTCGGAGAGCGCAGACACTCGCGCAGCACCCCCTGCCCCACCATGCCCGTCGCGCCAAAGAGGAGGACCTTCATGGCTGGCCTCCTGGCTGGTTCGCCGTCACGGGCGTCCCCATCCCCGTGGAGAGGATGGGATGTTGCTCCGCGGTCTCCCACGCCAGCTCCGGCCACCATCGCGGCCGAACACCCGCTGCTTCGAGCTCCGGCTCCACGCTCTGTCCAGGCCTGGGCAGCACCAGCGTCACGGAGAGGCGCTCGGCCGCCGCGCGCGCCCGTTCGGCCGGCTCCGTCCAGCCATGGTAGGCGAGCCCGAAGAGGGCCCAGTGCACCGGAATCATGACCTTCCCCCGTAGCAGCTGGTGTGCCAACACCGCCTGCTCGGGACCGATGTGCCAGTCCGGCCAGGCGCGGTGGTACTGCCCCGTTTCGATCATCGTCACATCGAAGGGCCCCAGCCGCTCGCCGATGTCCCGCATGGCCGGGAACAGGCCCGTATCGCCGGAGTAGAACGCGCGGTTCTTGGAGCCGATGAGCGCGTAACCGGCCCAGAGCGTGGAGTCCTTGTCGAACAGGAACCGCCCGGAGGCATGGCGCGCGGGGGTGGCGACGACCTCCAACTCCCCGACCCGGGTGCGCTCCCACCAGTCGAGCTCCACGATGCGCTCCGCCGGAATGCCCCAGTACTCCAGGTGCGCACCCACGCCGAGCGGCACGATGAACACCAGCTTGGAGTCCTTCGCGGAGTCCCTCAACGCCAGGAGCGTCGGCCGGTCCAGGTGGTCGTAGTGGTCATGCGAGATGACCACCGCGTCGATGGGAGGCAGGTCCGCCAGGGCGATGGGCGGCGCGAACCACCGCTTGGGGCCCACCCAGGAATAGGGCGAGACGCGCTCGCTCCACACGGGGTCCGTCAGGATGCGATGTCCGTCGATCTCCACCAACTGCGAGGAGTGCCCCATCCACGTCACCCGCAGGCCCGTCGCGGGCAGCGACTGGAAGCGCTGGGGGTTGATGTGCTCCACCGCCAGCGGCTCCCCAGGACTGGTGTGAGGGCTGGTGTGGAGCAGCCCCGACATCATCTCCCCGAAGTGGTTCACCAGCGGCTGGGGGTTGTCGAAGTGCCCGTCCTTCCACTGGGGCGAGAGCTCCATCCGCTCCCGCCGAGCCCCCGTGGCGCTCTTGCCGAAGCCCGTATGGCCATCCACGACGAGCACGAGGATGCCCACCGCCAGCACCGCGCCCAGTCCCATTGCTCCACGGCGCAGGACACGCCGCCAACCTCGCGTCTTCATCGGGATGCTCCCAGGGGCATGCACAGCGCGCGAATCGCGACGCCGATGCCTTGAACGAATGCCTCACGCGTACCGCTGCTGTACTTGAGCCCCCGCGCCGTCGCGTAGAGCGTGTCGGTGAGCTGCCGCGCGGTGAGGCCGGTGGACTTGTAGGCGGCGACCAGTCCCGAGGCGCGCAGCAGCTTCGCCACCGCCTCCAGGAACAAGGTCTCGTGGCGCGTCGCCACCTCTTGCATACCGGAGGCGCTCAGGACCTCCGACAAGTCCCTGGCGTCCGCACCCAGCATCCCAACATAGCGGCCGACCCAGGCATCGAAGCCCCGCACCAACCGCTCCTCCAGCGGAAGGGAGACATCCGACAGCCCCTCGCTGGCGAGCCGCAGCGAGACCTCCATCGAGTGCTGCAACGTGGCGAGGAAGAGGTCTTCCTTCGTCGCGAAGTGCAGATACAGCCCCTGGCGCGACACGTCGGCGGCCCGGGCCACCTGGTCCATGGACGTCTTCCGGAAGCCGTAGCGCAGGAAGACGCCGAGCGCCGCGTCCAGCAACCGGTTCCGCCGCGCGTCGTCCGGCGGTTTCTCGGGTGACTTCAGTTCGGTCCCCATCTTGGACAGATTTGACAAGATGGACCCAGATTGTCAATTCAATCGACCCCCACCCCAGGGGCCGCGACCTCGGCTCAGCGCACGCCGGCGCGGCCTCCGTCGAGCACTCGCAGCGCGGGCTTCGACGTCCGACGTGCTCCGGTGGAGGGCTTGTCCGCCTTTCCGCTCGCCGCCTTCACGACGCGCCGAGGGGGCGTTCGGGAAGTCGTCGAGCCGCGTCCGCTCGCTCGGCCCCGGCGAGGCGCGGGCTTGGCCTTGGGCGTGCGCGGAGCGGGAAACGGCAGGCAGAAGAACAGGTACATGTCGAGCAGCATGGGGCCTCTTCGCCTTCAACGGGTGCGCACGGAATGTGGCGCGCGGTTCATGAGCAATGGCGATGCCACCGTCCTCATCCTTCGAGGAAGGCGTGCGCAAGGTGCCACGGTGGGTGGGCGCGAACCCGTGAAGAAGCATGAAGATGGCGTGGCGAAAGCCCCTTCTCTCCTCGGAAGGAAGGCTCTCCTCAAGGGGCATGCGCACCTTTCCATCCGAGGCGAGGAGCGCCCCCGCCAACGCACCTGACGGGTGTCGGCCTTCCGGCGGGGGTGCCGGGTTTCCGGCAGGGGTTCCGCACGGGCCTCCGACACCCACGTGAGTGCTCACGGCGAGCGAGCGCTGGCATGGGCCTTGCCATCAAGGCGGGCGTCACCGCGGGGGGAAACCGCGGCATCGAGGAGAGGCTCCATGCGACGTGCCGTCGTGGTGTTCGTGGTCCTGGTGGTGGTGCTCGCCACCCTGTTGGGCGTGCGCATCCTGAAGGACCGGCGGGCCGCGGAGGGACCGGCCGGAGGGTCGGGAGTCGTGGAGGGCACGGCGGTGGACGTGCGGGCCCGGCTCAATGCGCGAGTGCTGGCGCGACACGTGGAGGAAGGTGGGCGCGTGGAGAAGAACGCGGTGCTCGTCACCCTGGACTGCACCGAGCCCGAGGCGGGGCTGAGTGAAGCCTCCGCGAGACTGGCCATGGCGCAGGCGCAGGCGGACGGTGCGCGCGCGGCGGCGGTGGCCGCGGGGCGCAGCAGTGAAGCCGTCGCCGCGCAAGCCGAGGGGAGCCAGTCGCAGATTGCCTCACTGGCGGACCAGCAGGGACTGGCCCAGCGACAGGCGGACCGGCTCCAGCAGATGGGGGATGCGACGACGGCGGCCGCGTTGGACCAGGCGCGCGCCCATGCCCAGTCCCTGGAGCAGCAGCTCTCTGCGGCGCGGCATGCGAGCACCGCGGCGTCCCGACAAGCTCGCGCCGCCACCGAGCAGGAGCGCGCGAGTCTCCAGCAGGCCGAGTCCGCCCTGCGCGCCATCCAGGCCGCGGAGGCCACGGTGCGCCGGGCCCAGGTGTCGGTGGCGGAGTGCGAGTTGCGCGCGCCCCTGAGCGGCACGGTGGAGACCTTGCCGCTGGAGGTGGGCGAGCTGGCCCTGCCGGGAGCGATTGTCGCGCGACTGGTGGACACGCACCGGCCCAAGGCGACGTTCTATCTACCAAACGCGGAGCTGGCGGCGGCGAAGCCGGGTCAGTCCGCCACGGTGCGCGCGGACGCGTATCCGGACCGGACCTTCCAGGCGCGCGTCGTCACCGTGGCGCGCGAGGCCGCCTTCACGCCGCGCAACGTGCAGACGCGCGGAGACAGAGACCGTCTCGTCTATCCCGTCGAGGTGCACATCGACGCGCCGGAGGGAGTGCTGCTTCCGGGCATGCCCGTGGACATCACCCTGGGGCCGGTGAATGACGCGGCGGTCGCGGAGCAGCGGCCATGAGCACCTGCCCCGACGTGGACGTGGCCATGGAGGACGTGCGCCGTGGCTTCGGGGCGACGCAGGCGCTCAAGGGTGTGTCGCTGGCCGTCCACACCGGAGAGGTCTACGGACTGGTGGGACCCGACGGCGCGGGGAAGACGACGGCCATCCGGTTGATGGCGGGGCTGCTCCTTCCGGACGCGGGGCGCGTGAAGATGCTGGGTGAGGACCCGGCGGATTCGCGCTCCCCGGTGCGGGAGTCGCTGGGCCTGGTGCCCCAGCGGAACACGCTCTACGGAGACCTGAGCGTCGACGAGAACCTGCACTTCTTCGCGCAGCTGTTCGGCCTGTCGCGAAAGGACTTCTCCGAGCGACGTGAGCAGCTGCTGGATATCACCCGACTGAGCCGCTTCACGGACCGGCGCGCGGACGCACTGTCGGGCGGCATGTACAAGAAGCTGGCGCTGGCGTGCGCCCTGCTCCACCGCCCCCGCGTGCTGCTCCTGGACGAGCCCACCAACGGCGTGGACCCGGTGAGCCGCCGCGAGCTGTGGGAGCTGCTCTACGGCCTGGTCCACGAAGGCATGACGCTGCTCGTCTCCACGCCGTACATGGACGAAGCGGCGCGGTGCCACCGGGTGGGCCTGCTCTACGCGGGAGAGCTCATCGCGGAGGGAGACCCTCGGGAGCTGGCGCGCCAGCACGGGGCGGCGGCCTCCAACTTCGAGGCGGTGTTCCTGGCCCTCGTCGAGAAGCGGACCGGTGGGAGGGCCGCATGACTCCGGCCATCGAGGTGCACCACCTCACGCGCCGCTTCGGGAGCTTCACCGCGGTGGACGACGTGAGTTTCGAGGTGGGCGCGGGCGAAATCTTCGGCTACCTGGGCGCCAACGGCGCGGGCAAGTCCACCACCATCCGGATGTTGTGCGGACTGCTGAAGCCCACGGGCGGAGGCGCGCGTGTCGCGGGCTTCGACGTGGGCCAGGAGCCCGAGCGCGTGAAGGCCGGCATCGGCTACATGTCCCAGAAGTTCTCGCTGTACCTGGACCTGAGCGTGCGGGCGAACCTGGAGTTCTTCGCCTCGGCCTATGGCGCCCATGGCCGGGAGCTGAAGACGCGCATCGGGGAGATGGTGGAGCGGATGCAACTGGGCGCGGTGCAGGACGAGGTGACGGGCGCGCTGCCCGGAGGAATGCAACAGCGCGTGGCGCTGGCCAGCGCGGTGCTTCACCGACCTCGCATCGTCTTCCTGGACGAGCCCACCGCGGGCGTCGACCCGGTGCAGCGACGCTCCTTCTGGGAGTTGATTCGCGACCTCGCCTCACGCGGCACCACCGTCTTCGTCACCACGCACTACATGGACGAGGCGGAGAACTGCGCGCGCATCGGCATCATGGTGGACGGGAAGCTGGTGGCCCTGGATACACCCGAGGGACTGAAGCGGACGCACGCGCCCGGCCGGGTGCTGGAGGTGCGCGGTCCCCGCCTCTCCCCCGCACTGGACTCGCTGCGCGGCATGGCGGGCGTGCTGGATGTGAGCCGCTTCGGCTCCGGCGCCACCGTGCGCGTGGACCCGGAGCGCCTCTCCGCGGAAACCCTGGCGGACTGGCTGCGTGCGCGGGGCGTGGACCCGCTGGAGCTGGAGGACTCGGCGCCGACGCTGGACGACGTGTTCCTAGCGCTCACCGCCCGCGCACAGCGGGGAGAGGACTGAAGCGCCCATGGCCGCGACACGTGTGAATCGCCGGATGGGACGCATCCTCGCGATGGCGGGCAAGGAAGTGCTGCACATCCGCCGGGACATCCGCACCCTCTATCTGGCGCTGGCGATGCCCGTGTTGATGCTGGTGCTGTTCGGCTTCGGCATCAGCTTCGACGTGGACCATCTGGAGTTGGTCGTCGTGGACCAGGACCGCACGGGCCTGTCGCGAGAGCTGGTGCGCCAGGTCACCGCGTCCCAGGAGTTCGTGGTCGTCCAGGACGGCACGTCGCCCGACGAGGCACTCGGAGCGCTGCGCCGGGGCGCCGCGACGGGCGTGTTCCTCATCAACAAGGGCTTCGCCGAGGACGTGAAGCGCGGGGGCGCGCAGGTCCAGTTGCTGGTGGACGGCTCGGACGGCAACACGGCCACGCAGGCGCTCGCCAAGGCCCAGGCCCTGGTCGAGATGGCGGGTCGGAACCTGGGAGGCCCGGTGCGGGTGACCGCGCCTCCGCTGGAAGCGCGCGTGCGCACGCTGTTCAATCCGGATGCGCGCTCCGCGATGTTCCTGGTGCCGGGACTCGCGGCGTACCTCCTGGCCATCGTCGCGGTGCTCATCACCGCGCTGACGGTGGCGCGCGAGTGGGAGCGGGGCTCGATGGAGCAGCTCTTCGCGACGCCCGTGGGCCGACTGGAGATCGTCGTGGGCAAGCTGCTGCCCTACCTGGGCATCGGCCTGCTCCAGGTGCTGCTGGTGCTCACGGTGGGCGCCTGGGTGTTCGACGTGCCGGTGCGCGGAAGCCTCCTCGCCCTGGGGCTGGGCTCGTTCCTGTTCCTGGTGGGGATGCTCGGACAGGGGCTGCTCATCTCCGTGGTGACGCGCAACCAGGTGGTGGCGACGCAGGTGGCGACCATCACCTCGGTGCTGCCGTCGATGCTCCTGTCAGGCTTCATCTTCCCGATTGAGAACCTCCCGCCGCCGCTCAAGCTCATCAGCACGCTGATACCGGCGCGATATTTCGTGGCGACGCTGCGCGGGGTGCTGCTGCGCGGAAATGGCCTGGACGTGCTGTGGCCGCAGTTGGTGGCCCTGGCCCTGTTCGCGGCCCTCGTGCTGGCGGTGGCGACCCGTCGCTTCCAACGACGTCTGGACTGAAAGGAGGCTCGCGAGCATGCATCCGCTGATGGTGCAGTACCGCGCGGTGGTGGTGAAGGAAGTGCGCCAGACGGCGAGAGATCGCCGAGTCATGGCGCTCCTGACGCTGGCGCCGTTGATTCAGCTCTTCATGCTGGGCTTCGCGGTGAACTTCGACGTGCGCCATGTCCCCACGGTGGTGGTGGACCGGGACAAGACGGCGGAGAGCCGCGACTACGCCCGCGCCCAGCTCGCCGGGGACACCCTCGACTTGAAGGCCGAGGTCGCCGACGAGGTCGCCGCGGAGGAGGCCCTGGAGCGCGGCGAAGCCTCCGTGGCGCTCATCTTCCCCCGCGACTTCCAGAAGGACGTGCTGCGAGGCAAGGGGGCCCAGGTACAGGCTCTGGTGGATGGCTCGGACCCGACCCGCTCGTCCGTCGCGGCGAACGCGGTGGCGCAGTACGCGGTGCTCCGGGCCATGCGCATGGGGCGTGAGCAGGCCCAGGGCCAGGGCGAGACGCCCCCCCGCTCCCCGGTGGAGCTGGTGCCTCGCGTCCTCTACAACCCGGAGCTGTCCACGTCCGTGTACGTGGTGCCGGGCATCGCCGCGATGCTGCTGCTCATCGTCACCACGGTCATCATGGCCATGGGCCTGTCCCGCGAGCGCGAGACGGGAACCCTGGAGCAGCTCCAGGTGACGCCGCTGCGGCCCGGCATCCTGATGATGGGCAAGGTGACGCCGTTCCTGTTGATTGGCCTGGTGGACGTGGGGCTCGCGCTGAGCGTGGGAGCCTGGGTCTTCAAGGTCCCCTTGCGCGGAAGCCTCACGCTCGTCGCGGTGGCCACCCTCTTCTACCTGCTGTGTACGCTGGGCGTGGGGTTGCTCATCGCGACGGTGAGCCGCACGCAGCAGCAGGCCTTCGTCGGAGGATTCCTCTTCGTCCTGCCCGCGGTGCTCCTATCCGGAGTGATGAGTCCCATCCGGGCGATGCCGGACTGGCTGGCGTGGGTGACGTACCTGAACCCCGTGCGCTACTACGTGGAAGTGCTGCGCGGCGCGCTGCTCAGGGACGCGGGGCTGGCGGACCTGTGGCGGCAGGTGCTCGCGCTCGCCGTCTTCGGCGCCATGATGATGGCCGTGGCCGCGCGCCGCTTCCACAAGACCTCGGCCTGAGTCTCGGCGAGCGCTTGCTCAATCCGCGGGCAGGGTCGCGAGGAGGCCCTGATCCTCGGGGAGCGACTGGGTCTTCCACCAGAACGTGGCCGCGTGCTTGTTGCCGCTGTCGTGCCGCTGCGTCCACTTGAAGGCACCCGTGCAGTTGGGGCCATCCGTCAGCGTCAGCTCGCTCGCGGCGATGGCGTGGTCATCCCCATCGAAGAAGCCGGGGTGCTTGCAGACGCCCACGACCTGGAGTCCTTCGTCGCCCTTCCCCGCCGGACATCCCGTGCCGATGGCGTACGTGGGCGTCGAGGCGTTGTAGGCGATGGACGACGACGTGCTCAGACTCCCGCTGGAAGCCACGCCCGTGGCCCGCGCGAAGACCCAGTCGAGGATGCGGTCCCTCGCGGCGGTCACGGCCTGCGCATGTCCGGACGCGCTCGGGTCGGTGATGGTGCCGTGGCAGAACGAGCCGTACTTGATGCCGTGGGACGGCCGCCACGTCTTGCCCGCCGCGGGCGTCATGCCCAGCCCCACGGCGAGGCCACTGCCCTGCGCATCGAAGGGCAACGAGCCGTCGCTGTAGCCCGTCCACAGCGAGGGCGAGCAGCTCGCCCAGGACGTGAGCATCAGCGCGTGCTTGTTGCGCGCCACCCAGTCCGCCGCCGGGAAGCCCCCGACGTTGCCCGCGTACTCGCACCACCCGTTGCCCGGAGCACACGAGTCCCCGTACCCGAGGATGACCTCTCCGTTCTTGCAGGTGGTGACGAAGCTGGCCGCGCCAACGACGTTGTATTTGCTGGTGCCCAGCGAATCGACCATGCCCTGGATGGACACCACACCGGCGATGCGTCCTTGCACGCCCCAGTCCTGGGTGCCGACACCGTCCGCGCCCACGTTGGCGGCGACCTCCAAGGCCACCCGACCTCCGGTGCTGTGTCCCACGAGCAGGACGTTCTTCGCGTCCGAGGGGAACCTCCGCTCGATTTCGCGCGCCAGCCGGTAGCGCCACTCGTAGGCCGTGGTGCAGGGCGCGCCCTGGCGTGACGCGGAGCACCCCGGGTCTCCCGCCTCCCAGTCATCCATGTTCAAGGGATTCGTCGAGTCCGAGGGGTGATGCGCGGAGGCAGGCGCGGTGTAGAGGTTCGCGCGGGCGCTGCGCACCACCACCGTCGTCCCGGGATGCGCGGCCTCGTAGGCGGCGATGCGCGCGGGAAGCGCGGCGTTGATGGCCGCGTCGAGTTCGTCCAGGGAGCCCTCGGCGCGCTCGCGCTGGCCCTGACAGCCCTTCACACCGTGCACATACAGGAGGTTGAGCTGCACCGTGCCCTGTTGCGCGAGCGCGGCGACCGTGCCGCCCGGGTCGGCCACCTCGGGGAGCGAAGACTCCTGGGGACCACAGCCAGACAGACCTACCACGCAGGACAGCATCAGCCAGTGACGCGGCGCCATGGTGACGGCTCCAAGCCTCGAAGAGGGGGCGCTACCGTAGTCCAGGACGCACCCGTCGTGGGGACTCGCGACCAGGGAAACAGGCGGCACGTGTGCTCGCTCGCGCGTCCTCGCACTGTGACTGGAAAGCCCGGCGGGCGTGCGTTACAGCCCCGCTCCAGCATGTCCCAGACCGCCGCCTCCGCCCTCTCCGTCTTCCGCCACCGCGACTTCCGCACGTATCAAATCGCCCGGCTCTGCGCGGTGCTCGCCATGCAGATCGAGTCGGTGGCCATCGGCTGGCAGGTCTACGAGGTGACGGGCAGCGCCCTCGCGCTGGGCTACACGGGGCTCTCCCAGTTCATCCCCTTCCTCGCCTTCTGTCTGGTCGGTGGCCAGGTCGCCGACCGGTTTGATCGCCGCATCATCCTGGCCATCTGTCAGAGCGTGATGTTGCTGTGCAGCCTCGCGCTCCTCGCGTTCTCCCTGGGCCACATCCGGGACGTGCGCTTCGTGTACGGCGTCCTGGTCCTCTTCGGCACGGCTCGCGCGTTCTACGCCCCCGCGGGGTCGGCGATGACGGCGCAGTTGGTGCCGAAGGACGAGCTGACGCGCGCGGTCGCCGTGAACTCCACGACGTGGCAGGTGGCCACCATCGCGGGCCCGGCGGTCGGCGGAGTCCTTTACGGCTGGGCGGGCGCCACCGGGGCCTACCTGGGCTCCGCGTCGCTCTGCGCGCTGACGGTGGTGTGGATTCTCTCGCTGAAGGTGCGGACCGGGCGGGCCTCGGCGCAGCCGCTGTCCTTCTCCACGCTCGTGGCGGGGCTGGGCTTCGTGCGCCGGCAGCGGTTGCTGCTGGGGAGCATCACGCTGGACCTCTTCGCCGTGTTGCTGGGCGGCGCGGTGGCCCTCCTGCCCATCTACGCGCGGGATGTCCTGCACACCGGCCCCTTCGGGCTGGGGCTCTTGCGGTGCGCGCCAGCGGCGGGCGCGGCGGCGGTGGCCATCATCCTGGCGATGCGTCCCCTGGGCGGTCGGGCCGGCTGGAAGATGTTCACGGCGGTGGCCATCTTCGGAGCCGCGACGCTCGTGTTCGGCGTGAGCAAGTCCCTGCCCTTGTCGCTGGTGGCGCTGGCCATCGCGGGCGCCGCCGACATGGTCAGTGTGGTGGTGCGCCACACGCTGGAGCTGATGGCGACACCGGACGAGATGCGCGGGCGCGTGGGCGCGGTGAACATGATGTGCATCGGCGCTTCCAACGAGCTGGGCGAGTTCCGCGCCGGCTGGCTCGCGGAGCATGTGGGCGCGATTCCGGCCGTCGTCACGGGCGCCGTGGGCACGCTGGCCATCGTCGCCATCTGGGCCTGGGGCTTCCCCGAGCTGCGAAAGGTGGACAGGTTGGAGTCCGCGGGCCACACCTCACCTCCGGAGCCACAGCCGGCGGAGGCCTCCACGGCCCAGGCGGGCTGACACGCACGCACACGCGGCGCCCGGGTCCACCGCTCCTGCCCGCGAGGGCCAGGGCATCACACCGAGGGTCCATCCGAGGCCAGCGAGCTGCATCCGGGCGCCGCCCTGGCCCCTCCCGGATGCGCTGTGTCTCTCAGGCCCGCGCGCCTTCGTAGCTGACGCTCAGCCCTCGGTGCGTCACGGTGATGACGGGGCGCCCGAGCCATCCGCAGTGCTTGCAGACGCCACTGGGACCCGACGCCGTGACACGCACCGGCAGGTCCGCCGCACAGACAGGGCATCCTTCGGGAATCGTGAAGTCGCGCGAGGCGGGGTGTGCTTCGGTCATGCATTCGACGTAACGCAGCTTTCGACCTCCGCAACCGAGGCGGCCACTCGCCGGACAAGCGACCTGGCGAGCGTCCGCCTCGCTCACGCGGCTTCGTCGAGGAGGCGGCGGTAAGCGCGGACGACGTCCGCATCGGAGACCTTGTCCAGGCCCTCGCTCACCTCGTGGTCCGTCGCGACGACTCCGGGCACACGCGTGGGACCGAACCCTCCCGTCCAGATGCCCGTCTCCCGCGCTACGCGGAAGGCGTGCATCGAGAGCGCTTGCGCGTCACCTCTCAGGTAGACGCGGAACGCGTTCGTCTGCGCCGGACGAGGCTGCACGGTGAGGCGGGTGTCGGCGGCCAGCGCCTCGCTCAGCGCCTTCGCGCGACGAACCTGCCCGGGGATTCGCGCCAGCACGCCATCCAGGCGCATGGCCGCGGAGGCCACATAGGGCGTCAGGTGGAACAGGTTCCCCCCATGGCGGTGCCGCCAGATGCGCGCCTCGCGAATGAAGTCGCGGCCACCCACCAGCATCGCGCCGCCCAGCGCGCCCACGCGCTTGTAGAGGGACACGTAGACGGAGTCGAAGCCCCGGCAGATCTCCGAGAGGGGCCGATTGTAGAAGGGCTGGCACTCCCACAGCCGCGCCCCGTCCATGTGGAGCTTCACGCCCTTCTCGCGGCACGCCCGCTTCAGCTCCTCCAACTGCTCCCACGTCTGGAGCTGACCGCCCAGCCACCGCACCGGCAGCTCGACGCTGACGACGCCGAGCGACTCCGGTGACTCGAGCACGTCCTCGGCCAGCATCGGCCGGTTCCAGGGTGAGAGGATGACGTCATGCAGCCCATGCAACAGGACGTGGCTGCTGTCCTCGTGCAACACATGATGTGACGAGGGGTGGACGCCGAAGTTCCGGTTCTTCGCCGCGTCCGCGTAGCTCCGCAGCGCGATGAGCTGCGCCATGGTGCCGGTCGGCATGTAGCAGCCCGCCTCGAAGCCCAGCATCGCGGCGACCTTCTTCTCGAAGCCGTCGATGAACTCACTGTTGCCGTAGAAGTCCCCCGTCACGCCCTGCCGACGCATCCACTCGCCGATGGCGACGAGCTCCGCGCCCGGGTCATCCGACGCGTACACACCCGTGAGGGTTCCCCGGCAGGCCCGGCGGATCTCCTCCACCTCCGCCCGCGACAGCTCCCCGGCAGCGCCCTTCGCTTCCTTGCGGGCTTTCGCCGGCGCGGGCGACGCGGCTCGCGCTGGAGCACTCCAGAGCGCGGTCCCCGCGAGCAGGCTGGTCAACGACAGGAACTCACTGCGACTGAACTGATGACGGGACACGGGACACCTCGACCACGGGGCAAGCCTCCACCGCTCCCTCGAGCGTAGCCCCCGCCCCGCCACGGCTCATCCGATTCCCGCCTCCGACACACTCCCGCGCCTCCCAGTCCCGCGTCCGGACACATTGTTTCAATCCCTGACGCTGCGCGCTCCACCCACACCGCCCGCCCCAATCCCTGACGCAACGCAATATCCGACCGTCCTCCGGTCTCTGACGCATCGCAGTACTGATTCAGTATTCATGTCCCACCAACAAGAAAGGTGAATCACCCTTCAACTTCATTTGCCGCCGGGACCACCCGTTTGGTACGGATCGCGGTGCTGTCACGGAAAGACGTGCCAGCGCCTCTCCCCACAACACAGCTAGCGATTGCAACGGAGCTACATATGGCAACGCGTCGCAGGGTTTTCCGCGCGGTGGTGGCTGTTGTCGGCATGGTCGGCATGGCGTGCTCGAACCAGGATCCAGTGGACGAGGGGCCAGGTCCGGACACCGAGGTCCCCGCCGCCATCAAGGCGTGCCGGGAGCGCATCGCCGCGAAGACGTCCGAACTTCAGGCGGCGAGCATCGACATCGCGACCTGGCCCATCCAGGACGCGGAGGAGATGAAGGAGATCACCACCGCGGCGCCGCAGACGCAGGAGACCTACCGCGCCTATGACGGCAAGTACCGGCCCCTGTCGAACCATCCAGGTTGTTCCGTCGACAACCTCTACTACGACAAGGCGAACAGCACCGGCACCACGCCGTACAAGGACGGCAACAACGACGGCAAGTGGACGGGCAACACCGCCTTCGGAGGTCCCAACAGCGCCACCGACTTCATCGGCGGTGACGTGGCCAGGATCCCCGGCTTCTCCTGTGCCGCCAAGGAGTACGCCCAGGCCAACGAGGACACCTCCAAGCCCATCATCATCCTCGTCCACGGCAACTCCACCCGGCCGCACACCTGGGAGAAGTTCATCCTGCCGCCGGGCACGTCGGTCAACACCGCCACGGAGAACGTCCAGTTCACCGGGGACACCGTCGCCAGGAACCAGCTCGCGGAGACGCTCATCGCCCAGCGCTACCGGGTCATCGCGGTGGACTTCCGCACGGACATCGTCCCGGGCATCGACCCGTCCACCAACAACACCACGCAGAACGCCGCGGGCAACATCGACCATGGCTGGTCCACGCCCATCCTCCAGTCGCTCATCAAGGCGGTGATGAAGGACCAGCCCAACCGGAAGGTGGCGCTCATCGCGCACTCGCTCGGCGTGACGGTGGCGCGCGACGCCCTGCGCCGGCTGTACGTGGAGTGGCGCACGGGCCTGGCGGGCGCCATCAACCCCTTCCCTCAGGTGAGCCACGTCATCCTGGGCTCGGGCGCCAATCACGGCGTGTCCACGTATGACCCGGCCGCCGGCCAGCTGTGCTCCACCAACAGCACCATGCGCGGCACCATCGTCTGTGAAATGGGCAGCCGCTCGAACTACTCCCAGACGTACTTCCACAAGCCGCTCAACGGGCCGCGCGACCTGTTCGCCACGCCCTGCGCGGACGGCGACTACGCCTTCGGCAAGACGGGCCAGTGCGGGGACAACGTCGTGAAGTACTTCACCCTCACGATGACGGACAAGGAGCGGGGCACCAACTACCAGGACTTCTATGTGTCCGAGGCGGCCTCGCGCATCGAGATGGAAGGCTGCGTGACGAACACGCTGACCACGCTCAACGACTACGACACGAGCGGCTACTTCAACCGGGGCTTCATCGCCAACCACTTCGGCTCGCTGCGCTCGACAGCGGGGCTCGACCTGACGCTGCGCTACCTGGCCGAGTAGCCCCGTCCCTTCCCCTCCAGTCGGACCGGCGCGCGGATTCCTCACCGCGCGCCGGTCCGAGCCCTTCCCGCCCTCCCCTTCGAGCCCCCCATGAAGCGACTCCCCTTCACCGCGTCCCTCTGCGTCCTGGCCCTCGGAACCGCGCCCGCGGCATGGGCCCAGAGCACCACCCCACCCCCTCCCGCGGAGGCCCAGGCGGAGCCCACGCCCGCCGAGGCGCCGGCGCCCCAGGCCACCACCGACGCGACGTCAGCCGGAGAGCTCGCCGCCGAGAAGCCCACGGCGAAAGAGGCGGCCAAGAACCCCGAGGAGATGGCGGGCACCACCGAGGTCGTCGACACCCGCCCGCCGCCCGTCACCCGGCCCAGCCTGGCCGTGGGCAACGAGACGTTCTACGTGAAGCCCGTGCTCGCGCTCGCGGGCGGGCTCCACGTGGAGAACCTCATCCAGACGCTCAACCGCAACCGGGAGAGCCGCGCGACGACGGTGGCCCTCACCCGCTTCGGCTTCGAGGGACGCCTGGGGCAGTACGTCTCCTTCCGCAGCGAGTTCGAGCGCAACATCCGCGCGCACGGCTCCGGCGTGTGGGAAGGCACCGCGTCCTTCAGCGTGAGGGACCAGGTCATCCGGCTCCAGCGCTGGGGCGTGACGCTGGAGGCCGGCATCATCGTGGACCCGGCCAGCGTGGACTTCATCTCCACGCACATCGCGGACACGCTGCTGGCGGACAAGTACACGCGAGACCCGCTGCTCTACAGCGGCTTCAACCGGGGCCAGGGCGCGCAGGCCGCCTACGAGTGGAACGGCTTCCGCCTGGGCATGGGCTTCACCGCGGCCAACCCGCTGAGCACCTCCAGCTCCTACCAGGTGGGCGGCTCGTTCGGTGGAGGCAGCCGCTTCTGGGAGCGCCCGCTGGCCAACTACCGCAATGGCCAGCCCGATGATGACCTGCACTTCCAGGTCCTCAGTCCCTCGCTGTCGTACTCGCACGAGCTGTTCGAGGCGAAGGCCATGGCCCAGGTCTTCGACGTGAACTACCAGACGACGTCGCGCACGGACCCGCTCCTGCACGGCAACAACCTGCGCGGCAACCTGCTGTTCAAGCTGCACGCCAATGTGGGCATCCCGCTGTTCATCACCCCGTTCTTCAACTTCGCGCGCGTCCAGAACGACGTGACGAACAGCACGCCGGGCTTCGCCGACCAGCTCCTGGGCACCCACTACACCGCCACCAGCCTGGGCGCGGGCGTGGACGTCAACCTCCACGGGCGCTCGGGCATCGGCGTGCAGTTCAACCGCGTCGCGGACCGCTCGCCGTCCTTTGTCGCGGCCACCGGGGACGCGCCAGCTCGGGAGCCCGTCACCCGGACGACGCAGACCTTCCTCAACATCGGTGGCACCTACTGGTTCACCGAGGACGTGGCGATTGGCGGCCGGTACGCGCGCTATCAGAAGAAGCAGGACGGCGTCGCAGACGAGATTGACGCGTCCTACTTCCTGACGCTCCGCCTCCAGCTCTAGCCCGCTCGCCGACGTACGCCACGCAGCCCGAGGTCCAGCCCAGAGGAGCAGCCCCCATGGAAGCACCGGCGCACGAGCAGCGGGACTCCATCCTGAAGGTGGCGGTGGCCAGCTTCATCGGCACCGCCATCGAGTGGTACGACTTCTTCCTCTACGGGACGGCGGCGGCGTTGGTGTTCAACCGCCTGTTCTTCCCGTCGTTCGACCCGCTCACCGGGACGATGGCGGCCTTCGGCACCTTCGCCGTGGGCTTCATCGCCCGGCCCCTGGGCGGGGTCGTCTTCGGGCATTACGGCGACAAGCTGGGCCGCAAGGCGATGCTCAGCGCCACGCTCATGTTGATGGGCGTGGCCACCTTCGCGGTGGGCCTGCTGCCCACGTACGACACCGTGGGCGCATGGGCTCCAGCGCTGCTCGTCCTCTTGCGGCTCATCCAGGGCTTCGGGCTGGGCGGCGAGTGGGGCGGCGCGGTCCTGATGGCGGTGGAGCACGCCCCCGCGCACCGCCGGGGTTTCTACGGGAGCTGGCCGCAGATGGGCGCACCCGCGGGCCTGCTCGTGGCCACGGCGGTGTTCAGCTACTTCTCGCGGATGCCCGACGCCGCATTCCTCGCGTGGGGCTGGCGTGTCCCCTTCCTGCTGAGCGCGGTGCTCATCGGAATGGGCGTGTTCATCCGTCTCAAGGTCGCGGAGTCGCCCATCTTCAAGGCGCGCCCGAAGCAGGAGGCCGCGGAGAGCCTCCCGGTGATGGACGCACTTCGCCAGTACCCCAGGCAGATCCTCCTCGCCATGGGGGCGCGCTTCGCGGAGAACGGCTTCTTCTACATCATCACCACGTTCGTCCTCTCCTACGGCACGGAGCGGCTGGGGCTGCCACGCACCACGCTGCTCAACGGCGTGCTCATCGCCACGTCCGTCCATCTGGTGGCGATTCCCGCGTTCGGCGCGGCGTCGGACCGCTTCGGCCGACGTCCCGTCTACCTCGCCGGCGCGGTGGGCTGTGGGCTGATGGCCTTCCCCTTCTTCTGGCTGCTCGACACGAAGGAGACGGGGCTCATCTGGCTGGCGATTACCCTGGGCATCATCGCCCACGCGGCCATGTACGGCCCGCAGGCCAGCTTCTTCTCGGAGCTGTTCGGCACCCGCGTCCGCTACAGCGCGGCCTCGCTCGGCTACCAGATGGCGTCGGTGTTCGCCGGAGGCCTGTCGCCCGTCATCGCCACCGCGCTGCTGGCCCGCTCGGGTGGACAGGCGTGGCCGGTGTCGCTCTACATGGTGGCCCTGGCCGTCGTCACGCTCGTCTCCGTCTGGCTGTCCGCGGAGACCTACCGCGCCCAGCTCACGGAGGCGCCCCCCACCGGGGACGCGCTCAGCGAGCCGTCCAGCCGCAGTCCATCACCTGCGCGGACCCCGTGATGCCCCCCGCGGCGTCCGAGCACAGGAAGCCGATATAGGCGGCGACCTCCTCGGGCTCCAGCAGCCGCTTCACCGCCGCGGGCGCGAGCATGATCTTCTCCACGACCTCCGCTTCGGTGAGGCCGTGGATTCGCGCCTGGTCGGCGATCTGCTTCTCCACCAGCGGCGTGCGCACGTAGCTGGGGCACACGGCGTTCACCGTGACGCCCCGGTCCGCGGCCTCCAGCGCCACCGTCTTCGTCAGGCCCATCAGCCCGTGCTTGGCGGACACGTACGCGGACTTGTACGGCGAGGCGACCAGCCCATGGAGCGAGGACACGTTGATGATGCGGCCCCACTTCCGGGCATACATCAGCGGCAGCGCGTGCCGCGTCAGCACGAAGGGCCCCACCAGCATGATGCGGATGAGCTGCTCCCAGCGCTCCTCGGGGAACTCCTCCACCGGCGCCACGTGCTGTACGCCCGCGTTGTTCACCAGGATATCCAGCCGCCCCCACTCCCGCTCGGCCCGCCCCACCAGCGCCCGACAGTCCTCGCGCGACGACACGTCCGTGCGCTGGAAGAGCGCCCCCGGCAGTCGCGTCGCGGCCTGGACACCCGCCACCTCGTCCAGGTCCGCCAGCAACACCTTCATCCCCTGGGCGGCCAGCGACTCCGCCACCGCGAGACCGATGCCGTGCGCGGCCCCCGTCACCACCGCGCATCGACCTGAAGGTGAATTCATGTTCATGTCTCCATCGTGACGGAACCCGGCGCGCGGGGCAATGCCGTGGGAGCGCGCGGCCCATGCCGCACCCCGCCTTGAAGCGCCTGACGCATTCGGGCGAAGGTGGAGATCTCCATGGCGGAAAGTTCATCTCGCGCGAGGACGGCTGGAGCATGGCGAAGCTGGCCCCGCTCGCTCATCCTGGCGCTGGGGCTGGGCATCCTCGTCTCGCTGCCGTCGTTGCGCGTGGGACTGCTGCTCGATGACCTGGTTCATCGGCTCGCCCTCTCCGGACAGGTGGCGTCCCTGGGTGACTGGGGACCGCTGACGCTCTACGAGTTCGTGGGCGGCCCGCGCACGGACCCGGCCCGCTTGAGGGAGTCCGGGCTCTTGCCCTGGTGGGCGTCGGACTCGCTGTCGGTGCGCTTCTTCCGTCCCCTGCCCAGCGCGCTGCTCACCGCCGACGCGTGGCTCTTCGACGACGCCCCCTTCCCCGCGCACCTGCACAGCCTCGCCTGGTTCCTGGCGCTGGTGACGCTGGTCGGCTGGCTGCACCGGCGGCTGTTGCCACCTTCGCTGGCCGCGCTGGCCACGGTCCTCTACGCGGTGGCCGCCGCGCACCTGTTCCCGGTGGCCTGGCTCGCCGCGCGCCACCCGCTCGTCTCCGCGCTCCTGGGACTGCTCGCCCTGGCCGCCCACCTGCGCTACCGCGAAGAAGACTGGAAGCCCGGCCGAGTCCTCGCGCCGCTCGCACTGGTGGCCGCGTTGTTCTCCGGCGAGGCCGCGCTGGGCGCGGTGGGGCTCATCGGTGCCTATGAGGTCTTCGGCCGCCGCGAGGGGTGGCGCCAGTGCGCGCGGCGGCTCACGCCCTACGCACTGCTCGTCACGGCCTACCTCTTCTTCTATGCGAGTCAGGGCTACGGCGCGCGCGGCAGCGGCGGCTATCTGGACCCGATTGGCGCGCCCGGGGCCTTCCTCGCCACCCTCCTCCAGCGCGTGTGCATCCTCGTGGGGGAGCTGGTGGTGGCCACGCCGTCCGACGCGGCCTCGGGAACCCCAGAGCTGCACTCCGGCTTCGCGGCCTGGGGCGCGCTCGCCACCGTGGGCGCGCTGCTGATGCTGCGCGCCCTCCAGTCGCGCCTGTCCGAACAGGAGCGCGGCACCCTGCGCTGGCTGTTGCCCGGGGGCCTGGCGGCCACGATTCCCGGCGCGGCGGGAATCATCGGAGGACGCGTCCTCATGGTGCCGCTGCTCGCGGGGAGCGCACTGGTCGCGGTGCTCATCCTCCGGGGTTGGGCGGCGGCGCGCGAGGCCACCCTCCCTCGCCGCCACCAGCTCCTGCTCCGGTCCGCTGTCGTGGTGCTCGTGCTGGGCCACTGCGTGCTGGGCCCCTTGTTCCGGGTGGGCCTGGGCGTGGCGCTGGGCCGCATCGCGGAGGCGCAGTGGCGCATCGCCCGCGAGGCCCCGCCCTGCGCGGGGACAATGGTCATGGTGGCCGCCGCGGACCCGAGCATCTCGCTCTACGTGCCCGCCGCCATGCTGCTCCAGGGCCGCGCCCCGCGCCTCTACCGGCTGCTCAGCGCCGCGCCACATGACCATGTCCTCGAGCGGACCTCCCCGGAGGCGTTCGACCTCGTCGTGAGCGGCACACAGCGACGCCCGGGGTTCTGGGAGCTGGTCAATCGGGACACGCCGCCGCCCATCGGCACGAAGCTGCGGCTGGGGGACCTGAACGTCACGGTGCTGGAGTCGAACGAGGGGGGATTCACGCGCGTGCACTTCGACTTCGGAAGGGCCCTGGAGTCGACCGAACTCTGCTTCGTCACGTGGAGCGGAGACGGGCTGCGCGCGCTCACGCTTCCGCCTCCTGGCGAACACCTCGCTCTGCCTTACAGCCGAGGGCCAGCGGGGCTTTGAACACTCCAGTGCCGACGGCTGTGCGTGAGCCGACGCGGCGCTGGGAATCCTTTTGCCTGTCATGCGGGAACGGGGCCGGATTCGCGGCACTCCACCCTTGCCCCCATCGGCCCCATGACCCCACTTCGCTTCCTTCGTCTCGCGCCGCTGCTCGCGTGCGCTCCGCTGTGCCTCGTCGCCTGCAATGACGACGACGGTGATGATTCCGTCCTGCCGGGCGCCGCCCAGTTCAAGGTGATGACCCGCAACCTCTATCTCGGCGGCAACATCGAGCTGCTCGCCACGGCGCAGACGCCCCAGCAGATTCCCGCCATCGCCGCGCAGCTCTACACGACGGTGCAGGCGACGAACTTCCCCGAGCGCGCCAAGGCCATCGCGGACGAAATCCAGAGCACCAACCCGGCCCTCGTCGGCCTGCAGGAGGTCTCCCTCTACCGGACCCAGAGCCCGAGCGACTTCGCCTCCAACCCGGTGCCCAACGCGCAGACCGTGACGTACGACTTCCTGGCCATCCTGCTGGCGGAGCTGCAGAGCCGGGGGCTCAACTACCGCGCCGCCGCGACGGTGCAGAACGCGGACGCGGAGGTCCCCGCGGCGCTCGCGGGCAATGCGACGGACCTCACGGACGTGCGGCTCACGGACCGGGACGTCATCCTGGCGCGCGGTGACGTGCAGATCGCCAACGTGGTGACGGGCAACTACGCCTATGCCCAGGAGGTGCCCGTGGGCGGCGCGTCGATTCGCTTCCTGCGTGGCTTCAACAAGCTGGACGCCACGGTGGACGGCGCGCGCATCACCTTCGTCAACACCCACCTGGAGACGTTGCGGCCCGGCAACGAGAACCAGGCCACGGAGCTGGCCGCCCTCGTCAACACCTATGACCGGCCGCTCATCGTCGTCGGAGACCTGAACACCGGACCGGGCGCGGCCACCACCGGATATCCCACCATCGTCGGCCCGGGGACGGGGCTCGTCGATGCCTGGTCCACGGTGGGCACGGGTGACGGCTTCACCTGCTGCTTCAGCGAGACGGTGAACGACGCCAACACGGATGCGCTCGACGAGCGCATCGACCTGGTGCTGTACGCCGGGGACAACGTCAATCCCCAGTCCGCGGTGGTGGTGGGCACCCTGATTGACGACCGCACGGACTCCGGCCTCTGGCCGTCGGACCACGCGGGCCTGGTGGTGGAGTTCCGGGTGGACGACTGACCCTGGAGACACAGGGGGCTGGAGGTCTCCCGAGGCAGGGAGTATTCAGCCCCCGACATGTCTCTACGCCTCGTCAAACGGCTCGCGCGGGACTGGTTCCTCTTGGGGATGCTCGGTGCCGTCGGGCTCGCCCTCCTCTTCCCGGACTTCGGCCGGTCCGGCGGCGCGATGCATGCCGACGTCGTCACCAACGTCGGCATCTTCGCCGTGTTCTTCCTCCACGGGCTGGGCATGCCCATGGCCCAGCTCAGGGCCGGGGCCCTCCAGTGGCGCCTGCACGTGCTGGTGCAGTCGTTCACCTTCGGGGTGTTCCCCGCCCTCTGGCTCGTGCTCAACCTCGTCTTCGGGGCGTGGGTGCCGGCGGACGTGTCGCTCGGCTTCCTGTTCCTGTGCGCGGTGCCGTCCACCATCTCCTCGTCCGTGGCGATGACGGGCGTCGCCAGGGGCAACGTGGCGGGGGCCATCTTCGACGCGAGCCTGTCCAGCCTGCTCGGCATCTTCCTCACGCCGCTCATCGTCGGGCTTCTGGCGCGCACCACCGGGCAGTCGCTCTCGCTGGGGGACGCCATCCTCAAGTTGTCCCTGCTGCTGCTCCTGCCGCTGGCGCTGGGGCAGCTCGCGCGGCCGCTGCTCGGCGCGTTCTTCGCCCGCTACCGCAAGTACACCAACGGCGTGGACCGGCTGTTCATCCTGGTGCTCGTCTATGCCTCGTTCTGCGACTCCGTCGCGTCCGGCATCTTCAGTCGCCATGGCGGCGCCATCGTCGCGCTCATCCTGGGGGGCGCGGTGCTCATCCTCGCCACCGTGCTGACCCTGAGCACGCTGACGGCGCGCAGACTGCGGTTCTCCACCGAGGATGAGATCGCCGCGGTCTTCTGCGGCTCGAAGAAGACGCTGGCCTCGGGGGTGCCCATGGCGCGGCTCCTCTTTGGGGCACACCCTGGACTGGGGCTCATCGTCCTGCCCCTCATGTTCTACCACCAGCTCCAGCTGCTCGTCTGCTCGGTCCTGGCTGAGCGCTATGCGGCGCGCCCACCGGCGCCGTGAGCCAACTGGTTGCCTGAGTCAACGGCTTCCCCGACAATGACCTCGAACGGCACGGCGCCTTGGAGACAGGACTGAATGGCACAGACTCGACGGGACCAAGGCGTGGCGGCGGTGCGGCACTTCAATCGCTTCTACACGCAGAAGATTGGCGTGCTGGACGAGGGGCTCTTGAACAGCGAGTTCTCGCTGACCGAGGCCCGCGTCATCTACGAGCTGTTCCACCGGGAGACCCCCACCGCGGCGGAGCTGAGCCGTGAGCTGGCGTTGGACCCGGGCTACCTCAGTCGCCTGCTCCGCAACTTCGGAACGCAGGGGCTCATCGAAAAGGTGACGTCCGCGACGGACGGTCGCCAGCACCTGGTGCGCCTGACGGCGAAGGGAGAGCAGACCTACGAGCGGCTCAACAGCCGCTCCCACGACTCCATCCGCGCGCTCATCTCCCCGCTGAAGACCGACGCGCGCCAGCGGCTCCTCGAGGCCATGCAAACCATCCAGGAGCTGCTGGGTGAGAAGCCCCCGGCGTCGAGCGCCGACGTCGTGCTGCGCCCCCACCGCCCTGGGGACATCGGCTGGGTCATCCACCGGCACGGCGTCCTGTACAGCCAGGAGTACGGCTGGGACGAGCGCTTCGAGGCGCTGGTCGCAAGCGTCGCCTCGAAGTTCATCCTGGAGCAGGAGCCTGCCCGGGAGCGCTGTTGGATCGCCGAGGTGAATGGGCGAAGTGTCGGCTCCGTGTTCCTGGTCCGGGACACGAAGACAGTGGCGAAGCTGAGGCTGCTGTTGGTGGAGCCCTCGGCGCGCGGGCTGGGCATCGGTACCCGGTTGGTGGACGCGTGTGTGACCTTCGCTCGTGAAGCAGGTTACCGGAAGGTGCGACTGTGGACGGACAGCCAGCTCCATGCCGCGCGTCGCGTCTACGAGGGCGCCGGCTTCGTGCGCGTCAGCACGGAACCCCACCAGGAGTTCGGCGAGGGACTCATTGGCGAGACGTGGGAGCTGAAGTTCTGACGAACGAGGCGGCCTCCCCGGAAGGAAGCCGCCTCGAGCGACTGCGCGCTGGCAGAGGTGGGAGCACCGTCCCACCGTGCCGGTGAGTCGCCGGACTACAGCGGACTCACGCAGGTGCAGGTGCTGGACGCGCCGTAGCAGGCGGCGCTGCTGCCCGCGGCCACCACCGAGTAGCAGGTGTTGTGGCCCGTGAGAACCTCCGTGTCCACGTAGCTGGTGCTCGTCACGGTGGCGACTCGCGCCTTGCCGTACGTGCAGCCGTTGACTCCGTCCGACTTCATCACCCAGTACTGCGTCGCGCCAGCGACGGGGGCCCAGCTCAGAGAGACCTGTTCAGCGGCCGGTATCACGGTAACAGTGGGCTTCGCCGTGGGGCCTCCCGTGCATCCGCTGTTCATGGGCGTGGGCGTGGCACAGGCGATGTTGTGGCGGCTGAACGCGGCGTGGATGGCCGTCATGTGCGGCGTGCCATCGTTGATGTTGCCGTTGTCATCATCCGCTGCCAGCCACTGCTTGTAGCCGTTGGTGGCCGCGCAGCCATCCGACGTGCCTGCGGTGCAGTTGCAGGCGTGCCACGATCCGATGTTGCCGCTGCCCTGATAGAACACCTTGTTCCCGATGTTCTGCGCCGTGTTCCAGTCGTAGTTGAACGGAGGGAGCTGGAGGTCCCGGGCGACGAAGTCCCATGCCGCCTGACGTACCGGAGACCCGGCGCAATGCACCTGCCGGCTGCACGGACCCGTCCCGATGGAGCAGCGGGTGCAGACGAAGTTCTGCGGCGTGGTGGGCGTCGGCGGGTTGTGGGCCGCGTAGTCGGCGTCGCGGACACCGGAGCAGTTGGTCGCGCACCAAGGGGCCCCCGTCTGCGCCTCGTTCACGAGGCGGCCCGTCAAATCCTCCGTCACGCCGCAGCCCGTGGCGAGGGTCAGGTAGATGCCGTAGCCCACGCAAGATCCAGGAGACCTGCCTATGGTCGCCGTGGACGCGGGGTCGAACGGCTGGCGGTACATGGCCGCGATGTCACCGTACGCCTCGCTGGAGTTGCTCAGCGTGCCAGCCGTGTCGTTGTCGTCCATGCCGTGGCCCCACTCGTGGTCGAGCACGCCGCCAATCTCACCCGTGTTCCGGCACCCTCCGCCGCTGCGGTAGAAGTTGACCGTGGAGCCGTTCCAGAAGGCGTTGCAGGTGTTGTTGATGTGGACGTTCGCCGTCAGGGAGGCCTGCAGCCACGCATTGGTGGGCAGCCAGCCACGGGCGAGTTCCTTGATGCGGTTCAGCTCGTAGAACGCGGTGCGGGTCGCCCTGGTGTTTCCACCGTCGGGAGTTCCGCAAACACCATCGACTGTCCCCAGCGCGATGTCGCCGTCCGGGCCCGTGGTGCTGACGCTGAGTGGACAGGCGGGAACGACCCGAAGGTAGCGGCCCGTCAGCGTCGTGGTCGCGATTTGGGGAGGAGGAGGAGGACTGAACACCCCATGGCCATCCGCGAAGACACCCGGCGCGACATCGGCCCAGGGCATGGGGTAGCGCGGCTGCATCGCGCCGCAGAACGAGCCCGCCGGACACGTCGCGGGCACGCCCGTGTTGGTGTACGGATAGACACCGCCGTTGACCGAGGCGTAGTGGTTGTCGTCCTCGAGCGCGAGCACGTCACCGGTAGCCGCATCCACCGTCACCTTCCAGCGCTCATGCTCACCCTGGAGCTGGAAGCCGTACGTCCACACGAGCTGGTGGCCCATGCCCTTGCCGAAGCCCGCGCCAGGAATGGAGACCGGCGCGACCTCCAGCGTGGGCGCCTGCCAGACGGCGGCCGGGCTCTCATAGAGGCCGAAGCGCTCGTGCGCGACGACCATCGCCCGGTCCGCGTCCACCAGCGGCATGGGCGAGAGCGCCACGTTCGTCCACGACTCGGTGCCCAGCAGAATCAGGTTACCGTGGCTGATGGTGGCCGCCAGCCGTCCATGCCGGACCGGCACACCCTGGTGCTGCTGGACGATGGAGACCTGCCACAGGTCCGGGGTGATCTGATCCACCCGGGCCTGGCCCAGTTGGAGCATGTCCACGCCCACTGCGGCGCGGTTGGCCTCCACGAACTTGTAGACGAGGTCGACGACGACGCCGCCATCCACCTTGTCCACCGAACGCCCGAGCTGTTTGCCCAGGCTGCCCAGCGTCAGCTTGTTGCCCACGCCATTGCCCGGGATGAGCGGAACGGCGCCCTGGATGTTCGCCGTGGTGCCCGTGACGGAGTCGACGTAGATCTCGAAGTTGTTTCCGTGACGAGCGAAGAAGTCGTCCCAGACCTTCGCCACATCGGGGCTCAGCTTGGGCAGAGCCTCTTTGAGCAGCACTTGCCCACTGGCCAAGGACAGCTCAGGCTTGAAGAACGCCTGACTCGCCAGGGAGCCCTTCGGAGGAGTAGCGGGAGGGGTGAAGCCCCACGCCTGGGACGTCGCCATCACTGCCATACATACGGCGGCTTTCAAGACGCTGCGCATGCGGTGCTCCTTCAGATGAAGGACCAACAGGACGCATCATTGGCCAAGTGCGGAAGTGCGAACCCACGAGGTGGCCTCTCCTGCAGGGAAGCCACCTCGAATGAATGCGCCGTCAACGGAGGGAGCATCTTTTCAGCGTGCCCCCTCCGCGCCGACGCCCTGGGGCGCCGCGATGGACTACAGCGGGCTCACGCAGGTGCAGGTGCTAGACGCGCCATAGCAGGCGGCGCTGCTGCCCGCGGCCACCACCGAGTAGCAGGTGTTGTGGCCCTTGAGGACCTCGGTGTCCACGTAGCTGGTGCTCGTCACGGTGGCGACTCGCGCCTTGCCGTACGTGCAGCCGTTGACTCCGTCCGACTTCATCACCCAGTACTGCGTCGCGCCAGCGACGGGGGCCCAGCTCAGAGAGACCTGTTCAGCGGCCGGTATCACGGTAACAGTGGGCTTCGCCGTGGGGCCTCCCGTGCATCCGCTGTTCATGGGCGTGGGCGTGGCACAGGCGATGTTGTGGCGGCTGAACGCGGCGTGGATGGCCGTCATGTGCGGCGTGCCATCGTTGATGTTGCCGTTGTCATCATCCGCTGCCAGCCACTGCTTGTAGCCGTTGGTGGCC
>NZ_JABUMU010000007.1:0-64871 GCF_013336625.1 Myxococcus sp. CA033 | reverse complement strand
GGGCGTGGCACAGGCGATGTTGTGGCGGCTGAACGCGGCGTGGATGGCCGTCATGTGCGGCGTGCCATCGTTGATGTTGCCGTTGTCATCATCCGCTGCCAGCCACTGCTTGTAGCCGTTGGTGGCCCCGCAGCCATCCGACGTACCCGCGGTGCAGTTGCAGGCGTGCCATGATCCGACGTTGCCACTGCCCTGGTAGAACACCTTGTTGCCGATGTTCTGCGCCGTGTTCCAGTCGTAGTTGAACGGAGGGAGCTGGAGGTCGCGGGCGACGAAGTCCCACGCCGCCTGACGCACTGGAGACCCGGCGCAATGCACCTGCCGGCTGCACGGGCCCGTGCCGTTGGAACAGCGGGTGCAGACGAAGTTCTGCGGCGTGGTGGGCGTCGGCGGGTTGTGGGCCGCGTAGTCGGCGTCGCGGACGCCGGAGCAGTTGGTTGCGCACCATGCGGCCCCCGTCTGCGCCTCGGTCACGTTGTAGCCCGTCCCATCCGCCGTCATGCCGCAACCATTGTTGAGGGTCTGGAAGAAGCCGTAGCCCACGCACGAGCCAGGAGACCTGCCAGTGGTCGCCGTGGACGCGGGGTCGAACGGCTGGCGGTACATGGCCGCGATGTCACCGTAGGCCTCGCTGGAGTTGCTCAGCGTGCCGGCCGTGTCGTTATCGTCCATGCCGTGGCCCCACTCATGGTCGAGCACGGCGCCAATCTCACCCGTGTTCCGGCACCCTCCGCCGCTGCGGTAGAAGTTGACCGTGGAGCCGTTCCAAAACGCGTTGCAGGTGTTGTTGAGGTTGACGTTCGCCGTCAGGGAGGCCTGCAGCCACGCATTGGTGGGCAGCCAGCCACGGGCGAGTTCCTTGATGCGGTTCAGCTCGTAGAAGGCGGTGCGGGTCGCCCTGGTGTTTCCACCGTCGGGAGTTCCGCAAACACCATCGACTGTCCCCAGCGCGATGTCGCCGTCCGGGCCCGTGGCGCTGACCCTGAGTGGACAGGCGGAAACGACGCGAAGGTAGCGGCCCGTCAGCGTCGTGGTCGCGATTAGGGGAGGACTGAACACCCCATAGCCATCCGCGAAGACACCCGGCGCGACATCGGCCCAGGGCATGGGGTAGCGCAGCTGCATCGAGCCGCAGAACGAGCCCGCTGGACACGTCGCGGGCACGCCCGTGTTGGTGTACGGATAGACACCACCGTTGACCGAGGCATAGTGGTTGTCGTCCTCAAGCGCGAGCACTTCACCGGTGACCGCATCCACTGTCACCTTCCAGCGCTCATGCTCATCCTGGAGTTGGAAGCCGTACGTCCACACCAGTTCGTGGCCCATGCCCTTGCCGAAGCCCGCGCCCGGAATGGAGACCGGCGCGACCTCCAGCGTGGGCGCCTGCCAGATGTCGGCAGGGCTCTCGTAGAGGCCGAAGCGCTCGTGCGCGACGACCATCGCCCGGTCCGCGTCCACCAGCGGCATGGGGGCAATCTCCACGTTGGCCCACGACTCGGTGCCCAGCAGAATCAGGTTACCGTGACTGATGGTGGCCGCCAGTCGCCCATACCGGACCGGCACGCCCTGGTGCTGCTGGACGATGGAGACCTGCCACAGGTCCGGGGTGATCTGATCCACCCGGGCCTGGCCCAGTTGGATCATGTCCACGCCCACCACGTCGCGGTTGGCCTCCACGAACTTGTAGACGAGGTCGACGACGACGACGCCATCCACCTTGTCCACCGAACGCCCGAGCTGCCTGCCCAGGCTGCCCAGCGTCAGCTTGTTGCCCACGCCATTGCCCGGGATGAGTGGAACGGCGCCCTGGATGTTTGCCGCGGTACCCGTGACGGAGTCGACGTAGATCTCGAAGTTGTTCCCGTTACGAGCGAAGAAATCGTCCCAGACCTTCGCCACGTCGGGGCTCAGCCTGGGCAAGGCCTCGTTCAGAGGCACCTGTCCACTGGCCAGTGAAAGTTCAGGCTTGAAGAACGCCTGGCTCGCCAGTGAGCCCTTGGGGGGTGCGGCGGGGGGGTCGAATCCCCACGCCTGGGACGTCGCCATCACTGCCATACATACGGCGGCTTTCACGACGCTGTGCATGTCGTGCTCCTTCGCGTCACACGGAATCAGCATGAAGAGGCGGCCTCCATGGAGAAGGCCGCCTCGGAACCACTTGCCGTCAACCGCGGGAGCGCCCCACTCCAGCGCGCTCCCGCCGTGCCGGTGATGTCCCGGTGAGCCGCCGGACTACAGCGGGCTCACGCAGGTGCAGGTGCTGGACGCGCCGTAGCAGGCGGCGCTGCTGCCCGCGGCCACCACCGAGTAGCAGGTGTTGTGGCCGGTGAGCACCTCGGTGTCCACGTAGCTGGTGCCCGTCACGGTGGCCGCGCGGGCCTTGCCGTACGTGCAGCCGTTGATGCCGTCGGACTTCATCACCCAGTACTGCGTCGCGCCGCTGACGGCGCCCCAGCTCAGCGACACCTGACCCGTGGCCGGCGTCACCGAAACGGTCGGCGCCGCCGTCGGGCCACCCGTACAGCCGCTGTTCACAGCCACCGGCGTGGCACATGCGATGTTGTGACGGTTGAACGCGGCGTAGATGGCCGTCATGTGCGGCGTGCCATCGTTGATGTTGCCGTTGTCGTCATCCGCCGCCAGCCACTGCTTGTAGCCGTTGGTGGCCGCGCAGCCATCCGACGTGCCCGCGGTGCAGTTGCAGGCGTGCCACGAGCCGATGTTGCCGCTGCCCTGGTAGAACACCTTGTTGCCGATGTTCTGGGCCGTGTTCCAGTCGTAGTTGAACGGAGCGGACCGCAGGTCGCGGGCGATGAAGTCCCACGCCGCCTGACGCACCGGAGACGCGGCGCAATGCGTCTGCCGGCCGCACGGCCCCGTGCCGGTGGAGCAGCGGGGGCAGACGAAGTTCTGCGGCGTGGTGGGCGTCGGCGGGTTGTGGGCCGCGTAGTCAGCGTCGCGGACACCCGAGCAGTTGGTCGCGCACCACGCGGCCCCCGCCTGCGCCTCGTTCACGTTGTAACCCGTCCCATCCGCCGTCATGCCGCAACCATTGTTGAGGGTCTGGAAGAAGCCGTAGCCCACGCACGACGCGGGAGACTGGCCGCTGGTGGGAGTGGCGGCGGGGTTGAACGGCAGGCGGTACATGGACGCGATGTCGGCGTAGGCCTCGCTGGAGTTGCTCAGCGTGCCGGCCGTGTCGTTGTCGTCCATGCCGTGGCCCCACTCGTGGTCGAACACGGCGCCAATCTCACCCGTGTTCCGGCAGCCACCACCACTGCGGTAGAAGTTGACCGTGGAGCCGTTCCAGAAGGCGTTGCAGGTGTTGTTGATGTTGACGTTGGCCGTCATGGACGCCTGCAGCCACGCGTTGGTGGGCAGCCAGCCACGGGCCAGCTCCTTGATGCGGTTCAGCTCATAGAACGCGCTGCGGGTCGCCGCGGTGTTGCCGCTCGTGGGCGTGGGGCACGTGACGGTTCCGTTCCCGAAGTTGATGTTGCCCGTGCCGGTGCCGCTGATGGCGCCGCACGTGTCGACGATCCGGATGTAGCGGCCCGCGAGTGTCGTGGTCGTCGTCCCGGCCGTGTAGTCGTAAACGCCGTAGCCGTCCGTGAAGACGTTCGTCCCGACGTTGGCCCAGGGCATGGGGTAGTTGGGCTGCAGGACGCCGCAGAACGAGCCCGCCGGGCAACCCGGGGGCGAACCCGTGTTGGTGAACGGGTAGACGCCGCCCTTCACCGACTGGTCGAAGTAGTGGTTGTCGTCCTCCAGTGCGAGCACGTCACCGGTGGCGGCATCCACCGTCACCTTCCAGCGCTCGCTCTCGTTCTGGAGCTGGAAGCCGTACGTCCACACGAGCTGGTGGCCCATGCCCTTGCCGAAGCCCGCGCCCGGAACGGAGACCGGCGCGACCTCCAGCTTGGGCGCCTGCCAGACGTCGGCCGGGCTCTCGTAGAGGCCGAAGCGCTCGTGCGCGACGACCATCGCCCGGTCCGCGTCCACCAGCGGCATGGGCGAGAGCCCCACGTTCGTCCACGACTCGGTGCCCAGCAGAATCAGGTTACCGTGGCTGATGGTGGCCGCCAGCCGTCCATACCGGACGGGGATGCCCTGGTGCTGCTGGACGATGGAGACCTGCCACAGGTCCGGGGTGATCTGGTCCACCCGGGCCTGGCCCAGTTGGAGCATGTCCACGCCCACCGCGGCGCGGTTGGCCTCCACGAACTTGTAGACGAGGTCGGCGACGACGCCGCCATCCACCTTGTCCACCGAACGCCCGAGCTGCCGGCCCAGGCTGCCCAGCGTCAGCTTGTTGCCCACGCCATTGCCCGGGATGAGCGGAATGGCGCCCTGGATGTTTGCTGCGGTACCCGTGACGGAGTCGACGTAGATCTCGAAGTTGTTCCCGTTACGAGCGAAGAAGTCGTCCCAGACCTTCGCCACATCAGGGCTCAGCTTGGGCAGGGCCTCGTTCAGAGGCACCTGACCACTGGCCAGCGACAGCTCAGGCTTGAAGAACGCCTGGCTCGCCAGTGAGCCCTTGGGGGGTGCGGCGGGGGGGTCGAATCCCCACGCCTGGGACGTCGCCATCACTGCCATGAATACGGCGGCTTTCACGACGCTGCGCATGCGGTGCTCCTTCAGATGAAGGACCAACGGAACGGGGACTCCAGGGAACCGGAATGGCTCCAGGAATCCCCGGGTTGCGCATAATTCATGTTTACTTGGAGTGCGCTCCCGCAAACCACTCCGAGTGTTACCCCCTCAACAATGACTAGACGCGGTACGTGGCCGCCACTGTCTCCATCCGCGCGGCCACGTCACGCAGCGACGCGGTAATCCGCTGAGCGCTCTGCAAACCCTGCATGGACTCCTCCATCATCCGGGACAGGTCCGTCACGGCGATGAAGATCTGGGCGACGCCGGCGTTCTGCTGCGTCACGGCGGCGGCGATCTGCTGAGCGGCGGAGGCGTTGTCCTGGATGATGCCGGTCAGCTCGCGGAGGCTGTCGCCGCTGGCACGGACCTGAGTCAGTCCGGTTTCAGCGCTGCCCTGGCTCTGCACGGCCAGCGTGACGGAGCCCTGGATGGACTGGCGGATGTCCTCGAGGATCTCCCGCACGCGGGCAGTGGAGGTGATGGACTGGTCCGCGAGGCTGCGAATCTCGCGCGCCACCACGCTGAAGCCCTTGCCGTGCTCACCGGAGCGCACGGCCTCGATGGCCGCGTTGAGCGCGAGCATGTTGGACTGGTCGGCCAGGTCCTTCACCGTCTGGGTGATGCCGCCAATCTGTTGGGTGCGCTCGTTGAGGGCGGAGATGCTGTCGGCCACGCGGCCCACCTGCTCGCGCAGTTGTTCGAAGCCCTGGAGGCTCGCGGAGACGGTGGCCTCGCCGGAGCGCCCCACCTCGCGGGCTCGCGCGGTGACGCCGAGCACGGCCTGGGAGCGCTCGGCGGCCATCAGTGACGTCTGCTTGATCTCCTGGGCCGTCACCTGCGTCTCCTGGAGGGCCGCGGCCTGCTTCGTCAGGGTGCGCTCCTGCTGCGCGGCGGCGGCGGTGAGCTCCGCCACCGTCTGTCCCAACACCTTGGTGCCCTGCTGGAGGCCGCGCGTGGACTCGCGCAGGTGCTCCATCATCAGGGAGAAGGAGGCGGCCAACTGCCCCACCTCGTCGCGGCGGCTGGACACCTCCACCTGCTGGGTGAGGTCGCCCTCGCGCACGACGCGGCCCACCACTTCGCTCAGCCGGGAGATGGGGCCGGTGGCCCCGCGCGCCAGGAGCCAGCCCCCCACGCCCGCGACGACGAGTGAGAGCACCGTCAGGGCGATGGCCCCCCTGCTCGCCTGCTCCAGAGGCGCGTAGGCGTCCCCCGGGTCCACCGTGGCCACGAAGCGCCAGCCATCGCCGACGTCACGAACCGAGTTCTCGTTGATGGACTCCACGCGGACGACGTCGTCGGGACGCGAGAGGTCGCGCTCGTGCGTGTCGAAGAGGCTCATGCCGTCCGCGCCGAGGATCTCCAGGGCGAAGCTCCGCTGGCCTCGGGCCCGGGAGCGCTCCAGCGCGGGGGCCACCACCTGCCCCACCTGGCTCCACTCGTAGGCGGCCAGGAGCACACCGATGCGCGCGCCGCTGATGGGGCTCAGCACGGGCACCGCGAGCGGCAGCACCGTCCGCTCGAAGAACGGGTCCACCTTCGTGAAGCCCGTGGTGTCCAGCGTCCCGTTCAGCGCGGCGCGAAACCAGCCGGAGGCGCGCACCTCGCCCTCGTGTCCCTCGTAGGCCTTGCGCAGCCGCGCCTCGCTGGCGGACACGGCGCGGCCGTCCTCGGTGAAGAGCACGAGGCCCGCGAAGGTCGGATGACGCTTCTCCAGGGCAACGAGCACCGCGTCGCTCTTGTCGAAGGTGTCGAAGAGCAGCGCGCCCCGGAGGATGGCGTCTTCCGACCAGCTCCGGACGTTCGCCTCGCGCTCCGCCAGCGTGGACTCGACGAGGTCCCTGAGGCCCTGGGCCTCCACCCGCAAGGTCGCGTGGATCTGCTCCTGCAGGTTGTCGGAGATGAAGACACGGCCGAGGATGTTGAGCGGCAGCAACGCGAAGAGCGTGAGCAGGGAGACCGCCAGCGTCAGGCGGGTGCGGAGGGAGAGGGCGTCGAGCAGGCGCATGGCGGTCCGCGTGAGTCTTCAGAGGTCCAGCAGGGAGAGTCCGACGGTGACGGCGCCGATGACACGGCCACGGTCGCGGACAGGAAGGGAGACCTGGATGACGTAGGCCTGCGAGGACTCGTCGAAGAAGGGGTGCTCGCGCAGCACCCGCCCCTGCTTGAACGGCACCCGGAACTTGTCTTCGTCACCCTGCCAGTAATCGGACGTCCGCCGCGTGGCGCCCACCAGCGCGCCCTGGCGATCCATCACGAACGCCTCCGCCACCTTGTCGCGGCCCAGGGAAATACGGTGGCGAGCAAGCACCCGTGAGCAGGCGGCGTCGAGCACGCGCTGCTTGAAGGGCGTCATCGCCGGAGTGGCCAGCCACGCGTCATCATCCGCGCGAATGGAAACCAGTGAAGCCCCGCGCGCGTTCTGGGCGAGCACCGCCTGAACCAGCTCCGGGTCCACGGCCATCCGCTGGAGCGCCGGCATCAGCCGCTCCACCTTCTCGAGCTGCGCGATGCCGTCCGGGGGCATCCCCGCGAGCACCGTGAGCACCATGCCGAAACAACACATCCCCACCTCAACGCATCCGCACGCTGTATCGGCGAGACTGACTTCCCCCTCTGCGCCGGCGGATTCGCCAGACGATACATGAATGAGACATCACCCGTGAGACAGGAAGGCAGAGGGGCCCTCACCCTCCAGGTCCGAACCCGCTCGCTTGGAGCCATCTGGACCCAGGGGCAAAGCCCCCAGCTCCTCCGCGAATTTCCAGGTCCTCACGAGGTGCCGCACTGTCGGAGGGCGCGGCGAGAGCCTCAGCGCACTGTTTGAGCGAAGTGCTCCGCGAGCCGCTGGAGCAGCTCGGTGTTCTCCCGCTCGGCGGACTCCAGCTTGGGCAGCTGCGCCTTCAGCTCCGCGAGGTCCTTGCCGCGCTGGCGAAGGTCTTCCGCGCCCAGCTCCAGCCAGCGCCCCATCTCCCGAGCCGTCAGCTCCAGATGGAACTGGAAACCGAACGACGAGCCCAGCCGGAAGGCCTGTTGCACGTAGCGGTCCGTGGAGGCCAGCAGCGTGGCGCCGGGCACGGCCTTGTACGTGTCACCATGCCAGTGCGCGACGACGGTGCGGGGGCGCACGCCGGCGATGACCGTGTCGCGCACGCCCTCCGCGGTCCAACGCACCGGGCCTACGCCCACCTCGAAGCCATTCTTTCCCGCGAAGACCTCGGCGCCCGCCGCGTCGGCGAGCAACTGCGCGCCCAGGCAGATGCCCAGAGACGGGCGCTCGTTGGCCAGTCGCTCGCGGAGGATGGCCAGCTCCTCGCGCAGGAACGGGTGCTGGTCCGCCTCGTAGACGCCCATGGGGCCGCCCATCACCACCACCAGCTCCGCGTCCACGTCGTCGTGACGCGCGGAGCGGAAGCGGTTGACAAGGGTGAAGCCCGCCTTCGTCAGCGCCGGCCCCAGAAGTCCCACGCCCTCGTGCTCCTCGTGCTGGTACACCACCGCGCGCATCGTCACGACCTCCGTGTCCACCGTCGCGCCGAGCCTACCTGGAATCCCGAGGGCGAGGCGCGTGTGCCGCACGTCGTCGCTCGCGACCTGCCTCAAGCGGCAAGCAGTGCGCGTGTCACGTACGGAGCGGTGGGACCCCCGCGCTACTTCGCCTTGTCGCCCTTGAGGATGCGCAGCAGTCCCTCTTGCGCCACGGAGGCGACGAGGCGTCCGTCGCGCGTGTAGACGGAGCCTCGCGCCAGGCCTCGCGCGTTGCCCGCCCACGGGCTGTCCATGACGTAGAGCAGCCAGTCATTCACCTTCAGGTCACCATGGAACCAGAGGGCGTGGTCCAGGCTCGCGCCGATGACTTGCGGCTGGAAGAAGCTGGCCGCGTGCGGCAGCAGCACGGTGCTGATGAGGTTGAAGTCGGACGCGTACGCCAGCACGTACTTGTGGACCTGGGGGTCCTCCGGAAGCTCGCCGTCGGCGCGAATCCACACCGCCTTGCGCGGCTCGTCCGGCACCGGATTGAACGGGTCCATGTACGCCACCGGCCGCATCTCGATGGGCTTGTCGCAGAGGATCTTCTCGCGCAGCCGCGCCGGAATCCTGTCCGCCTGACGCAGCAGCAGCTCCAGGTCCGTGGGCAGGCTCTCCGGGGGCGGCACGTCCGGCATGGGGGCCTGGTGCGCGTAACCGACCTCGTCTCCGTGGAAGGACGCCATCATCGTGAAGATGGGTTGTCCCTTCTGGATGGCGACGATGCGCCGCGTGCTGATGCTGCCGCCGTCGCGCACCCGGTCCACCGTGTAGACGACGGGAAGGCTCGCGTCGCCGGGGCGCAGGAAGTAGCCATGCAGCGAGTGGACATGCCGCGCGGGCTCCACCGTCTGGCTGGCCGCCGACAGCGCCTGCCCCAGCACCTGCCCACCGAAGAGCTGGCGGAAGCCCAGGTCCTGGCTCCTCCCGCGAAACAGATTCTCCTCGATGACCTCCAGCTTGAGGAGCTCCAGCAGCTCGTCCAGGACTCGGCTCATGGAGGCCCCTCCTAGCCGACCCCGGCCGCGCCTGTCTCGCCCCGCGTGAGCCCGCCGTGCGCCGGAGGACGCCCTGGCCGGGCGCGGAAGGAATGGCATGCTCCGCCGGCCGTTGAGGAAACAGTCTCCCCTCTTCCCGCGAGCGCTCCCTTGCCCCGTTCCGTCCTGCTGACCTCGCTGTTGCTGCTGCCGTCGCTGGCCCCCGCCGCGGAGCCATCCCCCGAAGTGAAGCGCTGGTGGAGCCACGTCCAGTTCCTCGCGGACGACCGCCTGCGAGGGCGCGACACGGGAAGCGAAGGCCACCGCGAGGCCGCGGCGTACGTGGCCGAGCAGCTTGCGGGCCTCGGCGTGAAGCCCGGCGCTGGCGAAGGCTACCTCCAGGAGGTGGCGCTGGTGTCGAGGCGACTGGTGGATGCGCGCTCGCGGCTGACGCTGGTGCGCGAGGGCAAGCGCACGCCGCTCGTCGTCGGTCGCGAGGCCCTCATCTCCCCGCGCCAGGGCGAGTCGGGTCAGCTGGACGCCCCCCTGGTGTTCGTGGGCCATGGCCTCTCCATCCCGGAGGCGAACCATGACGACTTCGCGGGCGTGGACCTCCAGGGCAAGCTGGCCGTCTTCATCTACGGAGGCCCCGCTCACATCCCCGGCCCCCTGAGGGCCCACCACAGCTCCGCTGCGGAGCGGGTCAAGGCGCTGAAGAAGGCGGGCGCCGTGGGCGCCGTGGTGCTCCTGAATCCGAAGAACATGGAGACGCCCTGGTCCCGCTCCGCCCTGTCGCGCCTCCAGCCGGCGATGAACTTCGCGGACACCTCGCTGGACGACACGTCCGGCCTCCAGGTGAGCGTCTCCTTCAACCCGGAGCACGCCGAGAAGCTGTTCACCGGAAGCCCGCACTCGTTCAAGGAGCTGCTCGCGCTGGCGGACGCGAGCAAGCCGCTGCCGCGCTTCGAGCTGCCCACGCGCCTCCAGTCGAGCGCCGAGTGGGTCTCCACTCCCGTGACATCCGTCAACGTCGTGGGCGTGCTTCCGGGCAGCGATCCGGTGCTGGCCAAGGAGTACGTCGTCCTCACCGCGCACCTGGACCACGTGGGCGTGGGAGCGCCCATCAACGGCGACGCCATCTACAACGGCGCCATGGACAACGCGACGGGCGTGGCCGCCGTGCTGGAGGTGGCCCGCGCGCTCCAGGCCCAGAAGCCCCAGCGCTCCATCCTCTTCGTGCTGGTGACGGGTGAGGAGAAGGGGCTGATCGGCTCGCGCTACTTCGCCGCGCACCCCACCGTGCCCCGCGACGCCATCGTCGCGAACTTCAACCTGGACATGTTCCTGCCGCTGTTCGACTTCACCCGCGTGGTGGCCTACGGCCAGGACGAATCGACGCTGCTCGCGCCCCTGCGGGAGGTCACCTCGGCGCACGGCGTGAAGCTCCAGCCCGACCCCAACCCCAGCAGCATGACCTTCATCCGCAGCGACCAGTACGCCTTCATCCGCCAGGGCGTGCCAGCCCTGTCCTTCAAGTTCGGCTACGCGCCGGGCTCCCCCGAGGAGCGCACCTTCAAGGACTGGTACACGCGCCACTACCACGCCCCCTCGGACGACCTGCGCCAGCCCATCCACAAGGACGGCGCCATCAAGTTCGTCCAGCTGCTCACCGACCTGACGCGCACCGTGGCCAACGCGCCCGAGCGACCGCGCTGGAACGACGACAGCTTCTTCCGCCGCTTCGCGCGCACCAACACCCCGGATGGCAAACAGGACACCCCCCTGAGCAATCCGTGACACCATCCCCGCACGGCCCTGGTAACACGCGTACAGGTGTAGCTTTCCATCGATGTGACAAATGAATGACGCCCGGCGTCATGGCCGAGTGCGCGTCGTCGCAAATCGCCAGGGGGTGGCTTGAAGCGAGACACCCGTTTGCGCCACGCTTGATTGCACTTGAGACATCAGCGCGGCGCGGGCGACGAAACGCCCGAAAATTGGCGGGGGGCGAATGCAGTCAAACGTATTCACCGCGGTACTGATTCCACTGTCGTTGGCCGTCATCATGCTCGGCCTGGGACTGTCGCTGACGCTCGCGGACTTCAAGCGCGTCATCGTCTACCCGCGAGCGGTGATTGTGGGGCTCGTGTGCCAGATGCTGGTGCTTCCCGCCGGCTGCGCGCTCATCGCCCATGCCTTCGGCCTGGGACCCGAGCTGGCGGTGGGGCTGATGTTGCTCGCGGCGTCTCCTGGAGGAGCGACGGCGAACCTCTTCAGCCATCTGGCCCGCGGTGACGTCGCCCTCAACATCACGCTGACGGCGGTGAACAGCGCGCTGACGCTCGTCACCCTGCCCCTCATCGTCAACCTGTCACTGATGCACTTCATGGGGGAGGACCGCGCGGTCCCCATGCAGTTCTCCAAGGTGCTCCAGGTCTTCATCATCGTGCTGGGCCCGGTGAGCATCGGCATGCTCATCCGCTCGCGCAAGCCGGGCATCGCCCAGTCCCTGGACAAGCCCATCCGCCTGATGTCCGCCGCGTTCCTGGCGGTCGTCATCGCCGCCGCCGTCTACCAGGAGCGCGCGCACATCGGCGCGTACTTCAAGCAGGTGGGGCTGGCCGCGCTGAGCTTCAACGTGCTGAGCATGGCCATCGGCTACGTCACGCCGCTGTTGTTCCGCCTGCCGCGTCGTCAGGCCGTGGCCATCGGCATGGAGATTGGCATCCACAACGGCATCCTCGCGATGACCATCGCCATGAGTCCGCTGCTGCTCGGCAACGCGACCATGGCCATCCCTCCGGCCATCTACAGCATCGTCATGTACTTCACGGCGGCCATCTTCGGCTACGCGGTGACGCGTCGCCACACGGACGAACAGACGAGTCCCGAAGCCTCTCCCAGTCGTTCTTGAACCGCTGAGCCGCGGTCTGCCTCGCCGCGGTCCCCCCTCACTCCCGAGGAAGTGTCGAGATGATGCTCAAGCGTCTATCGCTGTCCTTTTGCACGCTCTGCCTGAGCCTGGGCCTGGTGTCTCCCGCAGCCGCGCAGCAGCCCAGCGCCGCCACCCCCACCCCGTCGGACGTTCCGACGCCGGGTACGCCGCAGCCACCGGAGGTCACGCCGGCCAATCAGCCGTCCCCGCTTCCCCTGCCCCGCCCCATCCCCAACGTCCGGTTGTACCTGACGAGCTTCAACCTCTTCCGCGTCAACCCCATTGGCCTGGAGACGCAGAACCGCCTGGTCATCCAGAAGCGGCTGTTCGACAGCGAGTCGCCGGTGATGCGCGACACGTTCGTCAACGCCGCGGCCCTCATCAAGGCCAACCCCGCCTCGCTCAAGGTGGGACCGCAGTTCGAAATCCAGCCCATCGCCCTGCTCAACGTGCGCGCCAGCTACGAGTACACGCGCTTCCTGGGCACCATGGGCTTCCTCCAGTCGTATCCGAACCCGCTGCAGGACTTCTCGGATGACGCCCTGGACCTGCGCGAGGACAACGCCTACAGCACCAGCGGCCACCACTTCCTGGTGGAGCCGACGCTCCAGGCGAAGGTCGGCCCCATCGCGGTGCGCGCCAAGTTCAGCCTGGAGTACTGGAACCTGACGCTGCGCGACGGCGCGACGACGTTCTACGACCCGATGCTGGACTCGCTCCTGGCCGGCAAGGGCTGGGTCTTCACCAACGACTCGGACGTCGTCTACCTGTCCGGGCAGTGGATGGTGGGGGCGCGCTTCAGCGCCGTCTGGCCTCGTTACAACGAGGACCAGGGCGTCTCCGGCAACACCACCGTCGACAACAGCCACATGCGCGTGGGGCCGGTCGCCTCGTATGCCTTCAACACCGACGAGGGGACCATGTTCAACCGCCCCACGGTGCTCGGCATGGTGGCCTGGTACCTGAAGCACCCGAGCCGGCAGGAGGCCATGCCGTTCATGCTCCTCGGGTTCGCCTTCAACTCGGACCTGCTGGGCGGGCGCTGAGTCGTCCCAGCCGCGCCGGGCAGGAACCGCTCGCGAGGCCACACCGCGTGGCCTCGCGGAACGGGTGGGAAGCAAGGACCGGAAGGCCCGTCCTTCCCGCCCGGGTTGTCAGTGGGCGTCGTCCGGGCCGTGCGCGTGGCCGTGCTCCAGCTCCTCGGCCGTCGCGGCGCGGACCTCGCGCACGGTGACGTCGAAGTGCAGCGTCTTGCCGGCGAGCGGGTGGTTGTAGTCCACCACCACGGTGTCGCCGCGAATCTCCTTGATGAGGAAGTCCACCTCGTCCCCCTCGGGGTCCGTGGCGGTCAGGATGCCGCCCTCGGTCAGCTCCAGCCCCTCCGGGAACTCTCCCCGGGGAACTTCCTCGATGCCTTCGGGGTCATGCGGCCCGTAACCATCCTCGGGGGGGATGACCACTGACAGGGAGTCCCCCTTGGCCTTGCCCTCCAGGGCCTTCTCCAGACCGGGGACGACCTCCTCGTGGCCCTGCAGATAGACGAGCGGATCTCCGGGCTCGCTCTCGTCCACCATCTTCCCATCGCCAAGGTGGAGCCGGAAGTCGATGGAGACGACACTGTCCTTCGTGATTTTCATGGCGCCTCTCTTAGCGCAGGCCGGGGTCCAACGCTCCCATCATGTGCTCGGTCGACCTGCGGGTGGGCATGGGAGCGAGCCCACTCGCCCGAAACCGGACGCAAGGGTTTTCAGAGGCCTGAGCGCGGTGGTCGGGCACTCAGGTCCAGCGCGCGGCTCCGAGTACTCCGCTCGATGCGACCCTCCAGACGAACGATGCGGCGCCGGTGGTCTTCCGGCAACTCCGCCGCCGCCGACAAGCGCGCGTGGCTCAGCGCGCCCGCGAGGTCCTTGAGGGAGTGCTCGTACAGCTTGGTGAGCTCCAGGTGCAGCGTCGCCGCCTGGAATCCCCGAGCCGTGACCAGGGCCTGGAGCAGGTGTTCGGCCGCGACGAGGGGCTCCCCCGCCATGCGGGCCAACCGGGATGCCAGGGCATGGGCCTCCACCCCCACCGTGCCGGAGCCACCCGTCGCCGCCTGGGCGAAGGCCCGCGCCCGAGCGTGGTCTCCCGCCCGGAGCGCGACTCCCGCGAAGCCCAGGAGGTCCCGAGGGTCCTCACCAGGGAGCACGGCGGTGCCGTCCCCTGCCCGGAAGCGGCGCACCAGTTCTCCCAGGAGCGCGGCCAACAGGAGCAGGTCGTTGGCGTTGTGCTCCAGCACGGGCGTCAGCGCCGAGCCGTCCCCGCCGCGCAGATAGCGGAAGTACAGCTCCGGAATCAGCGAGCCGTCCACGTCGTCGACGCGGCGGTGTCCGAGCACCTGCTCCTCCACGTGGACCAGGCGCGTACCCGCCCCCCGGTGCTTGAAGACGCGGCGAGCGCAGTGCAGCAGGTCCAGGTGCGGCAGCTCCGGGGGCGTCGCGACGCGGTTGAGCACGAAGCGCGTGCGCAAGAGCGGCCAGTCGAAGCTCTTGCCGTTGAAGGTGACCAGGCACGACGACGTGGCCATGCGCGCGGCGAGCACGCGCAGCATGGGGGCCTCCTCGCCCAGCTTGCGCAGGAAGAGCTGGTGGACGCGCAGCGAGCGGCCCTCGAACCACGCGAGCCCTACGAGGAAGGGCACGGTGCCGGTGCCGCCGGCGAGTCCCGTGGTCTCCGTGTCCAGGAAGAGCATCCGCTGGAAGTCCACCCCCGCCAGCTCCTCGTGCAGCGCGAGCCGGGCGACCAGGGCCCCTTCGACATCCAGCGCCCCGGCCACGGGCGCGGTGCCATGCCGATGCTCCGGGGACAGCAGGGTCTCCGACACATGGACCGTCCCGTGCGGCGTCTCCTGGGGGATGACGGGAAGCGGTCCCGGGCGAGGCTTCGCGGGAGCCGGGCCCCGGCGCGCGGCCGTCTGACCCTGGCGCTCGGACCAGTCCGCGAGCATCCGCCGGAGGGCCTCGATGCGAGGGTCCTTCGGAGAGGAGGGCTCGGTGTCCGACGGAGCCTCCGGGACACCCCGCCGCGCCATGGCCGCGACGTCTTCGGCCGGACTCGTGGGTGACGAAGCCTCCGAGGTCACACCATCGACGGGCGTGGCGGGTGGCCCGTCGACTCGCGCCAGGTCCTCCGCGCGAGGAGGAGGCTCGGGCAGCGTGGCCACGCGATTCGTCGCGGGCTTGCCTCCCGGGCCTACCCCCGTCAGTCGCGCCAGCTTTCGCTTGAGGTCCACGCGCCGGGTCTCCGTCTACTGCACGCCAGCGATGCCGAGCACCGACAGGAGCTCCAGCCCCAGTCGCTTGCGCGGATGCGGATCCACCGGAGCCTGTCCGGGCATGACGCCCGAGGCGGGACCGATGCAGGCGGGGCAACCCTCTTCGCAAGCGCAGGACTCCAGCAGGCGCCGCGCGCGCACGAGCAACTCGTCCCGCTGGTCGAAGAGCCGCGCGGCCAGGCCCACGCCGCCGGGCACGTTGTCATAGAGGAAGATGGTGGGGTCGAACCCCACGCCACCGTCCTTGCGCGGAGGCCCGTCCGCGTCGTCGCGGCTGCCGAGCGTCTTGCCCACGTCCCTCGGGTCGATCATCAACCCCACGCACGCCACGGTCCGCAGCGCGGTGGCCACGCCCCGGAGCGCGTCGATGACGGCCGGGCGCGGTGAGTTCATCGAGCGCACCACCGACTCCGGCACCGTCAGCCAGAGCGACGTGGTGTGCATCTGCATCTCTGGGAGCGCCACGTCGCCGTAACCGACGTTCTCATGCGTGTGGTACTTGATCTTCTTGTAGCCCACCACCTTCTCGATGACGCTCACCTCGCCCATGCCGGCCTGGAGCTCCGGGCCCATGGGCGCGCTCTGGTCCTCCTGGATGACATTCACGCGCACGTACGTCATCGCGTCCGTGAAGTAGTCCGGCGCCACCTTGCGGACGAAGGCCTTGTGGTTGTCGTAGTCGAACTGCTCGACCTGATACTGCTCGCCCTCGTGCTGGTAGATGGCCTGCTCGTGCAGCATCGTGTGCGCCGAGCGGAAGTCCATCTCCGCCAGCGTCCGGTCCGTGCCGCGCTCGATGATGACGACGTTGTCCCAGCCCACGCTGCGCAGGGACACGTGGTTGGCCGGGTACGCATCCGAAGACCAGTGGAACACGCGCCGGCCACCCTCCCCGGCCGTCGGATGCACCACCTCGTGCTGCGCGAGGAAACCCAGCGCCTCCGCCGTGGACTCCGGCGGCACGTCCCCGAAGGGCTCGCCCTCCTCGAAGGGCAGCTCGAAGGAGGCGCACTTGAGGTGCTGGACGAGAATCTCCACGTTGTCCGGGTCGATGCGCGCGTGCTCCACCGGCGCGCCGATGAGGAAGCGCGGGTCCGCCGCGAGATACTGGTCCAACGGGGCACTCGACGTCACGAGCAGGGCCAGGCTGCCCGCGCCTCGACGCCCCGCCCGACCGAAGCGCTGCATCAGCGCGGCGACCGAGCCCGGGTAGCCCGCGCACACCACGGCATCCAGCGAGCCGATGTCGATGCCCAGCTCCAGCGCGTTGGTGGCGACGACACAGCGCACGTCACCCGCGCGCAGCGCCGCCTCCGTGGCCCTGCGCGTGCCCGGCAGGTAGCCGCCCCGGTAGCCCTGGATGAGCGACGGGTCCAACTTCTCCTCGACGAACCTGTCCCGCAGGTACTTGAGCATCACCTCGATGTTGTTGCGCGACTGGCCGAACAGCAGCGTGGACACGCCCGCGCGCACCAGGTCCGCCGTCAGACGCACCGACGTCTTCAGGTAGCTGGCGCGGATGCCCAGCTCCGCGTTGACCACGGGCGGGTTGAAGACCATGACCCGCCGCTCACCAGACGGGGCGCCGCTCTCCGAGACGAGTTCGACGTCAGTCCCGAGCATCCGCCGTGCATGTGCCTGGGGATTGCCGATGGTGGCCGAGGCCGCGATGAACACTGGGTCCGAGCCATGGAAGCGCGCAACGCGTCGCAGCCGGCGCAGGACGTTGGCCAGATGCGAGCCGAAGACACCTCGGTACGTGTGCAGCTCGTCGATGACGACGTAGCGCAGGTTGGAGAACAGGCGCGCCCAGCTCGCGTGATGCGGGAGGATGCCCGTGTGCAGCATGTCCGGGTTGGTGAGCAGGACGCCCCCGCGCTCCCGAGCCGCGCGCCGCGCATCCGCCGGTGTGTCGCCGTCGAAGGTGATGGCGCCGTGGGACAGCCCCGCCTCGCGCATGAACGCGCGCAGGGACTCTTCCTGGTCTCTCGACAGCGCCTTGGTGGGAAACAGGTACAGGGCCCGTGCCTGCGGCTCCCGCGCGAAGCGATCCAACAGCGGCAGGTTGTAGCAGAGGCTCTTGCCGGAGGCCGTTGGCGTAGCAATGACCAGGTTCTTGCCGGCGCGGGCCAGGCGGAAGGCCTCGGCCTGATGGGAGAAGAGCTGATCGACACCCCGCTGGCGAAGGGCCTCGCGAACCTGGGGGGCCACCTCGTCGGGGATGGGGGCGAAGGAGCCCACCCGGGCGGGCGTCGCCTCGTCGAGCGAGAAGCAGGGCCCCAGCCCCTTGTCCGCCTTCCACTGCTGAAGCACGGTGTCCAGGCCCCGGGGGGCGTTCCAGGGGGTGCGGCGGGGGCCACCAAAGGCCCCTTCTTCCTTCTCGAACTTCATGGGTCGGGCACTGTACAGGCGTGTACCCGCCCGGACAACGCGAACGCGCCCAGGGCACGCGGGACGGCGCTCGGCTAGGGTGCGCCGCCCGTGGCCCTCGCCATCTTCCTGTTCACCTACGTCTTCATCGCCGGCGCCCGGCTCCCCTTCATCAAGCTGGACCGCCCTGGAGGCGCGCTCCTGGGCGCAGTGCTGATGGTCGTCCTCGGGGTCGTCACTCCCGCCGAGGTCTTCAACCACAGCGAGAACCCCGCTCGACACGCCATCGACGCGGACACCATCGTCCTGCTGCTCGGGATGATGCTGCTGGCGGCCTACATGTCCCAGGCGGCCTTCTTCCGCACGGCGGGCGCGTGGGCGGTGCGGCGGGCTCGCACGCCTCGGCTGTTGTTGCTGGCGGTGACGTTCATCTCCGCGGCGCTGTCCGCCTTCCTCGTCAACGACACCGTGTGCTTGATGCTCACGCCCCTGGTGCTCGCCACGGTGGAGGACGCGCGCCTGCCGCCCGTGCCCTACCTGCTCGCGGTGTGCATGGGCAGCAACAGCGGCTCGGTGGCCACCTTCACCGGCAATCCGCAGAACATGCTCATCCAGGGCGCGTCGGGAATCTCGTATGCGAGCTTCGCCGCGTACATGGCCCTGCCCGCGCTGTTGTCGACGGTCATCGTCGCGGGCGCGCTCGTCTTCATCTTCCGCAAGGAGCTGACGTCGACGCGCTTCGAGCCCCATCCTCCGCCACCGCCGGTGGACCGGGGGCTGCTGGCGCTGACGCTCACCGTCATGGCGGGCGTCGTCGTGGCCTTCTTCGCGGGCCTGCCCATGAGCTGGAGCGCGCTCGCGGGCGCCGCGCTGGTCATGGCCCTGTCCCGCAGGGAGCCTCGCGAGGCGCTGGAGCGCGTGGACTGGGTGTTGTTGCTGTTCTTCGCCAGCCTCTTCGTCGTCGTCTACGGCGTGAACAAGGACGGCTGGGCGGAGGACATCCGCCTGCTGTTCGCGCCGCTGATGACGGGGCCCTCGTGGAGGGAGACGCTGGGCTTCGCGGGGCTGACGCTGGTGGCGTCCAACATCTTCAGCAACGTGCCCTTCGTCATGCTCGCGCGCTCATGGGTGCCCGCGCTCCAGAACGTGGAGCTCGGCTGGCACGTGCTGGCGCTGGGCTCCACGCTCGCGGGCAACCTCACGCTGGTGGGCAGCGTCGCCAACCTCATCGTCTTCGAGGCGGCGCGCGAGAAGGTGGACATGAGCTTCCTGCGCTACCTGCGCGTGGGGGTGCCCGTCACGCTCATCAGCTTCGTGGTCGGGCTCGCAGTGCTCCTCCTGGAGCACGCCCTCTTCTAGGGCCCGCCCTGGAGTGCCGCGCCGACGCTAGGTCGGGTCCGGGTCGGGGTCCGGCAGCTCACCCGGGGCCAGGTCCGACTCGGCCGGCTTCGGGGGCTCCACCATCACCGGCGCGACATTGTCCGGCGACGAGGAGATGGGGTGGTCGGGAAGCGTCGGGCCCCCGCGCCTGTCTCTCGGCGTCAGGTCCTTCACGAAATCCAGCGCCACCTGGTCCAGCATGAGGGTCATCGCCTGGCGGAAGAGGTCGGGGTCCTTGCCCACCTTGAACGGGTCCAGGTGCGCGGCACCGGACTCCACCTGGTCCACGGAGAACGGGTGTCGCCACACCTCCGAGCGCCCATCCAGCGTGAACATCCGCCCGTACCCGCGCAGGAAGGCGCCCGCGTGGCCCTTCTTGCTGCGCATGCCGTACTCCTGCACGACGAACTCGACGACGGTGTCCGCGCCCAGCGGCGCCACCATGTCGTAGTCCGGCGCGTTCGCCGGGACTTCCTCCACCAGGAAGCTCTCCAGCACCGAAGCGACGCGCGCCGGGTCCACCGTCGCCGTCCACGGCGCCTCGCGCGGCAGCTGCGTCAGCGTATTCACTCGCAGCCGCTCCGAGATTTCGAAGCGCGTCACCGCCTGCTGGAGCTTCACCGTGAGCCGTCGGTCCGCTTCCACGGGCTCGAGTTTCTTGAGCTTGTCGCCGTATGCGGCGTCTTCACGGAATACGAAGCTGCGAGGTCCCGCGCCGTCCTCGATGCGGGAGATGAACGCAGGGCGGCGCACGCGGTCCAGGTCCGCGCCGGCCAGCCGTTGCGACGCACAGCCGGCGACGAGCGCCAGCGTGAGAAACGGGAGGAGGCTTCGCGTCATGCCCTGACATTTACCCCATTGCGGGGGTGCCCGCCCCTTCCCCACCTCTCGGCAGGCTCCTCGGGGGCCGGACGTCCCCGGCCACTGGTATGCTGGGGGGGTGAATCCTTCTTCCGTGGCACCCCCGCCTTCGCCCCCTGGCCGCAAGCGCCGGCTCGGGGAAATCCTCATGGACGCCGGCCTCTTGACGGAGACCCAGCTGCGCTCCGCGCTCGCCGAGCAGCGCAAGTGGGGCGGACGGCTGGGCCTGACGCTGGTGCAGATGCGCTTCGTGGACGAGAGCTCCATGGTCCACGCGCTCTCGCGCCAGCTCTCCATTCCAACGGTGGAGCTGGATGGCCTGGCGCCCTCGTCCGTGGCCCTCCAGGCGCTGCGCGCGGATATCGCCGAGCGCTACACCGTCTTCCCGACCGCGGCAGACCCCGCCAACAAGCTGCTGACGGTGGCCACCTCGGACCCGACGAACGTGGAGTCCCTCCAGGAGCTGGCCTTCCACACGGGCCAGCGCATCCAGGTGGTGGTGGCCGCCGCGTCGTCCATCGAGCGAGCCATCCGCCGCCACTACCACGGGGAAATCACCTCCGCGACAGCCTCGCCGCTGTCGTTCAATCTCGACGAGCAGACCTTCGAGCTGGCGCCACCCTCGGAGCCGATGGAGATGGCGGGCGCGTCGCGCTCGACGGCCAGTCAAACGCCGGCACCCGTCCGGGAGAGCGAACTCACGCAGCGCGTGGATATCCTCACGCAGCAGGTCGCGGACCTGGAGCGCATGGTCGCTCAGCAGGCGCGCTCGTTAAGGGCCATGCTGGAGCTGCTGGAGACGCGGGGGCTGGTCACCCGCGACGACTACCTGGCCAAGGTGCGCTGAAGCCCGCGCGCCTCAGACCAGGATGAGTTCCTCTTCGCCATCCAGCGAGTTCAAGGTGCCGGAGAGGTTCGTCCCCAGGACTTGCTCGGTGCGGCGCAGGCGCTCGTCGCTCAGCTCGGAGATGAGCACGAGGATCTGCGGGTGGCTGGAGATGAGCGCGTCGAAGTCCTCGCGCGGCAGCCGCAGCAGCGTGGTGTGACGCGCGGCCGTCACGGTGGCCGTGGCGGGCGTCTTCTGGAGGAGGGAGATTTCTCCGAACAGGTCCCCCTCCTTCAGTCGCGTCAGCAGGTGCCCGTCCTTGTGCACCTCCACCTCGCCGGAGAGCAGGACGTAGAGACCATCGGTCCGGTCGCCATCCCGGATAACGACCTCGCCGCGCTCGATGTCGCGGGCCCGGAAGCGCTCCACCAGCGTGCGACGGTCCTTCCGGTTGAAGGGACGGAACAGCGCCGAGGTGTTCATCACGTTGGTGAGCAGGCGCTGCCGCACGAACTTCTTCAGGGCCGCCGCCACCTGGGGATGGCTCCGCGAGAGCGAGGCGAGCACGGGCGCGGAGATCTCGAGCAACTGCGTGTCTTCGGTGCCAGCCTCGACGGACGCGGTGCGAGGGGCGCCGGACAGGATGGCCATCTCACCGAAGAAGGCTCCGCCTTCCAGCGCGGCCAGGTCCACGCGGCGACCTGACTCCGTCCGGAAGACGCGCACCTGGCCTTCACAGATGACGTAGAAGGCGTCGCCGTGGCTGCCCTGGTCGAGGATGCGCTCGCCCAGGCTGAAGCGGCGCAGAGGGCAGCGCTCGAACAGCTCGATGAAGGCGTCGCGCGGCAGGTCCGAGAACAGGGGGATGGTGGGGAGCGCATCCAGTGAGGGCGCGTCGGTGAGGACTTCCTCGGTGAGGCTGAAGACCTCTTCCTCTCCGTCGCCGACTTCCTCGGCGCGCTGGTGCAGCCCCGCCTGTGCCGCCAGTTCCACGGCGTGCAGCAGGGAGTCGGCCTCCATCTCCAGCTCGGTGAAGGACGACGGGCTGGGCGGTACCGCGCGCAGCGACGCGCCGAGCTCCCGCGACACCTCTCGGAAGGGCACCGCCGTTGCACCCGCGTGAGGCGTGGCCTCCGCGCGACGAGGGCGCAACCCTGGAGGCGCGGAGGGCGGGTCGATGACCGTCGGCGTCCGAGGCATCGTGGCGGAATCCGTCGACCCCGCTTCTCCGATGGGCGAAGAGAGCGCCTTCCACTTGCCACTCACGGGCGAGCGAGGGCCCGACGTCAGGGCGTCCGTGCTGGCAGCGACGGGCGTCTCCGGCACGGGCGGCCGCACTCGCTGCGTGGCGCGCGGTGCCAGACCGGGAGGCAGCGAAGTGCCGTTGTTCTCCTGCGCGCTGGCGATGGAAGTCTCGGCGGACACGGCGGCAGGCGCCGACGCTGCCTCGCCCCGCGCATGCGCGCTGGTGACGACGGCCCCGGCGGGAATCGTCCCGACACTCGCGTTAATGGACGCGTCTGACGCGCTCCGGGCATTCGCGTGGGTGTCGGCTACGCCGGCGGAAATCGCGCTGACACTCGCCGCAGGGGACGCCGCTGACGCGCCCCGCGCATTCGCGTGGGTGTCGGCCATCCCGGCGGAAATCACGCTGACACTCGCCACGGAGGGCGTCTCTGACGCGCTCCGGGCATTCGCGTGGGTGACTGCTGACACGGCGGGAGACGACTCGGGCTCGCCCAGCGCGATGTCGATGCCCTCGTGCTCCTCGCCCGGAGAGGCCGCCGCGACGGAAGCCCCCGCATCCGGATGCGAGAGGCCCATGCTCACCGAGTGAACAACCTCTTCCGACGTGTCGGTGGAGCCTGGGGTGGGCGCGTCCTCCACGGACAGCGCCAGCTCGGCGGGGAGTTCAGCGGAGGGGTTGACGGAGCCCTCCCCTGCTTCCAGCACGGCCGGTGTCCCGGCGCGCGGCGGCGTAGGCACCGCCGCCACGGGACGCTCGGGCGGTGGCGGCGCGGAGAGCGCGCTCGTCATGGGCCCACGGGCCCGGGCACCCGCGGGAGTTCCCCGGCGCGCGTAGAGGTTCGCCAGCATCTGCTGGACGCCCTGATGGCTGGGGTCCAGTTCTAGGATGAGCTTGCTCGCGGCGATGGCTCGCGGGAGGAAGCCCTCCTTCGCGAAGCCCTCGGCGGCGGCCTGATAGGCGGAGATGGCGCGCTCGCGCTCACCTGCCTTGGCCCACGCATCCCCCGTACGCAGGCGCGACTGGTGGTCCTTCGGATCGAGCTTGCAGAAGTCCTCGTACAACTCCGCGGCTTTGGAGAAGCGGCCCTTGGTAAAGGCTTCAGCGGCCCTGTCCTTGAGCTTGCGCGCCTCCATCACCTGGCTCCCTCGGCAGCGGTGCCGCCCTTCGCCAGCGCCGCCCCCGCCGCGTCGCGCACGGTGCGGAAGTAGTCGCTCTTGAGCGCATCCAGCGACTCCGACTGGTTCGTCGCGCCCATGCGCTTGAGCGCCGTCGCCGCCGCCGCGCGAATCTCCGGAAGGTCGTGGAACAGGTCTCGCGACACCGCGTCGGCCGCCTGCGAATCACCCAGCGTCCCGAGCGCCAGCAACACATCCCGCCGCGCGACGCTGTTCGTTTCGTCCAGCGCCTTGATGAGCGTGGGCACGGCATCCTTCGCCTGGATGCGACCGAGCAGCCCCGCCGCGAGCGCGGCCTCCGGGCCGCCTTCCTTCACCACCGTCTGGAGCACCGCCGACGCCGAGGCGGGCACGCCCGAGCCCCGCGTCAGCGCATCCAACACCAGCAGCTTCTCTCCACCCATCTTCGGGAGCATCTCCATCAACGCCGCCGGACCCGCGTCGCCAGCCTCCGCGAGGGCCTGCGCGAGCGCCTTCTGGAGATCGCGCTCGGGCTCCAGGAGTCCGTCACGCGCCACTGCCACGCCCTCGGGGCCCAGGTGCGTCAGGCCCACCAGCGCGGCGGTACGCAGGGGGATGCTCGAGTCCTGGCTGTAGCCCTTGAGCAGTTCCAGCGCGCCAGGCGCACGGAGCGAGCCCAGCGCACGCAGCAGCGTCGCCAGTGGGACGAGCCGCTCCGCCTCCACGTCATCGAACAGCTCGGTGGGCACGCGAGGCTTGACCACCGGACGACCCGAGTCGCGAGCCCGCTGGGCATTGAGCGCCTTGACGCGCTCGAAAAGCGAAGCGTGACGGGCCGCACGCTCATCCGGCGCCGCACCGGGGACGTGAGGGGAAGACGGCGCCGAGGGGTCGAACGCGCTCGAGTAGTTCTCCGGCAGCTTCTGCGCGACCCAGTCGGTGCGCAGGGCCTCCAGGCCCTTCACCTCCTGCTCATAGAGCTTCTGGAGCTGGGGCACGACGGAAGCGTCGCCCACGGCGGTGACGGCCTCCACCGCGAGCAGGCGCAGCACCGCGTCGTTCTGGTTGAGCCACGGCGCCACCTTGGGAAGCAGCGGCAGGGCCGCGGGCCCCAACCCGAGGACGGCTTGGAGCCCACTGGCGGCGGTGGCGGGACGCGAAAGCCGCTCGCCAATGGGGTCCATCGGGCAGCCGCCCCGCGAGCGCATCGCCCGGCCGGCGGCGAGCGCCTCGGCTGGCGCGCCATCAAGGGCGACGGCGCACAGCGCGGTGTCCGCCTCGGGCGTGCGAGGAAAGGACAGGATGGCGTCGATGGCCATGGGACTCACGGCGCTCTTCTCCACCGCCACGGCCTGCAGGCGGGGCGCGGCGGCCGGGTCCTGCAACTTCATCAGCGCGATGATCGCGGACTCGCGCAGCTCGGGGAAGCTCTCGTCCAGCAGCAGGGCGATGGCACCCACGGCCCGCTTGTCACCGGCGTCTCCCAGGCCCCGCACGGCGGCGGCGGCGAGGATGACCTGACTGTCGCGGACCAGCGGCAACAGACGATTCACGGCCTCCGGGCGACCGCTCTTGCCAAGCTCCTCGGCGGCGCCGACCCGCTCGGGCAGCGCGCCCTCGGTGAGCGTCAGGAGATTGCGATCCCACTGTCCCTTGGCTTCGGCGGCGACGACTTCCGCCATGGCGCCTGGGACGTTCGCGTTCTTCAAGGCCTGGACGATGACCTGACGGGTGGCGCGGCCTCGGCGCCCATACTGGAGCGTGAGGTAGGCCTTGGCCTTGTCGTTCTTGACCTTGGAGAGCGCCATGGCGGCGCGGCCCTGGACCTCCTCGTCGGAGTCCTCCAAGAGCTCGCCGAGCAGGTCCACCACGCGGGGATCCTGACTCTCCCCCAGCGCGACGGCCGCTTCGGCGCGGACAATGGCGGCCAGGTCCTTGGCCGCCCGAGTGAAGAGGACGAGGTCGTCCGGATTGCCTTGCCCGGCGAGCTTCTTCACCGCCAGGGCGCGGACCTCCGGACGTGGACTCTGGAGATCCGCGAGGAGCTGGTCTCGGCTGCCATTGCAACCGAGGACCAGGACCAGCATGAGGAGGAAGGGGCGGGTGCCGGTTCGCATCGGTCTCCGGTAAGGCGAACGGTGGAAAAGTCGCAGGGGGTTATATCAACGACCCCCCTGCCGCCCAATCCGCTGTGCTGTGTGGTGCGTCAGTAAGGCCGGCGAGGCCCCTTCGAGGATGAGCCCGCCCGCCCCTTGGGCCCCTGGGTGCTGAAGCGGGGCCGGGAACCGGCTTCCTTCTTCTTGCCCCAGTCCTGGAAACCCTCGGACTTGCGGGCGCCTTCGGGGGCGAGGCCCCGGGACCCGGCGCGGACGACTCGCTCGCGGGGCGAGCCCTTGTCGTCATACGGCTTCCAGGCGCGGGCCTCTGTCCGGCCGCCTGCCCCCCGAGGACCCTTGCCGCCCGGCTTCGCGCCGAAGCCGCCGCTGCGTCCACGAGGACCCGAGCCTTCCGAATCACGGGGCTTGCGGTCGGGACGGCCACGAGGAGCGCCCTTGTCTCCACCGCTCCACTCGCGGCGAGGAGGACGGCCTTCGCCGGCCGAAGCCGAACGCCCTGCTCCGCGCGACGCACCGCCGCCGAAACGAGGACGGCCTTCGCCTTCCGAGCGACCAGCGCCACCGAAGCGAGGCTTGCCCTCGCCGCCGAAGCGCGGCTTCGAGTCACCACCGAAACGAGGCTTCGAGTCACCACCGAAACGAGGCTTCGAGTCACCACCGAAGCGGGGCTTCGAGTCACCACCGAAACGAGGCTTCGAGTCACCACCGAAGCGGGGCTTCGAGTCACCACCGAAACGAGGCTTCGAGTCACCACCGAAACGAGGCTTCGAGTCACCACCGAAACGAGGCTTCGAGTCGCCACCGAAACGAGGCTTCGAGTCACCACCGAAACGCGGCTTCGAGTCGCCACCGAAGCGCGGCTTCGAGTCACCACCGAAACGCGGCTTCGAGTCACCACCGAAACGAGGCTTCGAGTCACCACCGAAACGAGGCTTCGAGTCACCACCGAAACGAGGCTTCGAGTCACCACCGAAACGAGGCTTCGAGTCGCCACCGAAACGAGGCTTCGAGTCGCCACCGAAGCGCGGCTTGCTCTCGCCATCGAAACGGGGCGTCGAGTCACCGCCGAAGCGCGGCTTGCCCTCGCCACCGAAACGAGGCTTCGAGTCACCACCGAAGCGCGGCTTGCTCTCGCCATCGAAACGGGGCTTCGAGTCACCACCGAAGCGCGGCTTGCCCTCGCCACCGAAACGAGGCTTCGAGTCACCACCGAAGCGCGGCTTGCCCTCACCACCAAAACGCGGCTTCGAGTCACCGCCGAAGCGCGGCTTGCCCTCGCCACCGAAACGAGGCTTCGAATCACCACCGAAGCGCGACTTGCCCTCGCCACCGAAACGAGGCTTCGAGTCACCACCGAAACGCGGCTTCGAATCACCGTCCGCGCCACGACGCGCGGGACCACGAGCCGACTCACCGTCCGCGCTCCACTCCTTGCGTGCGGGGCGGCCTTCACCAGCGCCAGCGCTCCTGCTAGTGCGCGGGCTGTCCTCTCCACCCGCGCCCCACTCCTTGCGCGCCGGACGCCCCTCGTCTCCCGAGGCCGAACGACCGAAGCGCGACGCACCACCGGCAGCTGGCGCACGACGCGGCGGACCGCGATCCGCGCCACCTTCCGCGCGAGGCCCACGTGAGCGCGGTGAATCCGCCCCACCCGCGCCCCACTCCTTGCGCGCCGGCCGACCCGCGCCACGCGACGGGCGCTCACCCTCGTCACCACCCGAGCGCCGCGCACCGCGACCCTCGGCAGCGGCCCCTCGCGGACGCCCGAAGCGAGCCAGCCCGGAGCCACCATCCACCACGGGCTTCCACGCCGCCCCTCCAGCCCCCGCCGGAGCCTTGCGAGCCCCACGCTCACCCGCCGCCTTCCGAGGCGCGGGAGCGTCATCGTCCATGGACAGCTCGTCCTCGTCCGACTCATTGAAGCCCGGCGCCGCGCGCCCATGACGCCGAGGCGGCAGCCGCAGCTCCGCCGTCGGAGGCGCGACACGGCCCTCGGCCACATCGTTCAGCAGCTCGACCTCGGTCTTCTTCAGCGGACGCAGCGCTCCCGGCCGCAATCCTTCCACGCCAATACCCGCGTAGGCCGGACGGAACAGGCGCACCACCGGGTGCCCCACCGCGGCACACAGCCGCTTGATGAGGTGCGGACGGCCTTCCGCCACGACAATCTTCAACCAGGTGTTCTTCTCGGCGGACTCGAATACGCCCACCGACACCGGCGTGGCCATGCCGTCTTCCAACCGCACGCCACCACGCAGCTTGTCGAGCGTCAGGATGTCGGGCTCGCCCTTCACCTTCGCCAGATACGTGCGAGGCACCTGGAAGCTCGGGTGCGTCAGCTTGTGCGCCAGCGCGCCATCGTCCGTGAAGAGCAGCGCTCCCTCGGCGTCGTAGTCCAGGCGTCCCACCGGGAACAGGCGCTTGCCCGTCTCCTCCAGGTAGTTGGCCACCGTCGGCCGACCCTGGGGATCCGACAGGGTCGTCACCACACCCACGGGCTTGTAGAGCAGGAAGTAAGAGGATTCTTCAGGGGGGGTGACGAGCTTTCCGTCCACCGAGACCAGGTCCGTGCCCGGCTCCACTCGGCTCCCCAGCTCCGTCACCGTCGTGTTGTTCACGGCCACTCGGCCCGCGGTGATCAGCTCTTCTGCGTGCCGGCGCGAAGCAACTCCCGCGCGGGCCAGGTACTTCTGTAGTCGTTCTGCCGACATTACTTCCCCTTCTTCCATTGCTGCCCGTCACTCGGGCTTCGGCCCCTCGGCGCCCGTCTCGGGCTTCGGGGGCGTGTCCAGGACGCTGGAGCTGGCCTTCTGTGTCCGCTCAGCCGCCTCGATGGCGTGTTCCAGGTCCTCAAGCGCCGCCTCGCTGGCCGCCGCGTTCTTCTCCATCCGCTTCGTGAATCCCGGGTCCGATAGCGCTTCCACCGTTCCCGCTGCCGCCGGCGCCGGTCGTACTTCTTTCTCCACGATTTCGCGATGCTCCTGCGTGAGTTCGTGGAATTCCCGCAGCGTGGGCAGCGCTGACAGGTCCTTCAAGGCGAAGAACTCCAGGAATTCGCGAGTAGTCCCATAGAGGATGGGGCGCCCCACCTCTTCGCGTTTGCCCAGGATTTTCACCAGCTTGCGATCGATCAACGCCTTGAGGACGGCGCCGCAATCCACCCCGCGGATATCCTCGAGTTCCGGCCGAGTGACTGGCTGCCGGTAGGCGATGATGGCCAGGGTCTCCACCGCCGCGCGGGTGAGGCGCTGCGGCTTCACCCGGAGGTAGCGCCGCACGTACTCGCCCGAGTGTGGGTCCGTGCGGAACTGCCAGCCCCCGGCGACTTCGTACAGGACGATGCCGCTGATGCCGTCCCGGTGGATGCCGGAGAGCTGGTTGAGGGCCTCGGCGATGAGCTCCCGCTCGATGCCGGTGGCCTGCCACAGCTCGTCCACGGACAGCGGCCGCTCCGCGACGAAGAGCACGCTCTCCACCACGGTGCGGATGCGGTCCTGGGACAGCTTGCGGCTCTTGGAGACGAGCTTCTCGAAGGAGGTCTCCAGGTCTGGCGTGACGCCGTCCTGGTCCTCCTCGATGGCCGCGGCCTCGACTTCATCCAGCTCGTCCGCCAGTCCAGGCCCGGTGACGGCGGCCAGCTCTTCCTCTGAGAACGGACTGGGACCTCCGGACGCGACTGGAACCTCCTCGTCCGAGGCACGGGGGCCTTTCCTACCGGTAGTCACTCTCGTCGACCTCCGTGGGGACCAAGCGCTCCAGGGCGTCCCCGTTGGGCAACAACAGGATGGGGCCGAGCGACTCGTCCTGTACCACACGGATGAGCCGGCGTTTGACCATCTCCAGGATGGCCAGGAAGGTGATGACGATTTCCTGGCGCGTCGGCGTCGTTTCCTCGGTGAACAGGCTCTCGAAGAGGACCTGCCCATGGGGATGCAGGCGCTGGGCGATGCGGAGGATGGCCTCGGAGAGCGTCACCCGCTCGCGCACCACCTCGTGCTGCACCTTGGGCTGCAGGCGCTCCAGCACCCGGTCCAACGCCTCGATGAGCTTGAGGACGCTGAACTCCTGGAGGCCGACCTCCTCCTCCGGGATGGGCACCGCCTCCACCGGCACGCTGCGCGCGAAGACGTCGCGGCCGAGGATGTCCTGCATGGCCATGTGCTCGGCGGCGTCCTTGTACTTCTGGTACTCGAGCAGCCGCCGCACCAGCTCCGCGCGCGGGTCCTCCGGCTCCTCGACCGCGGCCAGGGCCTCGCCGCCCTCGGGCACGGCCACCGCGTCCTGGCGCGGCAGCAACATGCGGCTCTTCAGGTGGGCCAACGTGGACGCCATCACCAGGAACTCCCCGGCGATGTCCAGGTTGATCTCCCGCATCCGCTCCAGGTGCTCCAGATACTTCTCGGTGATGAGCGCCAGGGGGATGTCGAAGATGTCGACCCGATGCTCCTTGATGAGATGGAGCAACAGGTCCAGCGGCCCTTCGAAATTGGGCAGCGCGACGCGGAAGGCGTCGCCCGGGGTGCGGGGCGGTTCGCCGTCGCGGAGGCCCTCGTCGGCCGAAGTGGGACGGCCGTCACTCACCGGCGGAACCTGGCTGCCCTTCTGGCTTTCGGTGGCGGCTCGTCATCACGCAAGGGCTCAAATCCGCCGGCCTCGAGCGCGAGCCGGGGGACACACCTCCTTAACAGTGGCTTTTAGGTGGGTCAAACAAACGGCGGTAAACACCCGTTCAGGCCCAGGACCTCACGGGATGCCCACCGCGCGCCGGACCTTGTCCATCAACCGGGCGGCCTCTTCCCGAGCGCGATTCGCGCCGTCCTGGAGGATGCGCTCCAGTTCGGCCGGGTCGCTCACCAGCTCGGCGTACCGCCGACGGGCCGGGCCAAAGGTCGTCAGGTAGGCCTCCAGGAGCCGCTTCTTGAAGTCCCCGTAGCCCTTCCCTCCCGCCCTCCAGGAAGCGTCCACCTCGGCGAACTCGGACTCCGGAAGCATCAGCTTGAGCAAGTCATAGAGAGGGACCTCGCTGACGATGGATGCGTCCGCCGAGCGCTCCGTTCCGGGCACCGGCTTGGGCGCCTCCACGGGAGTCGAGTCCGTCTTGATGGACATGATGCGCTTCTTGATGTCCTTCTCTTCACCGAACAGGTCGATGGTGTTGCCGTACGACTTGGACATCTTCCTGCCGTCGATACCGGGCACCGTCTGGGTGGACTCCTGCACGAGGGCGGAGGGCAGCTTGAGGATGCCGGGCGTGTGCCCGCGCTCCTTGCCCTCGGGGTCCGCCGGGTCATAGCCCTTCACGTACTCGGTGTTGAACTTCACGGCCCAGTCGCGGGCGAACTCCACGTGCTGAATCTGGTCCTTGCCCACGGGGACGGTGTCCGTGCCGTAGAGCAGGATGTCCGCGGCCATCAACACCGGGTAGGCGAAGAGGCCGAAGTCCGGAGAGATGCCCCGGGCGACCTTGTCCTTGTAGCTGTGGGCCCGCTCCAGGTGCGAGTGAGGCACCACGGTGCCCAGAATCCAGTTGAGCTCCAGCACCTCGCGCACGTCGCTCTGACGGAAGAGGACGGCCTTCTTCGGGTCCACTCCGAGCGCCAGGTAGGCCAGGGCGGCTTCGCGCGTGAGCTCCAGCGCGAGCTTCGCGTCCCTCACGGTGGTGAGCGCGTGCAGGTTGGCGATGAAGTAGTACGCCTCGCTCACATCCTGGAGCTGCACGAACTGGCGGATGGCGCCGTAGTAGTTGCCAATGTGCAGCTTTCCGGAGGACTGCACGCCTGAGAGGGTCCGCATGTCTGGGTTCCGAATCGCGAGTCAAAAGGGTCAGATTCACTTCCTGAATCTGAAATCATTGAGCGTGGGTGGTTCGCATACCCGCCGCGCCCCTGCAACCTTCCGTTCAGGAGTGCTGGCGTCCGTTGCCTGCTGAATGCCCGCCGCGCCCCAGCCTGAAAAATTCCGACCCGCACATAAATCCTGAGGGATTCCAAGGGCTTGCGGTTGAGCGGCGGTGGGTGGAGCGGTACCCTGAGCGCCTCACCTGCGAGCAGCCTCACCTCGGGAGGACGAACCGGCATGGAGTCATTCAAGGGAAGTCTCGCCAGCTATCGCCTGCAGATGGTGATGCCGCCGCTGTTCTCGGGTGCCGGGGTGGAGGGCACGCTGAGGGTGGAGCGAGGCGCCATCCAACGCTGCTTCCAGGTGAAGGACGGCTTCCTGGTGGGCGAGAGCTCGAATGACCCTCGGGAGCACCTGGCGCAGGTGCTGGTGAACCTGCGCATCCTGGACGCGCCCCGAGCGGCGGCGGCCTTCGAGGCGGCGGAGGGCGCGGGCACGCCGTACGGCACCTTCCTGGTGCAGCGCTGCTTCGTGGAGCTGCCCAGGCTCATCGAGGCGATGGAGCACAAGGCGCGCGAGGCCCTCTTCGACTGCTACGGCTGGGAGTCGGGAGAGGTGGAGTTCACGCCGAAGCTGCCTCCCACCTCCCGAGCCGTGGGACTGAAGCTCTCGCTCAACGGCCTGCACCGGGACGCGGTGACACGGCTGCGCGAGTGGACGATGTTCCGCGACGTCTTCCCGCACCTGGACGCCACGTTCAGGGTGTTCCGCGAGTTCGCCGTGGAGACGTTCTCCGAGGAGGAGGACAAGCTGCTGGAGCTGGCGGCGGGTGGCGCCACCCTGAGCGAGATGCTGGCCACGGCGAAGGAGGCCCCACTGTTCGCGGCACGGTGGATTCTGCACCTGTACCGTCGTGGTGCGCTGTCACCCCGGATGGCCAAGGGCCCGAAGGTGGGCGAGGCCGCGGAGCTGGCTGATCTCCTGACCCTGGTGAAGCGCTTCCTGGAGACGGGGAAGTACGACCACGCGGTGGCACTGGCCGCCCAGATTCTGGAGCGAGGCCCCGTGCCCGAGGCCCACGCGCTGTATCGCGAGGCCGAGGTGCGGCTGACGCTGGCCCTGAGCGACGAACTCTTCGCGCTGGACGGCAGGCTCGTCTTCGAGCCGATTCCCCGCCCCACCCCATCGCAGCTCACGGCGGATGACCTCTACCTGTACTCGAAGCTGCGCGGCAGCCGGAGCATCCGGCAGGCCCTGCGCACCGCGGCCATGGGTGAGCTGGCCGCGTCGCGCTCGGTGCACCGGCTGATGGCCAGCGGGCTGATTCATGTCGCCCCGCTGCCCGAAGCCGAGGCATCCGCCGAAGCGCGGCGCACGAGCACGGAGCCGTTTGGAATCCCCGCCGTCAACGTGGGCACCTGAGCCAGTCCCTCAACGCGTGGACGGAGTGCGCTCGCCGCGCTCCGCCTCGCGCCGGGGCAACCAGAGCAGGTCGAGCGCCAGGGCAACGGCCTCGAACGGCTCCACGCGCGCGATGACGTCGCCCACATGGCGCGCTCCCGGCTCCCAGCCCCCGGAGCCATGGCGATACACCTCCAGCGAGCGCCGCGCGGGGTCGATGAGCCACACATGCCGCACGCCTTCACGGTGATAGACGGGCAGCTTGCGGAGCCGATCTTTAGTCTCCGTCGAGGGAGACAACACCTCACAAACCCAATCCGGCGCCTGCGTCAGCCAGGGCACATCATGCGGTGGCTCCGAAAGCCGCTCCCGACGCCAGCCCGCCAGATCCGGGACGAGGATATCTCGCCCGAAGTGCAGCTCCGGCTCATCCAGGAACCACCAGCCTCCCGGCCCCCCCGGCCCCAACTCGAAGGGCATCCCCAGCAGGATCCCGAGTCGTGATGCCACTTGCAGATGCCTCACCGCTGGACGCGGCGACGCATACAGCAAGTCCTCGACAATCTCCCCCACCCACCCCACCGGCAGCGCTTCGATGTCTTCATACGTCGCCGGCTTCCGACCCTTGCCCTGTCCCACGCCCACCTCCATCGATGGAACCTCTGGGATTCCATCCGCGGTACCCAAACCTCAAGTCTTCAAACCCACGGCGGAGACAGCCTAAGGAGGAGTCGCAGCATCGCCCTTGGGTCCCGTCACGCCACGACGTGGCAGCCAGAGCAATCCCAGGTCGAGCGGCACCGCCTCGAAGGGCTCCTCACGAATCACGACGGGCCCCTCATGAAGGCCCACGCGGTCCCAGCCCCGGTTCCCGCTCCGATAGATTTCGAGGGAACACCGCAACGGGTCGATGAGCCATGCATGGCGCACGTCGCTCCGGTGGTACAGCGGCAGCTTGCGAACGCGGTCCGTGCTTCGCGTCGAAGGTGACAGCACCTCGCAAACCCAGTCGGGAGCCAGCGAGAGCCACGGGGTCTCCGGGTCCGGGGGATCCGGAACCCGCTCGCGTCGCCAGGCCGCGAGGTCCGGCACCACGACATTCGGCCCCAGATGAATCTCCGGCTCGTCCAGGAACCACCAGCCCCCGGGACCACCCCGTGCCCAGTCGAAGGGCTGAACGAGCAATGCCCCGAGCCGTGATGCCACGTGCAGATGTCCCACCGCCGGGCGCGGCGACGCGTACAGCAAGCCCTCGACAATCTCCCCCACCCACCCCACCGGCAGCGCTTCGATGTCCTCGTACGTCGCCGGCTTCCGACCCTTGCCCCGTCCCACGCCCACCTCCGTCGATGGAACCTCTGGGATTCCATCCGTAACACCCTACCCTGAAGGGTGTCTACCTCGTACGTAGGCAGTCTACCGGCCGGTCTGACATGTCGGGTCCACCCCGGCCGCCACGTCCCGGAACGCGCGGAGTTACGACGCCGTCTTCCGCTTCTTCGGCTTGGGGACGAACACGTCGCTGCGCGGATGGAACTCGTCGTAGACGGAGCGCAGGCGGGCGCTGTTGACGTGGGTGTAGATCTGCGTGGTGGCCAGGTCCGCGTGTCCGAGCATCTGCTGCACGGCCCTCAAGTCAGCCCCGCGCTCCACCAGATGCGTGGCGAACGAGTGCCGCAGCTTGTGGGGGGACAGGGGCTTGAGGATGCCCGCCTTCAGCGCATACCGCTTGAGCAGCTTCCAGAACCCCTGCCGCGTGAAGCCCGAACCCCGGGGCGTCACGAACAGGGCCCGCGACTCACGCCGACCGAGCATCGCCGGGCGGGAGTTGCCCAGATATTCCTGCGTCTTCTCCACCGCCACGCGCCCCAACGGCACCACGCGCTCCTTGGAGCCCTTGCCCTTCGCCACCAGGTAGCCCGCGCTCAACTGCACGTCGTTGACGCCCAGCCCACACAGCTCGCTGACGCGGAGGCCCGTGGCGTAGAGCACCTCCAGCATCGCCTTGTCGCGCAGCCCCGCAGGTGTCCGCTCGTCCGGCGCGGCCAGCAACTGCTCCACCTCTTCCAACGTCAGGAACGACGGCAGCCTCTTCGCCGAGCGCGGCGTGTCCACATCCTCGGTCGGGTCCTTGTCCGCCAGTCGCTCGGCGACCAGGAAGCGGTGGAAGCTCCGAAGCGCGGCCAGGTGCCGTGCCTGACTGCGCTTGCCCAGCCCGCCCTTGGACAGCGACGACAGGTGCGCCGTCACATCCTCCTGCCGGACCCGCGTCGCATCCTCCACGCCCCGTGCGCGCAGGTCCTCGAAGTAGACGGTGAGATCCGAGGCATAGGCATCCACCGTCTTGCCGGACAGCCCACGCTCCGCGCGGATGAAGGCGATGAACGCGTCGAGCAATCCTTCCATGCCCCCCAGGCTAGCGGAGCCCCGCGCGGAGGCAATCTGGCGACGCACGTGTCACGACACCCAGGCCCCAGGCCAGCCGACCCCACGGGCCCCGAACTCAGGGATGCGGCCCGCCCGCGCCCTCCGTCGACGCGCGCTCCAGCGCCTGCACCACCCACGGCCAGCCCACCAGGATGTTCCCCGGCGAGCGCAGGCAGGCATCCGCCACCGCGAGCACCTCCGCGGGCCGCGAGCGCACCGCCAGCGCCAGGTGCCTGCCCAGGAACGGATGCGGCAGATAGCTCAGGTTGTGGTGGCGCACGGGAACCCATTGCAACGTCGGGCGCCCCGTCCACCGCTCCACGGCATACGCCACCGCCGAAGCCAGCACCTCCAGCGCGTAGAGCGGCAGCCGGAACGCGCTGACCAGGAAGACCACCAGCGCCGCCGCCGCCACCGCGCCCGCGAAGGACACGTTGGCCTGACGGCTCCACACCAGCATGGGCACCAGGCTGGTGATGATGGCCGCCGTCTGCACCCGCCACACGGACGGGCCTCGTCCACCGGAGATGCTCGCGATGCTCCCCACCGACAGCCCGGACACCATGCCCAGGCAGGCCCCCACCGCGATTCCCGCCCCGCCCCCGAGCACCGGCCCGAAGGCCCCGGCCGCCGTGGCGTGCAACCCCACCAGCATGGACAGACTGGCCAGCGAGCCCAACAGCACCCCGGCCGCGAGTCCCGATACCTGTGCGAGCGCCAGGCCCACGGCCGAACAACACAACGCGGACACCGCCCAGCCGCCGCGAAGTGGAATGCCGGCACAGTACAGCCCCAGCCCCACCAGCGCCGTCATCAGCGGCGAGCCCACCACCAACAAGAGCAACATCCGCCGGACATAGAGCCCCGCGGCGCGTCCACCCTCACCTTGCTCTCGCCACAACTGGCCGATGCGCCCCCCTGGCGCGAGGATTCCCGCCGCCCGGAGCCTGTAGTGCAGGTCCACCGGACGAAACAACAGCAGCAATAGCAACCTCACAGGCGAAGGGACTTGGTGTGACATGTCCGTTCGCGCTGGCTCCGCGGCCCCTGATTCCACGGTGGCCCCCCTCTTCTTGTTCGAGTTTCAGTCCTCCAGCCTACCCTTGCCCTGCCGGAGGATTTCAAGCGTATCGCCGATGAGTGAAACCACTGTCGACGGTTCGTTCAACGTCACACCCCCGTCAAGGATGAGCTCCAGCCCGTGGCCGAACTCCTCCTTGATCTCCCGTGCGTCCGTGAGCGGCTCACCCTGAGTATTGCTCACCGACGTCGTCACCAGAGGGCGCCCCAGTGCCCGAGCCAGTTCGCGAGCCAGGGGGGCATCCGGGACCCGGATACCGACCTGCTTCTGCTTGGTCATCATCAAATCGGGCACCAATCGCGTCGCTTCGAGGACGAAGGTAAACGCACCCGGGGTGAGACCCTTCATTGTTCGATACGCGAAATTGCTGACGTGGGCGTAGCGAGCGACGTCCGACAGGTCCGGGCACAGGAAGGACAGGGGCTTCTTCTTGTCGCGCCCCTTGAGCTGGTAGAGCCGCTCGATGGCCCGCTTCGAGCCCAGGTCACAGCCCATGCCGTAGTACGTGTCCGTCGGATAGGCGATGAGCCCGCCGCGCTCGAGCACCTCCACGGCGCGCTGGATGTGGCGCGGTGAGGGGTGCTCCATGTCCACCTCGAGGATGGGTGCGGCCATGATGTCCTTCCTGCCTCCTGCGTGGGGCTGTCGAGCCTACGCGGTTCCCGGCGCCTCGTCCGTCCTGACTTCGCCACTGGCCGTCAGTGCACGTCGCGTGAGCACCGGGCCCACGAGTTCGTGCGCGGTGATCATCGCCACGATGAGCACCTCCACATGCGGGCCGAACGAGGGAAACGTCCTCGACACCAGCGCCGCCAACCCGAACGTCACGCCCGCCTGGGAGATGAGCCCCATCCACAGGTGGCTCTTCAACCGAGGGTCCTCCTTGGGCGCGAAGCGTCGACAAGCGAACCAGATGGCCGCGCCTCGCAGCACGACGAGCAGCAGCGCCGCCGGCCCCACCGTCACCAACGCATCCAGCTTCAGCCCCGCGCCAGCCGCCGCGAAGAAGAGCGCGAACACCGGCAGGCCCGCGCGTTGAATCGCGTGGTGGATGCGCTCACCCTCGCGCTCATCCAGGTTGGCGATGAGCGCCCCGGCCGCCAGCGACACCAGCAGCGGCGACAGGTGCAGGCGCGTGCCACCCTCGGCCGCGGCGAAGGACAGGCCCACCAGGAACAGCGGCAACTCCTGCTTCACGCCCCGCATGTAGACGAGCATCGCCACCGCGAGCAGGCCCCCCACCACCACCGAGCCGAACAGCTCCCACCCCACCCCGCTCAACAGCCCCGCCACGTCCAGGCCGCCGCCGAAGCTCGCGCGCGTGAGTCCCGCCGCCAGCGCGAAGGCCACCATCACGAACAGGTCGCCGATGATGACCAGCGCCATCAGGAACTCGGTGAACGAGCCCCGCGCGCTCGTCTCCTGGACGATGGCGATGGTCACCGTGGGCGAGAACGACACCACCACCGTGGACATCAACGCGCTGACCGCCAGCGCCTGCGGCAGCGTCAGGGGCGCCAGGAAGGGCAACAGGGGCTTGAGCGCGATGGTCGCCCCGAAGCACACGACGAACGTCACGCCACACACGGCCGCGCACAAAAGCGCCACCCGCGCGCCGACACGGCGGATGAGCCCCAGGCGCAGCTCCGTGCCCGCCACCAGCGCGATGAGGCTCACCGCCAGCCCCTTCACCAGGTCCAGGCCCTTCACGCCCTCGCCCGGGATGAAGCCCAGCACATACGGCCCCACCGCCACGCCCACCAACAGATACCCTGTGAGCCGGGGCAACCCCATCCCCTTGGCCACCTTGCCCGCGAACAGGCCGCACAAAAGCAGCGCCCCCGCCGCCAGCGTCACCGGCGTGCCGGAGTCCGCGCGCAACACCTGGGCCCGGCTGATGATGGCCAACAGCCCCATCAACAACAGCAGCCGCAACACCGCGCTCTTCATGTCGCCACCCCCACGTCCGGAGGAGTCACGGGCCGCGGGCGGGGCAACGGCGCGGTGACCTGGCGAAAGGCCTGACCGGCCAACAGCTCGTTCACCACCGCGCCCACCACCACCACGTCCAGCACGCGGCGCGACAGTCCCCCCGGGACGAGGAGCTGGTACTCGGCGACCAGACACAACGCGAGGCCGCCCTGGGCGATGAGCGCGTAGCCCACCCGGGGTGGCAGCTCCAACACGCCCTGGGCCAGGCGCTGCGCGAACGTGCCGCCCACCACCTTCCCCAGGAAGCGCAGCCCCACGAAGCCCGGCACCAGCGCCCACGCCGCCCAGTCGCGCGTGTACACCCCGCAGCCGACCAGGAACACCAGCACCAGGAATACCGGCCGCTCCACCCGCCCCAGGGCCCGCGCGACCCGCTCCGTCGTCCGCCCTCCCACCAGCGCCAGCGTCGCCCCGCACGCCACGCCCGCGAGCAGCGCGGACACCCGCAGATACGCCGCGGCGCCGCCCACGAGCGCCACCATTCCCAGCGTCACCGTCGCCAGCTCCGCCGGGTCCTTCAGCGCGTGGGTGAGGTACGCCAGGAGCGCGCCACACAGGATGCCCAGCAGCAGCGCCAGGCACACCAGCCCCAGCCCCTCGCCCACCGTGGGCGCCGCGCCCAGGAGCAGCGCCAGGGCCAGCACCACGAGCCCCACCGCGTCATCCAGCATCGTCAGCAGCGCCACGCCCAGGCCCCGCGCGCGGTCCATCCGCCCACCCCGGTACGCCAGCACCGCGAAGTGCCCCGAGGACAGGCTCGCCGCCGCGCCCAGGAGCGACGCGGCTCCCACCGCCGCATGGAACGACGGCCTCAAGGTCAACAGCAGCGGCACGAATAACGGCACCGCCACGAAGAGGAACGCCGTCCCCGCGTGCGCCAGCGCCGCCGAGTACACCGGCCGGGGCAACAGCCGCAGCAGCCGGGGCTCCAGGTTCAACCCCAGGATGACGCCCGCCGTCCCCAGCCCCAGCGCCATCACCGGCCGCAAGAGGCGCAGGTCCTCCACCGACAACACCCCCACCACCGACGGTCCCAGCACGACGCCGAAGAGCAGGAACAGGAACCCGCCCGCCGCCAGCCGCGCCAGCGCCGGGAATCGCGCGGAGTCCAACGCCGGACTCGAGGCGAGCAGGGACAGCGCCGCGATGGCGAGAAAGACGAGCAGCGCTTGCACGAGACTTGCTTACACCGGCCGCGACTTCACGTCACGAGCGGCGGTGGGTCGGCGCGGCGATCACCGGCAGGGCGACCAGGCGGCCCATGGGTGGATCGTCCGCATCCATCTCCAGTTGCACGCGTTGAATCATCCGCTCCATCTCCTCGGCGGAGACGGCGGGCAACATGCTCACCAGCAACACGCGGTCTTCGTCCGCGCCCAGGGCCAGACTTCGCAGCCCCGCGAACACGGGCACCTCGGCGGACAACGCCGCGGCCGCGCTCCGAGCTCGGACCACCAGCGGCTCCGGGATTCCAAACTCCCGGAGCCGACGGATGGCTCGCTCGGTCCCTTCCATCTGCTCGAGGAACGTGATGACCAGGTACACGCGGCCGTCTTAGCGGGTCCGCGCGCCAGGCGCCACGCTACTCGTTCTGGCCGGGGCCCGCCGTCTCACCGGAAGGAGCCGCCGGAGTCGCAGGAGTCGTTGGAGTCGTCGGTGCGGCTCCCTCTTGCGCCGGTGCCGCGCCTTCCTGGGCCGCCATCGCCGCACGAGCCGCGCGCTTGCCCTCCTCGATGAGCTTCTTCACCTTCTGCCCACCCTTGCGGCCAATCTCCTCGTAGAAGTTCGGCCCGCGGGTGGCCTTGACGCGGTCCCCGCCCTTCTTGCCGATCTCCTCGTAGAACTTCGCGCCGCGCTCGGCTTTCACCGTCTCGCCGCCCTTGCGGCCGATCTCCTCGTAGAACGAGCGACCCCGCTCGGCCTTCACCGTGGCTCCGCCCTTGCGACCGATGGTCTCGTAGAACTCGCGACCCCGCTCGTTTCGGACCGTCTCTCCACCCTTACGTCCCGCCTCGGCCACCGTCATGCTGCCCTTGTTGTCTTTGTCCGACATTGCGCCCTCTCCTCTCTTGGCTGCCTGCCCCCATCCCGCGCCTCGATGCCCCTTGCCTGAAACCTTGGGACGGAAGCGCCCCGATGCAAGCAAGCTCCGTACACCGCCAGCCGTTCTCGCCTGACCCACCACACCAAAACCCCAATGGTTTCATGCGGTTGGACAAGCTCGCCCTGCTTACTTTCCGGGCGGAGGCATGCCCGGCAGGACGCTCTCTTGTTGAAAACAATTCCCTCTGCATTGCCGATTCCCGGACCGGCACTCACCTTCATGCCCGCGGCGCGCGCTTCAGGGCGCCCGAGGGAGGCGTTGCGTGGCGCAGGTGGCGAAGACATGGCTCCGAGTCCTGGCACCGATGCTCGTGTCCGTCGGTGGACTGTTGATGCTCCGTCTGCTCGGACCGGACTTCATCGATCAGCGCTACATCGCGGATCTGCTGTCCCCTCTGGGTAAAGCCGCGCCGTTGGCCTACATCGCGTTTCTTGCCGTGCGCCCCCTGACGCTACTGCCCGGGCAGCTCTTGACCGCCGTGGGCGGAATGATGTTCGGGACGCTCGCAGCGACCCTCTATTCACTAACGGGCAGCTTCCTGTCTGCCATGTTGCTCTTCGTGCTGGCACGCAAGCTGGGGACTCGGCCGATGAAGCGCCTGGCTGGGGGCAAATATCCAGCGCTGGTGCGCGCGGCCAAGCGCCACGATTTCCTCTTCGCCTTCATGGCGTGCATCAACCCGCTGTGTCCCACCGACGTCATGCTGGTGGCCGCCGCGGCGAGTGGCGCGCGGTTCTGGCCCTCGGTCGCGGGCGTGATGTTGGGCACCATTCCAGGGACCTTTCTCACCGCGCAGTTCGGCAGTGGGCTGGCCCAGGGGCGCACGGTGATGACCGCGGTGTCCGCCGCCGGTCTCGTCGTCTCGCTGGTGCTGGGCGTCTTCATCGGGCGTCGTTTCTACAAGGAGCTCACCGAGGAGTCGGAGGCCACCTCACCCGAATCAGATGCGCGAGACGAGACAACGGTTCCCGGCCTCGGCGGCTCGACGACGATGCCGCGCACGCCCCCGAAGAGCGATGGTGTTCCAGCCACCTGGTGACGCCGCGCGACGCGGACACCCGCGCGGCATCGAAGGTTCCCTGCATCCGTGTCGTTCGTCGACTTCGGCTTCGACCCGCGCGTCGTCTCGCGAGTGAGTCGCGCGGCGACGACCGGGAGGCCGCGCGGGTTCTTTACGGCCTCCCGGTGGTGACGACGCGACGTCAGTCGAAGCGGCTGGTGAGCTTCACGGACCACTCTCGCAGCGTGCCGCTCCCCTGCCCCGCGGGGTTGGAGATGTGCAGCTTCCACTTGCCGTTGAGGGTCCCATCGCGCGGGATTCCACGCGTCACCGGGATGCGGGACGGGGGCCTGCCCTCGGTGGGCCCGTTCCACAGCAAGGCCGTCTCACCACCCGGGTCCTCCAGCGTGAGCACCAGGTTGGACGACGAGGAGTGCAGCAGGTCCAGCACCACGGTGATGTCCTCGGGCACGGTGGCGAGGCCCACCACGCCGACCACCGACACCAGCTGCACCGTCGAGCCGGGCAGCGCCAGGTCCGAGTAGTTCGTGAAGGTGCCCGCCATCCACGCCGGACGGCAGATGCCCTCGGGAGAGCCGGACTCGGAGCCCGAGCACACCAGCCCCGGCTGGCACGGACGCATCACCGAGCAGCTGTCGCTGTCACCCGCGATCGGCGGGTTGCTCCGGCAGCGCCCGTAGGCGATGGGGCCTCCGAACGCCAACCCCTGACACGACAGTCCGGCCTGACACGTCGCCGGGCCCGTGCATGGATCACCATCGGGAGCCAGGGCGACATGATTCTTGAGCGCCTGAAGCGCGGCGCCATTCATGAACGCCACCCGCGACAGCTCCACGATGTGGTCGATGCGACGCGCGGCGACGATGGCCTGCGCCTGACTCGCGCTCAGCCCCACGGTGTTCTGGAGGGCCGCCAGGCTCTCCGTGTTCGCCGCGGCCACGACTCGCCGGGCCTCGGCGAGGTTGAAGGCCACGCCATGGAAGGTGCCCACCTGCTCGTCCAGGGGCATCTCCACGCGGCCCGTCCCACGGACGTAGGCCTCAAGCGTGGCCAGCGCGGCCGGGCCCACCTGGGCAATCGCATCCACCTGTTCGATGGAGACGTAGTGGCGATCATCCGCCGTGAACTCCACACCGTCCGGACCGTTGCGGTGGGCGATGATGCTCTGCGCGGTGAGCGCGTTGAGCGGAACCTCGAAGTCCAACACCGCCAACGTCGTGGAGCGACTGTTGAGGAAGGCCAGCACCCCGGTGGACGCCGGCGTGCCCGTCGCGAGGGCCTGCGCCTGCGTCTCCAGGAGGGCGGGCGCCGCCTCCTCGGAAGGAACGCCACAGCTCAGCATCAGGGGAAGAACGGAAAGCGGTATAAACCGCATCAAGTTGTAGGTCATGCTCCCCGTGTACTCCAGGTCTCCGACCCTGTGTCCAACAGAGACGTCACAACCGGGCCCCCGAGGGCCTTTCAGGGGGCCTTCAGCCTTGCGGCCGAGATGAAGGCCCCCACGGCGGCGATGAACGTGGCGAAGCTCAGCCAGGGCCCCGCTGGGAGCTGAAGGATGGCCACCAGGCCCCCGAGCACGGAGAGCGAGAGAAAGGCCCGGCGCGCCAGGACCCGGCCCTTGCGCCAATGCCCCGCTGCCACGGTGAAGAGGAACGCGGTGGCCCCCGCGAGGAACTGGAGGCCCAGCACCTTGAGGGACGTGTCCTTCACCAGGCCCACGTAGCCAGTGAACCAGCGCGGCTCGGGTGGGAGCTGAAGGGCCACGGCATCCGGGTGATACATCATCGGGTCGAACGGTCTGTTGACGGGGGCCCCCAGCGTGACGACGGCCACCTGCGCGATGACCACGAGAAACAGCGTCACCAGGATGGTGAGCCACGGCAGACCGGTGCGCTCGCGCTCCCAACGGCGCAGGGCCTCCAGGTGCTGGGGGTCGACCTCGAGTGCGCTCGGATACCCCAGGTCCAGCAAGGCCTTCGTGGCGGCGATGCTCGCGGGCATCTTCTCCGTGCCCAGTCCCGCCAGCGCGCCGTCATCCAGGAGCCTGCGCAGCAGCGCCGCGCTCGCGTCGCGCTGGGGCTCCGAGGGGAGTCGGAGCAGCAGCGCATTGAGGTCATCCCCCAGTCGCGCCCCCTCCTCCGCCGATGAAGCGGACAGGGCCCGGGGAACCAGGGCTTCGATGCGCTCGGTGGCCGGGGACTCGTCCGTGCCAGCAGGAGTCCGCGCCGTCCTCTGAAGCTCGCCCATGGTGTGCCTCCCACGCCCGCTGACTCCACGGCGCGGAGCCCATCGTAACGAGGGGACACGGATTCGTCACAGCCGGACGGCGACGAAACGCTTCTTCACGAATGGAGCACGGGCTCCAGTTGCGCCGCGATGCGCGGAGGCATGCGCTCCCCAGGACCCACTCCGGTGGGCCGCATGATGGCGCGCGCGCGGTCCTCACCGTGACGGATGCGCATGCGCGTCATCTCCGGTGAGAAGTCGAGCGTGTCTCCCATGGGCGCCGTCGGCTCGATGACCGTGATGCGGCAATAGACATACGGCTTTCCATCCGGAGCCAGGAGCGTGGTGCCCTGCTCGTGGGCCTGCCTGACCATGTCGTTGATGCGGACGAACACGTCCACGTCGTTCATCAGGATTTCGTTGAGGGTGATGTCGGTGAGGCTGCGTCGGGCCACGTCCAGGATGTTGGAGGGATAGCGCATCGGCTCGATGCGGGACGACGAGCAGGCGATGACGACAATCTCCGTGGGTGCATAGCCGAGCGCATCGCCGAGCGGCGTGACGTTGCGCAGGCCACCGTCGACGATGGCCTGAGGCCCGATGGGCTCCCAGATGACGGGCATTGTCGCGCTCTGCCAGACGGCCGGGATGAAGTCGCTCGCATCGCTCGACACCAGCTCGTACAGGCCCGAGGTGAGCGAGACGCGGCCCACGTGCGCGGGAATGGCGAAGGGACGTCCGACGAGGTTCCGCTCGACGAGGTCTCTCAGGGGGGTGTTGTCGTAGAACCCCAGTTTGTTGAGCACCCCGAGCCGCAGCGCGACGACGAGCCACGGGAACTTCCGGTACACGTCCGACTCGCGGAGGTTCATCCAGAGGTTCGAGAGTCGCTCATATTCGTTCTGGGCGATGACGGCGGCGTTCAGCGCGCCCACCGATACGCCGAAGACGCGCTCCCATCGAAAGCCATGCACCTCGCGCAGCACCCGCTCCGCGCCCACCTGGAAGGCACCCTTGCCGCCACCACCTGAGAGCACGAGCGTCGCGGGACGATCCGTCATGGCATACCTCGCTGGGGATTCGCGCGAACCGCCCGGAGAAGGCCCGTGCCCGCGCATCAGCGGGACGAGATAGGCACGCCCTCTCCCTTCCAGAATCGCCCCGAGGCACGGGCCCGCTGTCCGGCGGTGGGCCCTGGACTCGTACGCGCGTCAGCCTTCGGCGGCCCGCACCGCGAGCATGAAGCGCTGAAGCTTCTCCTCATCCAGGTGCCCGCCCGTGCGCAGCCCACTGCAGACATCCAGCCCGAACGGGCCCACGGCGCGAATCGCCTCGCCCACGTTCTCCGGATTGAGGCCGCCAGCCAGGAACACGGGCACCGACACCGCCTCGCGAATGCGCCGACTGAAGGCCCAGTCATGCACGCGGCCGGTGCCGCCCAGCTCCTTCACGGCCAGGGCCGGGTTGCCCGAGTCGAGCAACAAGGCATCCACCTCACGCGCCACGTCACACGCCTCGTCCACGGAGGCGGCATCGACCACGTGGACCACCTGCACCAGCTTCACCGAGGGCAGCGAGGCCCGCACGTGACGGAGCACCGCGGTGCCCACCCGGTCCACCACCTGCACCGTGTTCACCCGGGTTCGGCGGGCCTGCGCGACGAGACGGTCGGCGTCCTCCTCGCACGTGAGCAGGAAGGTGGAGATGCCAGGGGGCGCCTGGCTGGCCAGTTCCGTGATGAGCCCCTCGTCGATGACACCCGGGCCGCTCGGCATCTTCGACACGAGCCCCAGCGCGGCCGCGCCACATGACACCGCCAGCCGTGCCTCCTCCCGCGAGGAGATGCAGCACACCTTCACCCGGACATGTCGAACCGGTTCCATTTCCGTCCTCCGCGCCGACGCGCCCGACAGGTATCACGCACACACCGTGACCACACGGCGCCCGAGCCGCGCGCCTCGGGACATGAGCGCCCCTGGAATTCACGGGCCGTATGGATCCAGGATGTCGCCCCTGGAGACGAGATGAACCGAAAAACACTGTTCGTGGTCGCCCTCCTCGCGGTCCTCGTGGGCACGGTCCTCTGGTTGCGCGGGGGCCCCGCTCCGGTTGGCACTTCAGCCGCCCCTGCTTCGGATGCACCTCCGCTCGCGAAGGCTCCGACGAGTTCGGGAGCCCCGACGGGGACCACGACGGCCCGGACGCCCACGGCGGAGTCGGGCACGCCCCCCGTCACCGACCCGATGCGCGAGGACGAAGGCACCGTGTACGTCGAGGTCCTCGATGGCACAGGTCCCCTCGCGGGCGCCCACGTCACGCTCTACCTCCAGGGACCGCGTGTCCCGGCGACGGGCCGTCCAGCGTGGTTCATCGCGGGCAAGGGCACCACCGATGCCTCGGGCACGCTTCGACTTCCCGCGCGACCGGGGCACTACCTCATCGCCGCGAAGTCCTCGGGACGCGCCCCCGCTCGCGCGGCCTTCACCCGCCCTCGGGGCGAAGCGCGGACGCAGGTGCGACTGGTGCTCGGGACCGGAGCCATCCTGGAGGGCACCGTCGTGGAGCGTGCTTCCAAGGCGCCCGTGCCCCTCGCGCACCTCATCCTCACCCCACGCACGCTGCTGTCCTCGGCCGCCAGGGACACCGCCTTCGTTCCCGAGGAGGAGCGCTACGTCACCTCCGCCGATGCGCGCGGCCTCTTCCGCGCCGAGGGCCTCGCGCCCGGTGAGTACCAACTCGAAGCCCTCGCTCCGGGACATGCCGCCAGACGACTCGCGCGGGTCCTGGTCCCCACCTCGGGACTCCTCGTCGAGTTGGACGGGTCGGCCTTCATCGAGGGCTTCGTGGAGCTTCCGGATGGCAAGCCCGCGCCCGGAGCACGCATCACCGCCACCGGCATGGGCGAGACGCTCGAAGCCGAGTCGAGCGCGGGAGGTGGCTTCTCGCTCGACGTCCCACCCGGCGTCTATCGCGTCACCGCCCGACATGGAGACCTGACGGGAACGGCCCCCGAGCGCGTCGTCGTGGGCGCGGGGATGACGGTGCGTGACGTGCGCATCCGCCTGGGGACGGCGGCCTCGCTCTCGGGAGTCGTGCGTCGCAAGGGCACCGGAGAGCCCATCGCCGGCGCGCACATCTCCCTCACACCGAGCGCCCTGGCCTTCTCGTTCGACGCGGCGCCCGCCGAGGTCGGCAGCGCGCTCTCCGGCGCGGACGGACGGTTCCAGGTGGGCAGCCTCGCCCCGGGTGCGTACACCGTGAATGTCCAGGCCAGGGGCTTCCGCTCGCTCAAGCGCGACGGCGTCACCGTGCTCGACGGGCAGCGCTTCGAGTTGCTCGCGGAGCTGGATGCGAATGGGCGAATCGAAGGCACGGTGGTGGATGAGCAGGGAAAGCCGCTCGCGGGCATCCACGCCACGCCCGAGCGGCGCTGGCGCATGGCCCCCGTGGAAGGCGCCCTGACGGCGGTGACGGATGCCCAAGGTGCCTTCACACTCGAAGATGTCCCGCCCGGGGAGATCCACGTGGCGGTCAAGCATCCTGGAAGCCAGACGCACGTGCGCGAGCGGGTGATGGTGAACCCCGGGCAGACAAGCCAGGTCCGCATCCAGTTGTCGAGCGAAGGCACACTCGAGGGGACCGTCAAGATGGAGGACGGACGCGCTCCAACGGGCCCCGTCACCGTCTACGCGCTGCGGGTCAAGGACGCGCGTACGGAGGCGCACCAGATCTCCGCGGCGGCGGATGGCGCCTGGTCCATGCGCGTTCGCGCGGGCACGTATCACGTCGCAGCGTGGCTCTCCGAGGCAGGCAATCAGAGCGGAGACCAGGAGAAGGTGGTGGAGGTGGCCGCCGGCCAGACGCAGCGCGTGGACCTGCGGGTGCGCGAGGCGAAACGAGCCCTCGCTGTCACGGTGCTCGAACCGAACGGCGCGCCCAGTGTCTCGGCGACCGTCATGGGCAGCGAGGCGGGCCGCAACGAAATCCTCCTCGAGGACATGACGGATGCCTCGGGACAGGTCCTGCTCGTCGCGGACTCGCTGGGCACCAAGGCCCTGCACATCTGGGCGACCAATGGAGGACGGCGAGGTGACCTGCTCTCCGTGCCCGACACGCAGAGGACCCTGGTCATCCAGCTCCAGCCCGGCGGGCGACTGGCGGGAGCGGTGCGCTCGGCGGGAGGACGCGACATCGACGGCTTCAAGCTGGTGGTGTCATCGACGAAGAGCGAGGACGACTTCCTCTCGCGTCAGGAGCTGGAGCTCGCGGGCGCTCGCTTCGTCGTCGAGGACGTTCCGGCGGGACAGGTGGCCGTCTCGGTGACGCTGCCGGATGGCCGGGCAGGAAAGGCGGAGGCCACGAGCGTCGCGGGGAAGACCACCCAGGTCGACATCATCGTCGAGGCCGGAGGCGTCATCTCCGGACGGCTGGTCGATGCGACCGGCGCGCCCCTCGCGGCGGCGTTCGTGGATGTGGACGGACTCACCTCTCCCCCCACCGGAGCCGATGGTCGCTTCCGCGTGGAGGATGTCGCGCCGGGTGAGCACCGGCTCATCGCGTGGAGCCAGAAGACGGAGCGCGCGGAGAAGACCCTCAAGCTGTCCGCGGGCAAGGCGCTGGACGTGGGCGACTGGAAGCTGGGGCCTCCCCGAGTCGAGCCCGGTCGCCTCGGTGTCTTCTTCAGCATGGATGGAGACGAGGTCCTCGTGCGAGGAGTCCAGGACGGCCTTCACGGAGACGCCATCCGCGCGGGGGACGTGGTGAAGTCCATCGACGGAGCCACCGTCGTCACCGCCGGAGAGGCACGCGAGCGGGAGCTGGGCGCACCCGGCAGTCCCGCCACGCTCCTCATCCGCCGCGACACGCGGACCTACCCCATCACCCTCACCCGCGCCCCCTGAGCGGACACCGCCCCCCAGGGTGAGGCCCCGTGCCCCACCCATCCACCACGCGACATCCCGCGACGGGAATCGTCCGGAGCCCGACGACGCCCTCTCACGAACTCCCCGAGAGGCGCTGCGTCGGGCAGCCTCGACCTCCACCATCCTCGGCAAGTCGCGCCACCTCGCGGCCCCGACTCGGGAGGTCCATTGTGGGAGTCCTCGACCTGCTGTTGCGCTGGCCCGTGCTCCGGCAGCTCGCGCGCAAGGACCTCACCGCGCTGGGCGAGACGGCGATGTCCGAGCGCGGCCGGCGGTTGGAGGCGCGCACGGCCCGCGCCGACCGCGTCGTCAAATCCATCTGTCCCTACTGTGCCGTCGGCTGCGGCCAGGACGTGTACGTCAAGGACGAGCGCATCATCGACATCGAAGGGGACACCGACTCGCCCGTGTCACGCGGGCGGCTGTGCCCCAAGGGCTCCGCGACGTTCCAGCTCGTCACCGGCACCCACCGTGTCCAGCACGTCCTCTACCGTCGCCCCGGCGGCACCGAGTGGGAGCGCATCCCACTGGAGCGCGCCATGGACATGGTGGCCGAGCGCGTGAAGCACACGCGCGACGCGACGTGGGAGTCCACCGACGTCAACGGGCTGAGCGTCCAGCGCACGCTGGGCATCGCGCACCTGGGTGGCGCGACGCTCGACAACGAGGAGAACTACCTCATCAAGAAGCTCTTCACCTCGCTCGGCATCGTCCAGGTGGAGAACCAGGCCCGCATATGACACAGCTCCACGGTGCCCGGTCTGGGCATCACGCTCGGGCGTGGCGGGGCCACGACCTTCCAGCAGGACCTGCGGAACTCTGACTGCATTCTCATTCAGGGCTCCAACATGGCCGAGTGTCACCCGGTGGGCTTCCAGTGGGTGATGGAGGCCAAGGCCCGGGGCGCGACCATCATCCATGTCGACCCGCGCTTCACTCGCACGAGCGCGATGGCGAACCAGCACGTTCCCATCCGCGTCGGCTCGGACATCGCGTTCCTGGGCGGACTGGTGCGCTACGTCCTGGAGCACGAGCGATATTTCAAGGAGTACGTCGCCCACTACACCAACGCCGCCAATCTCGTCCGCGAGGACTTCCAGGACACCGAGGACCTGGACGGCCTCTTCAGCGGCTTCGTGCCCGAGGAGAACAAGTACGACGTCACCTCGTGGGGCTACGAGGGTGTGCGGGGTCCCGCGCCCGCGCCGGGCCACAAGGAGCTGTACGCGGAGCCCGGCGCCGGCGAGGGAGAGCCCCACGCCACGCGGCTCAAGGACGCGGTGAAGGACTTCACGCTCCAGCACCCTCGCTGCGTCTTCCAGGTCCTCCGTCGTCACTTCCAGCGCTACACCCCGGCCATCGTCGCGAAGGTGTGCGGTGTCCCGGAGGAGCAGTTCCTGAAGGTCGCGGAGACGCTCTGCGCCAACTCCGGACGCGAGCGCACCACGGCGTTCTGCTACGCGGTGGGGTGGACGCAGCACTCGGTGGGCGTGCAGTACATCCGCACCGCGACCATCCTCCAGCTCCTGCTGGGCAACATCGGACGGCCTGGTGGCGGCATCCTCGCGCTGAGAGGCCACTCGTCCATTCAGGGCTCCACGGACATCCCCACCCTCTTCAATCTGCTGCCCGGCTATCTGCCGATGCCGAACGCCCAGCCGTCCCCGCACCTGGACGACTACCTGAAGTCCCACACGTCCGGCACGGGCTGGTGGAGCAACTTCCCCAAGTACGTCGTCTCGCTGCTGAAGGCGTGGTTCGGTGACGCGGCGACGCGGGAGAATGAGTACGGCTTCCGCCACCTGCCGCGCCTCACTGGCAACCACTCGCACATGCAGACGGTGGCCGACATGGCCGATGGCCGCGTGCGGGGCTACTTCGTCATGGGCGAGAACCCGGCGGTGGGCTCCATGAACGGAGCGCTCCAGCGCAAGGGACTGCGCCAGCTCGACTGGCTGGTGGTGCGCGACTTCACGCTCATCGAGACGGCGGAGTTCTGGCGCACCGCTCCCGAAATCCAGCGCGGCGACGTGAAGACGGAGGACATCCAGACGGAGGTCTTCTTCTTCCCCGCGGCCGCGCACACGGAGAAGGACGGCTCCTTCACCAACACGCAGCGGATGCTCCAGTGGCACCACGCCGCGGTGGAGCCGCGCGAGGACGTGCGCAGCGAGCTTCACTTCATGTTCCACCTGGGCCGTCGGCTGAAGCGCCTGTATGCCGACTCGCGCGAGACGAAGGACCAGGCCCTCCGTGAGCTGACGTGGGACTACCCCACGCGGGGCGCACGGGAAGAGCCTGGCGCGGAGGCCGTCCTCCGGGAGATCAACGGCTACACGCTCCAGGATGGCCGGCCCGTCAGCGGCTTCACGGCGTTGAAGGACGACGGCACCACCGCGTGCGGCTGTTGGATCTACTCCGGCGCCTACGCGGATGGCGTCAACCAATCGGCCCGCCGCAAGCCCGGACACGAGCAGACCTGGGTGGCCCCCGAGTGGGGCTGGGCGTGGCCCGCGAACCGACGCATCCTCTACAACCGCGCATCAGCGGATCCCCAGGGACGGCCCTGGAGCGAGCGCAAGAAGTACGTCTGGTGGGACGACGCCCAGCGACGGTGGACCGGCGAGGACGTGCCGGACTTCCTCGTGGACCTGCCACCGGATTACCGCCCACCTCCGGGCGCATCCGGCATGGAGGCCCTGGCGGGCGATGACCCGTTCATCATGCAGGCCGACGGCAAGGCGTGGCTCTTCGCGCCGAGCGGGATGATGGATGGTCCACTGCCCGCGCACTACGAGCCCATGGAGTCGCCCGTGAAGAACGCGCTCTATGGGCAGCAGTGCAACCCGACGCGGCTGGAGTGGTCTCGCAAGGGCAACCCCTATCACCGGGCCTGGGGAGATCCTCGCTACCCGTTCATCCTCACCACGTACCGCCTCACGGAGCACCACACGGCGGGAGGCATGAGCCGCTGGCTGTCGTGGCTGAGCGAGCTTCAGCCGGAACAGTTCTGCGAGGTGTCACCGGAGCTGGCCCGCGAGCGCGGCCTGAGCAACGGAGGCTGGGCGACGCTGCGCACGGCGCGGGGAGACCTGGAGTGCCGGGTGCTCGTCACCGAGCGACTGCGGCCCATGAAGCTCAACGGCACGTCGGTGCATCAGGTGGGCATTCCGTACCACTGGGGCGTGACGGGGCGCATCCGAGGGGACGGCGCGAACGAGCTGCTTCCGCTGGTGGCCGACCCCAACGTGGACATCCAGGAGTCCAAGGCCCTCACCTGCGACGTCGTCGAGGGACGCCAGGCCACGAGGGCCCGAGCCGCCACGGGCACCACCCAACCCGCCCTGCCCGAAGGACTGACACTCCATCGACGCGACAGCCTCCGCGTGGGTGAGGTCGACCACGCGCCCTGGCAGGAGAAGAAGAAGGACGAGGAGCGATAGCCCATGAGCCGCAAGGGATTCTTCACCGACTCGACGGTGTGTATCGGCTGCAAGGCGTGCGAGGTGGCCTGCAAGCAATGGAACCAGCTCCCCGACGGCGGTTTCCACTTCACGGGGATGTCCTATGACCAGACCGGAGACCTGGGCTGCTCGACCTGGCGACACGTGGCCTTCGTGGAGCGACCGGTGCCCCTTCCGGGCCACGACACCGGCGTCGGGGACTTCTCGTGGCTGATGGTCTCCGACGTCTGCAAGCACTGCCAGCGAGCCGGCTGTCTGGAGGCCTGTCCCACGGGCGCCATCGTCCGCACCGGGTTCGACACCGTCTACGTGCAGCCGGATATCTGCAACGGCTGCGGCTACTGCGTGACGGCGTGTCCCTTCGGAGTCATCGACCGGCGTCCGGATGACGGGCGCGCCTGGAAGTGCACGCTCTGCTACGACCGACTGGGTGAGGGCATGACGCCCGCCTGCGCCAAGGCGTGCCCCACCGAGTCCATCGCCTATGGCGACCTGGACGTGCTGCATGAGCGCGCGGAGAACCGGGTCCGCCAACTGCACGAGCAGGGAATCATCAGCGCGTATCTCTACGGCAAGGACGCGGCGAACCAACCGGGGACGGGTGGGCTCAACGCCTTCTTCCTGCTCGTGGACAAGCCGGAGGTCTACAACCTGCCGCCAGACCCCGTGGTCCCGACGATGAAGGCCCGGGAGGCCTGGGGCGCCGTGGCCGTGGGCGCGCTCGGCATGGCCGCGGTGGCCGTGGGCGCGGTGCTGTTCGGTCGCCGGGGCACACCATGAGTTCGTCAGGGAACGAGGGGCCGTCGTTCCTCGACACGCTCCAGCGACGGAGCGACGGGCGCAACGTGAACCCTTCACTGGGGACCCTGCTCGGAGAGGGCGCTCAGCAACGCGTGACGGACCTGGACGGCGCGAACCCCGCGCGCACGCTGCTGTCGTCGATTCCCTCCCGCTCCGGCGTGGATTCGCCCGATGCGCCCAGCTACCACGGGCTCCCGGTCCTCAAGCAGCCGGTCTGGATTGCCACCGTCCCCGCCTATCTGTTCGTGGGCGGCGTCGCTGGCGCGGCGAGCCTCATGGGCCTGGCCATCGATGTGCTCGGCGAGAAGGCCTTGGATCCGCTCGCGAGGCGGTGCCGTCAATTGGGCACCGTCGGTGACATCCTGAGTGCGGGGCTGTTGATCGCGGACCTCGGACGACCCGAGCGCTTCCTCCACATGCTGCGCGTGTTCCGGCCGACCTCGCCCATGAGCGTGGGCTCCTGGGTGCTCGCGCTGTCGGGAGGACTGAACACCGTGGGGCTGGTGTTGGGACGCTCTCGCGGAGTGCTCGGGGCGGTGGGAAAGGTGTCCGGTTACTCGGCCGCGCTGCTGGGCATGCCGCTCGCGGGCTACACGGCCGTGCTGCTGAACAACACGGCGATACCGCTGTGGCAGGCGACGCGGCGCACCCTGCCCCTGTTCTTCATGGCCTCGGCGACGGCGAGCGCGGGCAGCCTGCTGTCCCTCCTCCCCCACTCGCCGAGAGAGGCGGGGGTGCTACGTCCGTACCGGCTCGCGGGCAAGGTGGCGGAGCTGGCCATGGGGTACGCGGTGGAGCGCGACGCCCGACGCGCGCCGGAGGTCGCCCGGCCCCTGGACGAGGGCCTGTCGGGGACGCTGTGGAAGGCCTCTCGCGCCTGCTCCGTGGCGGGGCTGGTGGTGGACGCGCTCCCGGGGCGGCGGCGCTGGAAGCAGGTGGCGGCGGACCTGCTGACCACCGCGGGCGCGGTGACGGCCCGCTTCGCCATCTTCCACGGGGGCAAGGCCTCCGCCCGGGACCCGCAGGCCACCTTCAGGCCCCAGCGCCGGGGCCACGGCGCCGCCGAGGTGTCTGGCCATGCCATGGCCTCGGACGGCAAGCCGTTCAGCTTCCCCCTGCCCGTGGTGCGCTGAGCGGCGCGGCGGGTGCCCGACTCCGGGAGTGACCTGCCCCTGGGAAGGGACGCAGAATTTGCACCCAGGGAGAGAAGCCCACGAGGCCCTCCCCTTTGGCCGCGAGGAGCGATACACCTGGGGGAACCATGGCCGAGACCTCTTCTCTGAACATCCCGACTGTCGACCTCGCAGACCTCGCCTCGGGAGATGCGCCCCGCATCGAGCGCGCCGCGATGGCGCTGCGCGAGGCATTTGGTGTCTTCGGTCTCGTCTACATCAAGAATCACGGCGTCGACACTCAGGCGCTCCATCGCTACTACGACGCCTTCGCCGCCTTCATCGCGCGCCCCGCCGAGGAGAAGAAGCCCTACGGCCGAGCCGACCTCTGGTACCAGCGCGGCTGGACGCCGCCGAACACCGAGGTCGCCGTCGCCGGCAACGGCCAGCCAGACTTCAAGGAGTGCTACTTCGTCGCGCCCTACCCCAACGACGAGGTGGCGGCGATGGAGTTCCCGGAGCTGTATCCGGAGAACGTGTGGCCCTCGGATGCGCCCGCGTACTTCCAGGAAGGAATCATGACCCTGGGCCGCTCGCTCCACGAGGCGGGCCTCCAGTTGCTGCGCGGCTCGGCCATGGCCCTGGGACTCCCCACGGACACCTTCACGTCCCTCTGCGAGAAGGCCCCGCACATCACCCGCGCGCTCCAGTACCTGTCGCTCAAGCCGGAGCAGGTGAACACGGACATCGTCTGGGGCGAGGAGCACACGGACTTCAACCTCCTCACGCTGCTGCCCGGTGGGCGGTTTCTCGGCCCCGACGGGAAGGCGGCGCCGAGCCCCGACGACAAGAGCGGCCTGTATCTGCGCACGCGCGCGACTCCCGAGGAGCCGCAGGGCCACAAGGTGCGTGGCACCGCGCCCGCGGGCTGCATCGTGGCGCAGGTGGGCCAGCAGTTGGAGATCCTCACGGGCGGCACGTTCCTCGCGACGCCTCACGTCATCACCGCGCCGGGCGTCTCCGGCTGGCAGCGCCAGTCCGCCGCGCACTTCATCCACGTGCACACCAGCAAGGTCCTCTTCCCGCTGGAGAAGTTCCGCACGCCCACGGCGATCCGGAGCTACGCGCCCCCTGTCCTCACGGGCACGTACGACATCAAGACGCTGGTCGACATCGGCCTCGCGCCGCCGCACGCGCTCGACAAGCTGGGTTACCGGCACTACGACCGGCTCAACCGCCAGCGTTCGGGCGAGTAGACTTCGCGTCTGTCATTGTGTAATCACAGACAAATCAATCCCTGACTTGATAGCGATTGCTTCGGGGGCGCGGTGTAATCGCGCTCCCGTCGAGAGCGCTTGTCCTGACGGCTCGACGCCCTCGACAGGTCGGCTCGCCTGCGTTCGTTGCCCTGCGAGCATGGGTACAAAAATACCTGAGGATGCGTTCAGGTAGGCACTGCGCGCCAATCTGGGCCAGAACCCTATGCTGATGGGGTCGGAAATGCCTGAAGACGCGTTCATGTAGGCATTCCCCTCCATTTCGGGCGAGAACCCGTGACGAGGTGGAGCCAGACATCTGTTCAGGCGGGCGTCGCCCCCGATATCACCGGCGGATGCGACAGTTCGCCTGGCCAGAACAGGCCATTGGACTCACTGAACATGAGGGCATGTAGGTATTGCCGTTCACTGAGCCGCGTGGGCCTGAATCCGCCATCGCGAGCGCCTCTGAAAAATGAAGGGAGCCTTCGGCACGACAGTGTTCGGGCGGGACAGGACTCATGGACCCGCGTGTGAGCCTGCCAGCCCACGGCATGTGCTTCGCTGCGGCCATCCCCACGTCGGGGTGGTTGGACAAGGAGGTATCAGGTGGAGACCCAGGTGACTGAAATCGCGCCGAATATCTATCGGCTGTCCACCTACGTCAGCAGCTCCAACATTCTCTTCAACCAGTTCCTCATCGAGGCTGAGGAGCCATTGCTGTTCCATCTGGGGCCGCGGGCGCTGTTCCCCTCGGTATCGGCCGCGGTACAGCGGGTGCTCCCGCCCGAGCGGCTGCGCTGGCTCACCTTCGGGCATGTCGAGGCAGACGAGTGCGGGGCGATGAACTCCTGGCTGGCCACCGCGCCGCATGCCCAGGTCGCGCATGGGGCACTGGGCTGCCTCGTATCGGTGAACGACCTCGCGGATAGAGCGCCACGCCCGCTCCAGGACGGCGAGGTCCTCGACCTGGGCGGCAAGCGGCTGCGGCGAATCGAGACACCCCACGTGCCGCACGGCTGGGATGCCGGACTGCTCCTCGAGGAGTCGACCGGGACGCTGTTGTGTGGGGACTTGTTCACCGCGCTGGGCGACGCGCCGGCCCTGACGGAACAGGACCTCGTCGGGCCCGCGCTCGCGACCGAGGACCGCGCCCTCGCAACCTGTCTGACTCCCGCGACCGGGCCCACGCTCCGTGCGCTGGCGGCGCTGCGTCCGCGAACGCTCGGCCTCATGCATGGTCCCTCATATGTCGGGGACTGCGCGCAGGCCCTGAACGACCTCGCGGCGGCCTATGACGAGCGGCTCGACGCGGCTGTCGCCCGAATGCGTGGGCCGAGGCATTGACCCGGCCCACCCTTTCGCCACGGCACGAAGCGCCGCTTGTCGCGAGCGTCAGAGCACGCGCATGAATGCGACCAGGTCCTTCTTCTCCTGCTCGTTGAGCCGGGTCTCCAGCACGAGGTTGAAGAACTCCACCGTATCCTCGAGCGTCAAGAGCCGCCCATCATGGAGATAGGGCGGAGACTCCTTGATGCCGCGCAGCGGGAACGTCTTGATGGGGCCGTCCGCGCCCATCATCGCGCCGTTCACCAGGCGTGGCTTGTAGAAGCGCTCCGCCCGCAGGTTGTGCATCAGGTTGTCCGTGTAATACGGCGGCGTGTGACACACGGAGCACTGTGCCTTGCCGAAGAAGAGCGTCTGGCCGCGCACCTCCGACTCGGTGGCCTTCTTCGGGTCCAGCTTCCCGTCGAAGCGCAGCTTGGGCGCGGGAGGGAAGTCGAGGAGCGCTTGAACCTCCGCCATGAAGTGCACCTGGCTGCCTCGCTCCAGGATGTTGACGCCCTTCTTCGTGGCGATGACCGGATCTCCGTCGAAGTAGGCGGCGCGCTGCTCGAACTCGGTGAAGTCCTCCACCGTCTTGAGGGCTCGCTGCGAGCCGAACAGGCGCTGGATGTTCACCCCACGGAGGGTCGGCGTCTCGATGCGGTGTCTGAACTCCTGGGGGCGGATGTCTCCCACCAGGTGCGTGGCGCCATTGGAGTGGCCATTGACGTGACAGTCGAAGCACGTCACGCCCCGGCTGGGCAGCTCTGAGCGACGGTCAGCGGTCTGATTGAACTGCTGCTGGGGGAACGGCGTGACGAGCAGCCGGAGTCCCTCCAGTTGCTTCGGATTCAGGAGGCCGTTGAACAGCTCCTGGACATTCATGATCGTCACCAGCTTGCCTTGCGAGACATCCCCCAGGTCCGGGCGCGTGGTGAGGAAGATGGGCGGAGGGAACTCCGGCAGCAGGTGGTCCGGCAGGTCGAAGTCGAGGTCGAACCGCGTGAGGTCCCTGCCCTCCTGCCGCTTGATTTCATCGATGTGGAACTTGGGGAAGAGCATGCCGCCTTCCGGATGATTCGGATGGGGCAGCGGCATGAGGCCCCCGGGGAAGACGCCCTTCTCGCGGACCGCCTCCGGACTCATGGCGGCGAGGGAGGCCCAGGTGACGCCCTGCGGGAGCTTCACCCGGACGCCTTCCTGGACGGCCTTCCCACGAGACATGGTGACGCCCTGGGCAGGGCGGTTTCCCAGGTCATAGCGCTGAGTGAGCAGTTGCTGGTGGCGCGCGGTGACCTTGGGCTTCTCCGCCTTCATCCGCGACATGACGTCGGCGAAAGGCTCCGTCTGGTCCACGGGCATATAGCTGGTGAGGCCTCGCCCCGATGTCTCCTGTGCGTCGGCCGCTCCCATGGACATCAGGAGCAACCCCATTCCAGCGACTGTGAGATGCGGACGAATCCAGAACGGCTTCATGTGCGCTCCCTCCGTCTGACATCCAGCGGATTGACGCCCCACCGTCCAGGCAAGAGCTATTCGATTTACGCCGCATCCCCCCACATCGCGCGACGAACCGTTGACCAGTTCATTCCAGGCGCACTGTTCTGTCCTGTTGTGTTCCATTGGGCCCCACTCCAAGGCCGGGTCCCGAGGCTCGAGGAATGGGGCCCATGCCCCGTGACGTCAGTCTTCAGGTCCCCGGGACTCCATCCGCGGGCGCGGCAGGCGCCGCAGGTGCCGTGTGGGGTAGCGGGCCCAGCCCCGGGTTGGAACGGACTTCTTCGCGATGGGATGTCCCAGGGGACTTCACCACCAGCGCGTACCGGACCAGGTGCCCCTCCCCTGCGGCCTGTGGGGCTCTGACCATGCCTGACCGCCACGGCAGACCGTAAGTGTGTACTTAGGGGTCGCCGTGGGCGGGGCTTTCAGCGAAAATCGGCGCACGATGCCGACTCCCGAAGCGGCTGCCCGCAAGAACATCGACGCTGCACTCCAGCGCGCCGGTTGGCACGTTCAGGACTACGCCCAACTGAACCTCGCCGCTGGGATTGGGGTGGCCGTCCGCGAGTTCCCCCTGGATCGAGGTCACGGCACAGCCGACTATGCCCTCTACGTCGCCGGGAAGCTGGCCGGTGTCATCGAGGCCAAGAAAGAAGGCACCCTCCTCGCAGGCGTCGAGGTCCAGTCGGAGAAATATGCGCGCGGCGTCCCGTCCCTCTTCCCGGCCCACGTCCGCCCACTGCCGTTCCTCTACGAAAGCACGGGCGTGGAGACACGTTTCACCAACCGTCTGGATCCGGAACCCCGCAGCCGCCGCCTCTTCCATTTTCACAAGCCCGAGACACTCGCAGAGTGGCTCGACCCTGAGCAGAACCCACCACCGCTGCTCCCCCTCGAGAACGGCGAACCCGCCCCGCGCAGTCTCCAGCCCTCCACTCTGCGGCTGCGCCTCCGCCAGATGCCGGACATCGAGCCCAAGGGCCTCTGGCCCGCGCAGCTCAAGGCTGTGCGCAACCTCGAAGCCTCCCTGTTCGCCGGCAAGCCGCGCGCCCTCATCCAGATGGCCACCGGCTCGGGGAAGACCTTCACCGCGGTCAGCTCCATCTATCGGCTCATCAAGTTCGGTGGCGCCAAGAGAGTCCTGTTCCTCGTGGACCGCGCCAACCTTGGTCGCCAGACGCTCAAGGAATTCCAGCAGTACGTGACTCCAGACGACGGCCGGAAGTTCCACGAGCTGTACAACGTCCAGCACCTCACCTCGAACAAGCTCGACCCGGTGGCCAAGGTCTGCATCGCGACCATTCAGCGCGTCTACTCCATGCTCTCGGGCCAGGAGCTGAAGGAAGACGACGAGGAGATCTCGGCCTTCACCACGCTCACGGACTTGAGCACCCAACCGCTCCCGGTCCCCTACAACCCCAGCATCCCCGTCGAGTTCTTCGACTTCCTTTGGACCGACGAAGCCCATCGCTCCATCTACAACTTGTGGCGTCAGGTGCTGGAGTACTTCGACTCGTCACTCGTCGGACTCACCGCGACGCCCTCCAAGCAGACCCTGGGCTTCTTCCACCAGAACCTCGTCATGGAGTACGACCACGAGGCCGCCGTCGGCGACAGCGTGAACGTGCCCTTCGACGTGTACCGCATCCGCACCCGAATCACCGAGGGCGGCTCGAAGGTGGAGGCAGGCCTCTTCGTGGACAAGCGCGACCGCGAGTCCCGGGCCGTCCGGTGGCAACAGCTCGATGAGGACCTGACCTACTCCGCCAGCCAGCTCGACCGGGACGTAGTGGCGGTGGACCAACTGCGCACCGTCATCCACACCTTCAAGGACCGGCTCTTCACCGAGATATTTCCCGGCCGCAAGGAAGTTCCCAAGACGCTCATCTTCGCCAAGGACGACTCCCACGCCGACGACATCGTCCGCGTCCTCCGCGAGGAGTTCGGCAAGGGCAACGAGTTCTGCGAGAAGATCACCTACCGCACTGGCACCGCTCGCATCGTCACGAAGAAGAAGGGCCCGGGCGGCAAGGAGGTCGAAGAGATCACCTACAAGACCACCGGTATCAAGCCCGAGGATCTGCTCTCCTCATTCCGCAATTCCTACAACCCGCGCATCGCCGTGACAGTGGACATGGTCGCCACCGGCACCGACATCAAGCCGCTGGAAATCGTGATGTTCATGCGCACGGTGAAGAGCCACAACTTCTTCGAGCAGATGAAGGGGCGCGGAGTCCGAGTCATCAGTCCGAGCGACCTCCAGTCAGTGACGCCCGACGCCCCCGCCAAGACGCACTTCATCCTCGTGGACTGCGTGGGCATGTGTGAGAGCGGTTTCGTCGATACCCGCTCGCTGGAGAAGCAGCCTGCCGTAGCCTTCGATAGGTTGCTGCAGGTCGTGGCCGCCGGCGGCACGGACCGAGATGTCATCTCCTCGCTGGCCAGCCGCCTGGCCCGGATGAATCAGCGACTGGGCAAGCCCGAGAAGGAGCGGCTCGCTCGATTGGCCCATGGCAAGTCGCTGGAGGAGTTGGTGGGCAGCATGGTGGAGGCGCTGGATCCGGACAGGCACGTCGAGGCAGCGCGGGTGGCCAACAAGCTGCTCACCGGAGAAGAACCCACGATGGTGCAGGTCTCACGGGCCGCGGAGGCGGCGATTCGGGCGGCGGTGGCTCCACTGGCGGCGAACCCGGACTTGCGCAACGAGCTCTCGTTCATCAAGCGCAGTTTCGAGCAGACCCTCGACACAGTCAGCGTGGACACGGTGCTGGGAGCGGGCTTCGACGCCGCCGCTACCGAGAAGGCTCGCGGGCTGGTGCAGTCCTTTGAGCAGTACATCGAGGAACACAAGGACGAGCTCACCGCTATCCAAGTGCTGTACTCGCAGCCGTACGCAAAGCAACTCACGTTCAAGGACATCAAGGCGCTGGCCGAGGAAATCAAGGCTCCGCCCCGGACATGGACGCCCGAGGCGCTCTGGCGGGCGTACGAGACGCTCGACAAGGCGAAGGTGCGCGGGGCCGGGGGCAAGCGGCTGCTCACGGACATCGTGTCGCTGGTGCGCTTCGCGCTCCACAAGGACCGACAGCTGGTGCCCTTCATGGATCAAGTAGAGGAGCGGTTCCAGAACTGGCTTGCCCAGCAGGAGAACCGGGGGAGGAAGTTCTCCGAGGAACAGCGCCAGTGGCTCGCGCTCATCAAGGACCACGTCGCCGCGAGCTTCAAAATCGAGAGGGAAGACTTCGAGGATGTGCCTTTCAACCAGAAGGGCGGGCTCGGGCGGGTCCATCAGGTGTTCGCGGGCAGGCTTGATGAGCTGCTCGAAGAGTTGAATGAGGTGTTGGTCGCATGACGTTGCCGGAACGGATACAGCTTCCAGCTGGTTGGGTCTGGGTTACCTTCGGGGATCTTCTGTCCGAACCACTTGCAAATGGACTCTCTATCAAGGGGTCCGAAACACCACCCGGGGTGCCAGCACTCAAACTCAATGCAATGAGTGAGCGTGGCTTTGATTGGAGCAAGGTACGTTTTTTACCCATCGACTGGGATGAGGTTATCGACCTTGAGGTGCAAGAGCAGGATTTCTTCATCTCCCGTGGCAATGGGAGTCTGGCCCTCGTCGGGCGAGGAACCTCTGCACAAGAGCCCGCCAAGAGAGTCATCTTCCCAGATACGATGATTCGCGCTCGCATTTGCGAACCGATTCGCAGCACAGGCTGGGTTCAAACGGTCTGGTCTTGTCCGGGCGTTCGCGAACAAATCGAAAGGCGAGTCAAGACGACTGCAGGCATCTGGAAGATTTCACAGGGCGAGATTGAGTCAATCAGACTTCCGATTCCTCCATTGTCGGAGCAAATCCGGATCGTGGGAGAGGTCGAGAAACAAGTTACTCGCCTTGACGCTGGAGTTGAAGCCCTCAAGCGAGTACACGCCCAACTCAAGCGCTACCGCGCCTCAGTCCTGAAGGCCGCGTGCGAGGGGCGGCTGGTTCCGACCGAGGCCGAACTCGCCCGGCGCGAGAAGCGCGACTATGAGCCCGCTGACAAGCTCCTCGTTCGCATCCTCAAGGAGCGCCGCACCCGCTGGGAGGCCGACCAGCTTGCCAAGATGAAGGCAGCCGGGAAGCCGCCTAAGGATGAGCATTGGAAAGCAAGATACGTAGAGCCCGAGCCCGCAGATTCGTCAAAACTCTCACCTCTCCCCAAGGGCTGGGTCTGGAGCACTGTCGGGGCTGTGGGTGACGTTCTGCTTGGTCGGCAGCGCGCGCCGCAGTATCTCACGGGGCAGCACACGCGCCCGTACTTGCGCGTTGCGAACATCAAAGACAATTACATTGACTATTCCGACATCGAGTCAATGGACTTCGATGACAATCACCGTGCCAAATATCAACTACTAAATGGCGACATTCTACTGAGCGAAGGGCAGAGCCCTGAACTCGTCGGACAGAGCGCCATCTACCGGGGCTCCATCGCAGATCTCTGCTTTCAGAAGACTCTCCATCGTTTTCGGGCCACTCAGCATGGGCCGTCTCCCGAGTTCGCCCAGATTGTCTTCCGCTCAAATGTGAAGACGGGCGCATTCATGCGGCTCTCCTCGATTACCACGAACATCGCGCACCTGACTCTGGAGAAGCTTGTCGCCTCGCCATTCCCGCTTCCGCCAAAGGCCGAGCAAGATCGAATTGAGGCTGAGGTCTCCGCCAGAATGTCGGTGGCGGAGGTCGCAGAAGCATCCATCCTACTCAGTTTGACGCGCGCCGCGAAACTAAGACAGTCAATTCTTCAGCGCGCATTCGACGGATCGCTGGTTCCTCAAGATCCGCGTGACGAGCCTGCCTACAAGCTTCTCGAGCTCATCTCTGCCGCAGTGGAAACCAAACCTGTACCCAAACAGATCCGAGCCAGGCAGACCACCGCTGCCCTCAAAATGAAGGCAACACGATGAGCAACCATTCGGCCCAAATCGTCCAGAAGCTCTGGAACTACTGCGATGTTCTCCGGGACGATGGCCTCTCCTACGGCGACTACATCGAGCAGCTCACGTTCCTGCTCTTTCTCAAGATGGCGCACGAGCAGACCCAGTCTCCGTGGAACCGTCCATCGCCCGCTCCCAAGGGCCTCGACTGGCCTAGCTTGATGAGCAAGGAAGGCGACGCGCTCGAAACCCACTACCGCCGCCTGCTGGAGACGCTAGGCAAGTCAAAGGGGACACTGGGCCTCATCTTTCGCAAGGCCCAGAACAAGATTCAAGACCCGGCAAAGCTCCGCCGCCTCATCGTGGACCTGCTGGACCGCGAGCAGTGGTCGAGCCTCGACGCCGACGTGAAGGGCGACGCCTACGAGGGCCTGCTGGAGAAGACGGCCACCCAGTCCGGGGCCGGGCAGTACTTCACCCCAAGGGCGTTGATCCGCGCCCTCGTGGACGTAGTGCAGCCCAAGCCAGGGGAAACCATCGTGGACCCGGCCGTGGGCACCGGCGGCTTCCTGCTCGCGGCCCACGACTTCATTGCCCGGAACAACAAGCTCGATAAGGATCAGAAGAAGCACCTCAAGCTGGAGGCACTGCGGGGATGGGAGATCGCTGATACACCCGCCCGCCTCTGCACGATGAACCTGTTGCTCCACGGCATCGGCGGGGATGTGACTCCCATCGTCGTGGTGGACGACGCCATTCGCAGCGACCCGGGTAAGCGGTGGAAGATCGCGCTCTCCAATCCGCCCTTTGGGCGCAAGTCCTCGGTTACGGTCATCAACGCAGATGGGGAGCAGGAAAAAGAGGCCCTCACCGTCGTACGCGACGACTTCTGGGCCTCCACGAGCAACAAGCAACTCAACTTCGTGCAGCACATCAAAACACTGCTGGAGGTGAACGGGCGAGCTGCAGTGGTGGTGCCCGACAACGTGCTATTCGAGGGTGGAGCTGGGGAGACGATTCGCCGAAAGCTGCTCCACGAGTGCGAGGTGCACACGCTGCTGCGGTTGCCAACAGGCATCTTCTATGCGCAAGGCGTGAAGGCAAACGTCCTGTTCTTCGAGAAGAAGCCGGGCCGAGAGAAGCCTTGGACCGAGAAGCTCTGGGTCTACGACTTGCGCACGAACAAACACTTCACGCTGAAGACGAACCCGTTGAAGCGGGGGGACCTCGACGAGTTCGTTGCCTGCTACCTGCCGGAGAACCGGCACCAGCGCGAGGCGACGTGGTCCGAGACGAAGGCTCCGGAGGGGCGCTGGCGCTCGTACGGATACGAGGAACTGCTCCAGCGGGACAAGGTGAGCCTGGACATCTTCTGGCTCAAGGACGAATCCTTAGAGGACTCAGCAAACCTCCCAGATCCGGACGTCATTGCCGGGGAGATTGTCGACGACCTGCGTGCAGCCCTGGAGCAGTTCGAGGCGATCCAGTTGGACCTCTCGCGCAAGGGCCACTGAGAGGTGCCACCTGGGCTGTATGACAAACCAGTGGAAAGGTGTAGGCCAACTGGCCGTCGGCGTGCAGCGACCATGTGGCCTGACCTTGCCCCACTACGCCCTCTCCTGCTCGAAAGGACGTGGCTATGCGTTTCCGCGTGTGCATCGGATTTCTGCTCATACTCTCGGCCTGTGCTACGTCGGCGCCGGGCCCAATAGCGTCAGCGGCACGGAACCTGAGGCTTGCCAATCTCCAGCGAGCGGCAGAACTGCCCTGGACTGACGGCGGGCGTTGCGTCGTCCGAGAGGATTCACAGCCCTGGCCCGTTCTGGCGGAGCAGTGCTTTCATGCTCTCGACCATGACCGGATTCGATTCAACGATTCCATGGGAAGGTGCGCAGTCGCGTCTGCGGGCACGGCGGTCCTGGGATTCGGGCTCTGCGTCCTGGCGGCGCCGGAGATCGTCGTAGGAACTGTGATCGTCGTTGGAGTGGTAGTGGTAGGTGTCGCCATCGGTCGTGTCCCTATAAGTGTGTAGTCGGCGAGCAGGGATGAGCGTGAAAGAGGGAAGCTCCTCGGTGAAACCAACCGAGACGGTCTCCCCCTGGCAGGGGAGCCGAGGAGTTCCCGCCGTGGACGAT
>NZ_JABUMU010000079.1:0-848 GCF_013336625.1 Myxococcus sp. CA033 | reverse complement strand
CAACGCGACAATCCAACCTCGCATCCTTTGCATACACGTCCCCCATGCGCGCCCCGGAATGAGGCACGAAAGACACACGTCTCCCGGTCGGCGCAGCGACTTGCGTCGGGCCGGTGGTGAATCAGCAGCGGTAAGTGGAGATAGGTGCCGACGTCAGGCGGTCGGCGGCGCCTTCACAGCGCGACGAGCACCAGGACGGGGGTCCGTCGTCAGCTCGTCTTCGTTGCGCGTTTCGGGCTGCGTCTCGACGTGATCAGGGTGAGCCCGCCAATCGGCAGGGATGAAGCCGCCCTCGTCGTCGAGCAAGTTCAGCTCCTCCATCGCATCGCCCGCGTCGGTGAGAGCTTGCTGGACTTCATTCACCGCATCGTCCGGGCCATAGGGCCCCAGGTCATCCAGCCGAATGCGAAGCGCGCCCTCCAGGTCGTCGGCCGTCTCGAAGCGGTCCGAAGGCTTGCGGTGGAACAGCTTGCGGAGAATGGCGCGGAGAGGCTCAGGCACTCCCAGGACTGCGACATCCACATCAAGGGGGCGGTAAGCCATGGCCCAGCAAATCGCATCCTCCGCGACCGACGTCAGCCCCGCGTCCATGCTTCTGACGGTCGCCTTCAGTACGCGACGCCGCTCCTCCTCGGACATGCGCGCCTCCAGGTCCGACAGCTTCAAGTTGCCCGGGTCGTAGAGATGCCGGCCCGTGGCGAACTCCAGCATCGTCAGGCCCAGTGCGTATTCCGGTCATGGTGAGCACTCGTTCCGGCTCAAGCCGAGCAGCGATTCCGGCTGATGGCGAGCGGTCGGAGCGTCAGCGACGCTGGGTGGTTCATCCCTTGGCCTGCTTCCGACCCTTC
>NZ_JABUMU010000078.1:0-875 GCF_013336625.1 Myxococcus sp. CA033 | reverse complement strand
CAGGTCTCTACTGTTCCTCTTGTCAGCAACGCACACCGCGGCAGACGCGGTGAACCCAAGAGGGAGTACGCCATGAGCGCCACCGTCCAGAAGACCCAGACCCAGCCCGACACCATCGTCCTCGTCCACGGCATGTGGATGACGCCCAGGAGCTGGCAGGGCTGGGTTGACCGCTTCACGAAGGCCGGCTACCGCGTCATCGCCCCGTCCTGGCCCGGCCTGGAGGTCGGCGTGGAGGCGCTCCAGAAGGACCCGACGCCGCTGGAGAATCTGCGCGTGAAGCAGATTGTCGACCACTACGAGCGCATCATCCGCGCGCTGCCCACCCCGCCCATCCTCATGGGCCACTCCTACGGCGGCGCCTTCGTGCAGATGCTGTTGGACAGGGGCGTGGGCGCCGCGGGCGTCGCCATCCACTCCGCGCCGGTGAAGGGCGTCTACACGCTGCCGTTCACCACCATCAAGTCGACCGCGTCCACGCTGCTCAACCCGGCCAACGTGAACCGCCCCGCGCCGATGACGCCCGAGCAGTTCCACTACGCCTTCACCAACACGCTGACGCAGGAGGAGTCGGACGAGGTGTACCGCACGCAGTACGTGCCGGGCTCGGGCCGCGCGCTGTTCCAGGGCGCCCTCGCCAACCTGACGCCGCACTCCGAAGTCACCGTGAATCTGAAGAACGACGAGCGCGCGCCGCTGCTGTTCCTCTCGGGTGACTCGGACATCATCCTCCCGGCGAAAATCCAGCGGGAGAACGTGAAGCGCTACGCGAAGTCGAAGGCGGTGACGGAGTACGTGGAGCTCAAGGGCCGCTCGCACTACACCGTGGCGCAGCCGGGCTGGGAGGCCGTCGCGGACCTCGCCCTCAACTGGGC
>NZ_JABUMU010000077.1:0-877 GCF_013336625.1 Myxococcus sp. CA033 | reverse complement strand
AGAGGACCTAACAAAAGTCAGGGCTGGGGTGGCCACCGACGAAGGGCATCCCCAGCTTGAGTGCATGGTCCGCGAACTCGTTCCCGACGCCTTCTGGCAGCGTGTGGCGCCGCTGCTGCCTCCGCCGAGACCCAAGAAGAAGCTTGGACGCCCCCGAGCAGATGACCGAGCGGCGCTGGAGGCCATTGTCTTCGTGCTGAGGAGCGGCATTCCATGGGAGATGCTTCCTCGCAAGCAGTTCGGCCTGTCGGGCATGACAGCCTGGCGCCGGCTGGAGGAATGGACCGAGGCCGGGGTCTGGGAAAAGCTCCAACACCAACTGCTGGATGAACTGGGACTACGAGGCAGGGTGGACCTCTCCCGCGCCAGCATCGACTCGTCGTCTGTCCGGGCCTCAAAAAGGGGGCCCTCACGGGCCCAAATCCGACGGACCGCGCGAAGGCGGGTAGCAAGCATCATCTTCTCGTAGAGGCCCATGGACTGCCGCTCACCGAGTCGCTGACGGCGGCGAACGTGCACGACACCCACGAACTCTTTCCCCTCGTGGACTCCATACCTCCGGTGAGGATGCCTTCAGGGCAACGGTGCTTCCGTCCCAGGAAGGTCCACGGGGATAAGGCCTACGCCTCGAAGAAGAACCGGCGCGGGCTTCGAAAGCGCGGCATCGCACCACGAATCGCGCGACCAGGTGTCGAGTCCAAGGAGCGCCTGGGGCGTCACCGTTGGGTGGCGGAGCGCACTCTGGCCTGGAAAAATCAACTTCGTCGGCTCCGTGTCCGTGACGAGCGCAGGGACGACGTCCACTTCGGCTTCCTCGTCCTCGGCTGCTGCGTCATGCTCTTCCGAAGCCTCTATCCTCACATTTGATAGAGGCTCT
>NZ_JABUMU010000076.1:0-905 GCF_013336625.1 Myxococcus sp. CA033 | reverse complement strand
CAACTCGAAGCGCAGAAGCCGTTCGAGCTCTCCCAGGCCCCGCTGCTCCGTGCTTCCGTGCTTCGCCTCTCCGAGCAGCGCCACATCCTGCTCGTCACCGTCCACCACATCGTCTCGGATGGCTGGTCCAGCGGCATCCTCACGCGGGAAGTCGGAGCGCTCTACGCCGCGTTTGCCCAGGGACTCCCCTCGCCGCTCGCGCCGCTGGAGCTTCAGTACGCGGACTACGCGGCGTGGCAGCGAGGCTGGCTGCGCGACGAAGCCCTCTCCAAGCAGGTGAGCTGGTGGCGAGGTCAGCTCGCCGGGGCTCCCCACGCACTGGAGCTGCCCACCGACAGGCCGCGTCCTCCCGTTCAGACGGCGAACGGCGGCACGCTCCCCATCGAGCTGGGCTCGCAGCTCACCGCCGAGCTGCGCGCGCTGTGCCTGCGTGAAGGCGTCACGCCCTTCATGGCACTGCTGTCCGCGTTCCAGGTGTTGCTCGCTCGCTACTCGGGCCAGGACGACATCGTCGTCGGCTCGCCCATCGCGAATCGGCAGCGCTCGGAGATAGAGGGCATCGTCGGCTTCTTCGTCAACACGCTCGCGCTGCGCGCACGGCTGACGGGGGAGATGACGTTCCGCGAGTTGCTGGCTCAGGTGAAGGAGACGACGCTCGGCGCGTACACTCACCAGGACGTGCCCTTCGAGAAGCTCGTCGACGAGCTGAAGCCCGAGCGCGACCTGAGCCGGTCTCCGCTCTTCCAGGTCATGTTCGCTCTTCAGAACACGGGCCGCTCGGCCGGGCCGCAGGACGGTGAGGAGAAGAGTCCGCTCGAGCCGATGCAGGTGGACAGCGGCACGGCCAAGTTCGACCTGTCCCTGCTCTGCGGTGACTTCGGCGACGACATCGGCGGCCTGCTCGA
>NZ_JABUMU010000075.1:0-1037 GCF_013336625.1 Myxococcus sp. CA033 | reverse complement strand
TTCCTTCATCTCCTTCGCCGCTTCCGACGTCTGGCTCCACGCAGCCCCCGTCGCCTTCGACGCCTCCACCCTCGAAATCTGGGGCGCTCTCCTCCACGGCTCCAAGCTCGTCCTCGCTCCTCCTCATGCCCTGTCCCTCGAGGAGTTGGGCGCTCTGCTTGTCCGCGAGGGCATTACCTCCCTCTGGCTCACCGCCGCTCTCTTCGAGCAGATGGTGGCGACTCAACCCGTCGCGCTGGCCGGTGTCCGCCAGGTCCTCGCCGGTGGCGACGTCCTGCCGCCTTCTCGCGTCCGCGAGCACCTCTCGCGGCTGCCCCCGGGCCACGTCCTCGTCAACGGCTACGGCCCCACCGAGAACACCACCTTCTCCGCCACTCACTCGCTGCGGAATGGGGACTCCTTCTCCCGCTCCGTCCCCATCGGCGCTCCTCTCTCCAACTCCTCCGCCTTCGTTCTCGACGCCTCCTTCCAGCCCCTGCCTCCGGGCGTCCCTGGAGAGCTCTTCGTCGGGGGTGACGGCCTCGCTTGGGGTTACCTCAACCGCGCTGACCTCACCGCTGAGCGCTTCGTCCCGCATCCCTTCAGCAGCACTCCTGGTGCTCGCCTCTACCGCACCGGGGACCGAGTCCGCTGGCTCGCCGACGGCACTCTCGAGTTCCTCGGCCGCTCCGACTTCCAGGTGAAGGTCCGTGGCTTCCGCATTGAGCTGGGCGAAGTCGAGGCCGCTCTCCGCCTCTTCTCTGGCATCCAGGAAGCCGTCGTCCTCGCTCGCGAAGACGTCCCCGGCGACAAGCGTCTCGTCGCCTACTTCACCTCGAACGAGCAGGACGTCGACACGTCCGCGCTCCGCTCATTCCTCTCCCAGCGCCTGCCCGAGTACATGGTGCCGGCTGCTCTCGTCTCCCTCCCGTCCTTCCCTCTCTCCGCCAACGGGAAGCTCGACAGGAAGGCTCTTCCTCCTCCCGACTTCGCCGCAGCTGACGCCTCCGGCGACGACTTCGCCCCTCCCTCCACCCTCACCCAGTCCCGCCTCGCCT
>NZ_JABUMU010000074.1:0-1103 GCF_013336625.1 Myxococcus sp. CA033 | reverse complement strand
AAAAAAAAGTATCGGAAATCCTCGGAGTGGAACTGCCCAAGCCAGACGAGGAGCCCTGATGCAGGTGGCCAGGGAGGCGGTTGGCCAGTTGGGCGTAGCGCCCGTGTGCCAGGCACTGGGGCTGTCTCGCGCCACCTTCTACCGCAGGGCTCAGCCGAGGCAGGTGCTGGTGCCCAGGGCCAGCCCACCGCGAGCCCTGCCGCCCGAGCAGCGGGCCGAGGTGCTCGCGGTGTTGCATGAGCCGAGATTCGCGGATGCCGCGCCCGCGGAAGTCTACGCGCAGCTTCTCGACGAGGGCCGCTACCTGTGCTCGGAGCGCACCATGTACCGGGTGCTCGCCAGCAACCACGAGGTGCGCGAGCGACGCGACCAACTGCGCCATCCCAACCACCCGGTGCCCCAACTGCACGCGACGAAGCCCAATGAACTCTGGAGCTGGGACATCACCAAGCTGCATGGCCCGACGAAGTGGACGTACTTCTACCTCTACGTCGTCCTGGACGTCTTCAGCCGCTACGTCGTCGGCTGGATGGTGGCGCATCGCGAGTCGGCCACCCTGGCCCAGAAGCTGCTGGCGCAGACGTGCGAGCGCCAGGGCGTAATGCCCGGCCAGTTGACGATTCACGCCGACCGAGGCTCCTCGATGACCTCCAAGCCGGTGGCCCTGCTGATGGCCGACCTGGGCGTCACCAAGACGCACTCCAGGCCTCATGTCTCCAACGACAACCCCTTCAGCGAGGCCCACTTCAAGACGATGAAGTACCGGCCTGACTTCCCCCAGTGCTTCGGCTGCCTCCACGACGCTCGCGGCTTCTGCGGCGACTTCTTCGGCTGGTACAACCAGGAGCATCACCACTCGGGCCTTGGCCTGCTCACGCCGCACGACGTGCACCACGGCCTGGCCGCCGAGCGCATCGCGACCCGAGCCGCCGTGCTCGCCGCCGCCTACGCCGCTCACCCCGAGCGCTTCCCTCTCGGCCCTCCCAAGCCTCAGGCGCTGCCGAACGCCGTCTGGATAAACGACCCCGCACGGCTCTCCACCTCTCAGCAGACCGCTAAGTAATCTCACGAAGTCGCTGTCTCATCCGCGTTGACAGGTTCCG
>NZ_JABUMU010000073.1:0-1167 GCF_013336625.1 Myxococcus sp. CA033 | reverse complement strand
CGGTGAGCGTCAAGGTAGATGTCGCGTGAGAGGGTTCAGCCGATGCGCTTCAACTCCTGCACGGCCGGGGTGAGGTTCGGAGAGGGGCCGAGACGGACGGGGCCTGCTGGCGTCCAGTTGCGAGTGTCGCGGCTCCAGCGTTCGGGGTGACTGGCTCGGGCGCGTTGGTATACCCGGTGGCGTCGAGCCAGCAGCGTGGCCTCACGGCAGAAGTGCCTGTCGTCGGGCGTGATGAAGCGGATGGCGGAGTGTCGGTGCTCGGTGTTGTACCAGTCCACGAAGCGCGTCACCCAGGCGTGCGCATCCTCGACGGACGCAAAGGGCCGCCGGGGGAAGCTGGGGCGGTACTTCAGCGTGCGGAAGAGAGCCTCGGAGAAGGCATTGTCGTCCGAGACGCGGGGCCGGCTGAAGGACGGGGTGACGCCCAGGTACTGCAAGGTGGCCAGCAGCGTGGCGCCCTTCATCGGGCCGCCGTTGTCCGAATGCAGCACCAGCCCCTCGGGGCAGCCGGCCTGCTGCCAAGAGCGGCGGATGAGGACCGAGGCATGCTCGGACGACTCCTCTTCGTGCACCGCGAAGCCCATGATTCGCCGGCTGAAGACGTCCACCACCAGGTACAGGTAGAGGAAGGCGCCCTTCACCGGGCCCTTCAGGTAGGTGATATCCCAACTCCAGACCTGGTTGGGCCCGGTGGCGGTGTGCTCGGCCCGGGGCCTGGGCGTGGGCGCCCTGGCATGGCCTCGGTGAGCCAGTTGCCCCGCTTCGCGCAGCACCCGGTAGAAACTCGCTTCGCTGGCGACGTACTCGCCCTGGTCCGCCAGTCTGGGGACTATCTGCTTGGGCGAGGCGTCCCGGAACTCCTCGCTGTTGGCCACCGCCAGGATTCGGCGCCGCTCCGCCTCGGACAGCCGGTTGGCCGGACGGGTATGTGGTCCGCACCGCCGGTCCTCCGCCGTGGCTGGCTTCCTCCAACGCTGAATGGTGCGCGGGGCCACCCCGAGCCGCTCGCAGATGGCCTCCAGGCGCACGCCCCTCTCCAGGGCCTCGTCGACGTGGGCGAGCGTCATTTCTCGCTCTTCTCGTCCGCTGCGTCGTCCTCGTCGCCCGAGTGCCTGTCGTCCCACCCCATCGCCTGAAGTTTTTTTTCGAGCACCAACAGCGCCGCCG
>NZ_JABUMU010000072.1:0-1198 GCF_013336625.1 Myxococcus sp. CA033 | reverse complement strand
TGCTCAAGCCCCTGGCCATGCCCACCAGTCCCGATACCCTCCTGCGGCTGATTCGCCGCGCTCCGCTGCCTGCTCCCAGCCCCGCTCGCGTCCTCGGCCTCGACGACTGGGCGCTGCGCAAGGGACGCACCTACGGCTCCATCCTTGTTGACCTGGAAGAGCACTGCGTGCGGGACGTGTTGCCAGACCGCTCGACTCCCACGGTGAGCGCATGGCTGCGCCACCACCCCGGCGTGGAAGTCATCGCCAGAGACCGGTCGACCGAGTACGCACGAGCGGTGGTGCTGGGCGCTCCAGAGGCCCAGCAGGTGGCGGACCGCTGGCACTTGCTGCTGAATGGACGGCAAATGATGGAACGCTGGATGACCAGCGCTCACCCCCGACTTAGAGCGCTACCAGCCGTTTCGAGCGGAGACACTCCTCCCGCGCGTCGTCACACCAGCTTCTCGCGAACTCACGCCGAAGCTCACGCCCGAGCGGAGAGCCGCTCCCGGCATGTCGCTGCATATGAAGCCGTACAGCGCCGTCACCTGGCGGGAGAGCCCCTGCTGAGAATCAGTCACACACTGGGACTTGCGCGAGGGACGGTGCGCAAATACGCCGCCGCCGAAGTCTTCCCTGAGCGCGCGGCGCGCGTGCCTGGACCGAGCATCCTCGACCCTTATCTGGAGTACCTGACGCGGCGACAAGCCGCGGGGTGTGAGAACGCCCGCGAACTCTGGCGGGAGATTCGCGCCCAAGGCTTTCGTGGCACCTCGCGGCAGGTCCACCGTTGGCTCCAGGTGCGACGGACCGTTCGGCCTCGCTCAGGGGCGCGCGGATACCCCGGCGGCAACTGGTGGTCGAAGGGCACGAGCACTGACGCACTCCCCTCGCCGAAGCAATTGGCATGGTTGTGCGTGAAGAGGCCCTCGGAGTTGACCTCCGCGGAGACCGCGACGTTGGCGCGCATTGAGCAGGATGAGGAAGCGTCGCGTGTCGTCGCATTGACCCGGCGGTTCTGCGAACTCGTGCGCTCGCGGGGCGTTTCACAGCGAGCAAGGCCAACGAGGTCCTGCAGGCCCTTCGAAGCGTGGTTGAGCGAGGCTCGTGCGTGCGGAGTACGCGCGGTGGAAACCTTTGCGGAGGGCCTCGAAAAGGATGGCGATGCCGTCCGGGCTGCCCTGACCTCTCCCTGGAGCAACGCCCAGGCCGAGGG
>NZ_JABUMU010000071.1:0-1225 GCF_013336625.1 Myxococcus sp. CA033 | reverse complement strand
CTAAACCGGAGTTCGTGATTCGCGATCAGGATGGGGAGCAAGCGGGCGCGGAGCGATCGGGAAGAGGGAGCAGGGGCACCTCCCGTTCGGCTCTGTGTGCGCAGAAAACCTGAGAGCGAGAAGGCCCTGCCCGAGGGCAAAGGTAGGAAGTGGCTGAAGAGGAAGCAGCGCCAGGCGCTGCTTCGGTGGGGGGAGAAGAGTGGCTGCCCGCTCACCTTTCGACGGTGCATGGCGGTAGCGGCCGTGGGGAGAGGGGCGTCATGCAACGCCGCCGCGCGGGCACTGGGCTGTGCCACCTCTACCGTCGTCGGTGCCGTGCGTCGCTACCGAGAGGCCGGACGCGAAGCGCTGCGAGACAGGCGAGCGGCCAACGGCCGTCCCAAGGTGGACAGCCGATTCCGAGAGAGGCTCGCCCGAGTGTTGGCCGGAACGCCGGAGGATTGGGGTTGGTGCAGGCCCACCTGGACGAGGGAGTTGCTGTGTCTGGAGCTCCAGCGCCGAGGGCTTCCCCAGGTCTCCGTGGCGACCATGGGCCGGGTGCTCACCTCGATTGGCGCCAGGCGCAAGGCGGCAAAGCCCATCGTCCAGTGCCCCTGGCCAGGGTGGAAGCGCCGCCGCCGACTCCACGTGTTGAAGTGCCTGGAGGCGTACACGCCCGCCAAGGAGCCGGTGCTCCACGTGGACGAAGTGGACATCCACCTCAATCCCAAGGTGGGGCTCGACTGGTGTCTGCCCGGACAGCGCCGGGTGGTGGTGACGCCCGGCAACAACCAGAAGCGCTTCCTTGCTGGAGCGCTGAATGTCCGGACGGGGAGACTGACGTGGGTGGAGGGCAGGTCCAAGGCCAGCGCCCTTTTCATCCAGCTGCTCTGGCGCCTGGCGGGCGAATACAGACGCGCTCGCCGCATCCACCTCGTCCTGGACAACGCCGCCGTCCATGCCAGCCAGAAGACACGCAGGGCCCTCGAGCACCTCGGTGGGCGCATCGTGCTCCACTTCCTGCCGCCCTACTGCCCCGAGGGCAACCGCATCGAGCGTGTGTGGCTGGACCTGCACGCCAACGTCACCCGAAACCACCGATGCCGCACCATGTCCCGACTCATGGTTCGGGTGCATGCCTACCTCGCCGCACGCAACGCCCAGCGCTCTGCCAGTCCATACCTACGTCGAGCCGACCTCAGGCGCACCGCCTGAGGTCATGCGGGAATCGTGGTCGTTGGTTTAG
>NZ_JABUMU010000070.1:0-1225 GCF_013336625.1 Myxococcus sp. CA033 | reverse complement strand
CTAAACCAACGATCTCGATTCTCGCACGACGTCAGGAGGCACGCCTGAGGTCGGCTCGGCGCAGGGATGGACAGGCAGAGCGCTGTGCATTCCGCGCGTTGAGGTAGGCATGTACCCGCACCATGAGCTGGTCCATGGTGCGGCAGCGGTGGTTTCGCGTGACGTTGGCGTGCAGGTCCAGCCACACGCGCTCGATGCGGTTGCCCTGGGGACAGTAGGGCGGCAGGAAGTGGAGCACGATGCGCCCTCCAAGTTGGGCAAGGGCCTTGCGAGTCTTCTGGCTGGTGTGGACCGCGGCATTGTCCAGCACGAGGTGGATGCGGCGAGCGCGCCGGTATTCACCCGCGAGGCGCCAGAGCAACTGGATGAAGAGGTCGCTGGCCTTGGAGTTGCCTTCCACCCACGTCAGCTTCCCCGTCCGGACATTCAACGCTCCGGCCAGGAAGCGCTTCTGGTTGTTGCCCGGTGTCACCACCACCCGGCGCTGCCCCGGAAGACACCAGTCGTGTCCCACCTTGGGGTTGAGATGGATGTCCACCTCATCCACGTGGAGCACGGGCTCTTCGGGGGGCTTGTGGGCATGCAGGCACTTCAACTCGTAGAGCCGGCGCCGACGCTTCCAGGCGGGCCAGGGACACTCGACGATGGGCCTGGCCGCCTTGCGCCTCGCGCCGAGCCAGGTGAGCGCGCGTCCCATGGTCGCCACGGACACCTGGGGCAACCCCCGGCGCTCAAGCTCCAAGCACAGCAACTCCCGTGTCCAGGTGGGCCGGCACCAGCCCCAGTCCTCGGGCGTTCCCACCAACACCCGCGCCAGCCTCTCTCGGAATCGCTCGTCGACCTTGCGCTGGCCGTTACCCTCCCTCCTGTCTCGCAGCGCTCCGCGTCCGTCCTCCCGGTAGCGGCGCACCGCGCTGACGACGGTGGAGGTGGCGCAGCCCAAGTCCCGGGCTGCTGCGTTGCACGAGGCACCCCTCCCCACCGCCGCCACCGCCATGCACCGTCGCATGGTGAGCGGGCAGCCGCTCTTCTCGCCCCATCGCAGCAGCGCCTGGCGCTGCTTCCTCTTCAGCCACTGCCTACCTTTGCCCTCGGGCAGGGCCTTCTCGCTCTCAGGTCTTCTGCGCACACAGAGCCGAACGAGAGGTGCCCCTGCTCCCTCTTCCCGCTCACTTCACGCCCGCCCGCCCTCCGGCCTGATCGAGAATCACGAACTCCGGTTTAG